>CAZWIP010000208.1:0-5307 GCA_964634125.1 uncultured Dehalococcoidia bacterium
TTCATCTATTTCGCTCTGATCAACGATGCGCTGCTTAGTGTGAACACGCCCTAGTGAAAAACGCCATTGACTAAGGTGGAGCTTGTTTGCTTGTCTGCTCCGTCATCTGATAAAATCTTAGTGTGGAGTGAGGTGAAAAATATATGCCTATCTATGAGTATCGTTGCGGAAACTGTAAACGTCGAGTCTCTTTATTTATGAGAGGTTTTGAGGATGATCCATCTTCGAAATGTCCCCAATGTGGCAGCAATGAACTGACTCGATTATTCTCCAGGTTTCGCATAGGCAAGGGTGATACTTATTACCGGAAAGATTTCTATGAAGATATCCTGGGCGATCATCAACTTGTAAGGGGGCTTGAATCCAGTGATCCCAGAGCATTGGCAGAATGGAATCGTAAGATGATGAATGCCACCGGCGATGATATCGCACCCGAATATGAGGAGTTTCAGGGGCGATTAGAATCAGGTGAGTCATATGAGAGTGTTGCGTCCGATGCACAACAGGCTCTGGGTTTGGGAAATGACAGCGGTTCCGATGGAGGGGATGAGGACTAGGTAAATGCCAATTTATGAGTTTCAGTGTCAGGAGTGTCAAAACAGGACCAGCGTTTTTGTGAGGACTGTAACCTCACCGGTAAATGCAGAATGTGGTTCTTGCGGCAGTAAAGATATGATTCGTCTTATCACGAGCTTTGGTGTTTCCAAATCAGTGAGTGATGTTCACGCAGCGCATAGCAATCCCAACAGTCCCGATTACTACATGGACCCACGCAATATTGGAAGATCAACGGAAGACAAATTCGCCAGTATGGGCATGGAAATGCCATCACAAATTCGTGATATGATCGATGGTGCCAGGGAGGGTGATATGCCTGGCGCTACGAAAGACCTCCAACCCAACGTTAATGAAATATAGGCTCTACTTTCGAATGTTGCGTCTAATGGATGCCAACCTCGATCGCCTTGGCGAGGGCCTCCGCGTTCTCGAAGATTCTGCGCGCTTTGTATTGGGCGATATTCAGATCACCGAGACCCTCAAGCGAATGCGCCACGAGTTGACCTCAACTGATCCCGCATTTCGAAGTAAACTGCTGGCTTCCCGCGATTCCGAAGGAGATGTTGGGCGTGAAAAGCTAGTCGCTACTATTCCCAGGACACAACTGGTTGATTTGGTAGCGGCAAATGCCCGGCGAGTCCAGGAATCCTTGCGCGTTCTTGAGGAATATGCCAAGCTTCCCCAGGTTCCAGTGGAAATCGCTGAGCGCAATTTTGAACATGCCAGATTTCTGCTCTATGAGCTTGAAAAGGAACTAACACTGAAGTTAATTCGTCATGATAAGCGAGAGAGAATTGCGGGGCTCTATGTCATTATTGATGGACAAAACCTTGCAGGACGAAGTGAGGTGGAAGTTACTCGTCAGGTGATTCAGGGAGGTGCCAGAGTTGTTCAACTGAGGGACAAGCTTCGGAGCAAACGCGATATCATAGATGTGGCTTATGAACTCAGACAGGTGTGTGCTGAGGCAGATGTCCTTTTCATTATGAATGACCAGATAGATGTAGCAGTGGCAGTTGATGCTGATGGAGTACACCTCGGAGTGAATGATCTTCCCGTTCCTCTGGCACGGGAAATGATGTCTTTGGATAAAATAATCGGGTGCACTGTGCGTACGGTGGAACAAGCAGTTCAGGTTCAGGAAGAAGGAGTTGATTATATTGGAGTGGGTTCGATGTATCCCTCACCCACAAAGGCAGACGCCGAAGTCGTAGGTCCGGAAAGGCTACAGGAGATAAAGGGAAAGATCTCAATACCGATTGTAGCCATCGGGGGTATAAACGAGACTAACGTGAATACAGCGATAGAAGCAGGAGCTGATTCTGTAGCTGTTATAAGTGCGGTTTTTAATACCGAAGATACACTGACCTCAACGCATCAACTGGCCGCGAAATTTGTCTAAAGAGGTGGCAATTGACTGATTTATCTACTGAACTTGAAAGCATTGGTAAGAAGGTTAGAGAAAGTTTTTCGGCTAAACATGAGGCTCGGGATAAAGCCATTAAATCATCCCGAGAGGCGATATACAAATGTTCCACTTCCATAAGGGCAGCACATCGTGGAGAATTTGATCTGGCGAAGTCTCTGGCGGATGAAGCCAAGGCAATTTTGGATGATGTGGACAAAGCCATCGGTGATTATGATGATTTGCGATATACCGGTTTTGTTCTTGATTCTCAGAAGGAATATGCCGAAGCTCGCGCAACTTTAGCATTGATTTCTGGGGAACGTGTCCCGGGGCCGGATGAACTTGGTGTTAAGTATTCCGCCTATTTAAACGGATTGGGCGAAGCTGCCGGGGAACTGAGACGGCATATACTGGATGTGATGAGACGTGGGGAGGTGGAACATTGCGAAAAAATCCTGGGGATGATGGATGATATCTACAGCCTTCTGGTGACCATCGATTATCCTGATGCCCTGACTGGCGGATTAAGAAGAACAACCGACATGGTCAGGGGAGTTTTGGAGAGGAGCCGGGGTGATCTCACTGTGGCATTAAGGCAGAAGGAATTAGAGACCAAACTTGAGGCATTTAACAAAAACTTGAAAGGAGGTAATGCAGGAGGTGAGTGATAGATCAATGGAATGGAGCCTCTCAGGGCTGGCTGTTCTTGTGATGGTATGGATTGTCTGTTCGGCAGTCTTTATTGGGCTTTGGTGGCTCTGGGCAATACTTACTGGTTTGGCGATCCAGATCGTTGCTGGTGGTTTAATAGTGCGCGCCTGGGGCAAGAGCTATTTGGCAAGAGCTGAAGGGACTTAAACAGGCACTGATATTTTGGAATTGGGCGCACGATAATCGGTTTCTATATAATATGGGCTTGACTTTTGAATGGGTCAAACCTTTGGTTTGAAGGTGTCCAATTCTCATGTGACTACTAGGTATTTTTGCTTAGAATACCGCGTGAGGGCTAAGCCTTTTGTTCGGTTGGCCAATACGCTGGCCTGCCGATGCGACTTGCTTACGATGGATGGTACGATTTATGGAGGAAATCAAGGAGCCGTCTGCGGCAATTAATATGTTTTGGTTTTAATTTATGGCCTCTTGGACCAGACCGAGGAAGGTTCCAAGGGGTCATTGTTTGTAATATAGATTTTTAAAGGAGGTATGATAGTGGATCTAATTTATTATGCCCTGATAGCAGGAGGCATTGGTTTGCTCTTCGCTGTCTTCCTGGTCACACGACTGATGAAGAAGGACAGGGGCAACCAGGAAGTTCGAGAGATTTCAGAACTCATAGAAAAGGGTGCCATGGCATTCCTTATCCGCGAATACAAGACACTGGCAGCATTCGTGGTTGTAGTGGCCATAGTACTGGGAGTGCTGATTGAGCCCAGGGGTCTGGTAGCGGTTGCCTATCTGATCGGAACATGCTGTTCCGTGCTCGCCGGATTCATTGGAATGAAGATTGGAACGAAGTCTAACTGTCGCACCGTTGCCGGTGTCCAGAAAAGCCTGAACGAGGGCCTGCGCGTTGCTTTTAGCAGCGGCGCTGTAATGGGTCTTATGGTTGTTTCTCTGGCAATAATAGGTTTGAGCGTCGTTTACGTCATCTGGGGTGATCACACTACTGATGGTGCCAGCGATATCACTGGAATCCTGGTGGGATTTGGTTTTGGCGCTTCTTCCATCGCCCTGTTTGCCAGGGTGGGTGGCGGTATCTACACCAAGGCCGCTGACGTTGGTTCCGACCTGGTTGGTAAGGTAGAGGCCGGAATTCCTGAGGATGACCCGAGGAATCCGGGCGTGGTTGCCGATAACGTTGGTGACAATGTTGGGGACATCGCCGGAATGGGCGCTGACCTGTTCGAGTCATATGCAGGCGCCATCATCGCCACGATGACAGTGGCCATCGGAGCAGGCATTGCCTTCGATGGTGACTTAGCTATGCTGCCGTTCATCATCGCAGCAGTTGGAATCTTATGTTCCATCGCCGGTACGTTCTTCGTCCGGGTTGGCGAGCAGCTTAAAATTGAAGCTCTTCTGGCAGCGCTGCGACGCGGTGTATACGCCGCATCGATACTTGTTGCCGGTTTCTCTCTTTTAGCAATGCATTTGATGGGTATAGATGATGCCCTCAAGGACGTGGCCGCAAAAGCGCCAGATTTTGCCGATGTTTCAATGTGGGATATCTGGTTCTCGGTCGTTGCTGGCCTGATTGCCGGTGTGCTGATTGGTGTCAGTATTGAATATTACACTGCTGATATTTACAAACCCACACAAAGAGTTGCTGAAGCTTCTGAAACCGGAACCGGAACCCTGATTATTAAGGGGTTCTCCACCGGATTGGTGAGTACTGTTATCCCGGTAATCCTGGTTGTAGCTGCCGTTCTGGTTGCCTACGAACTGGCCGGATTATACGGTGTGGCCATTACAGCGGTCGGCATGCTCTCAACGCTGGGTATCACGCTGGCCACAGATGCTTACGGACCGGTGGCCGATAATGCCGGCGGTATCGCTGAGCAAGCCGGTCTTCCCCCTGAAGTCAGGGAAAAGACAGACGCTCTCGATTCCCTGGGCAATACCACTGCCGCTACCGGTAAGGGATTTGCCATTGGTTCAGCCGCACTGACTGCCCTCGGCCTGACGGCCGCTTTCGGTCAGAATATACAAATTGAGATGGCAGCCCAAAACATAACCGATCCCTTCAGCATGAGCCTTATGGATCCACAGGTTGTGATGGGTGTGCTGATTGGTGCTATGATGGTTTGTCTCTTCAGCGCATTGACAATGGACGCTGTGGGTAAGGCCGCCATGGGTGTGGTTAACGAAGTTCGTCGCCAGTGGCGAGAGATACCGGGGCTGCTTGAAGGTAAAGAAGGTGTTAAGCCTGACTACAATACTTGTGTTGACATGAGTACCAAAGCCGCTCTCAGATCGATGATGTTACCTGGTATTCTGGCTGTTGTTATCCCGATCATTGTGGGTATCGTCCCATTCCTTGGCCCTGAAGCGCTGGGTGGATTATTGATTGGTGCCATTGGTACTGGTTTTGTGCTGGCTGTCACAATGGCCAACGCCGGTGGTTCTTGGGATAATGCCAAGAAGTGGATCGAACAGGGTAACCTGGGAGGCAAGGGCTCTGATTCTCATAAAGCAGCGGTCAACGGTGATACCGTTGGTGACCCGTTCAAGGACACCTCCGGGCCTTCCCTGAACATTTTAATTAAGCTGATGAGCATGATTTCGTTGCTGTTCGTGCCGGTGTTTGTCGACTTTATGTAAGATTGACAACTGCTGACTAG
>CAZWIP010000209.1:0-5284 GCA_964634125.1 uncultured Dehalococcoidia bacterium
TTTTATCCCGGCTCTAACATTGAGAGTGGTACAATAAATGGGGGCAGGTCAAGACCACATGGCATAAATGTTATAGTCGATGGGGGCAGATGCTTTTGAGGTGCTTTGAGACACACGGAATCGACAATGGGGAAAACGATACAGTCTGCAACTGGAGAAGTGCATGAATCAAGAAAATAGACAATATCGTTCAGAAGATATAATTTCAAAAGCGAAATCTTTTGGGGCTTCGCTAGCAGGTATAGCAAATGTTCATGCACTAAAAAAGTCCCCATCTCATACTAGTGATCAACTGGTTTCATGGCCCGACTGGGCGCAGTCGGTGTTAGTTATAGCGTTAGTACACCCTGGTAAACAGCTTGAGTTGGATTGGTGGGATGGTAAAAGGGGTACACCTGGAAACCGAATTCTCATTGATACAGCAGATAGGATTCAGGAATGGTTAGAGCAAGAATGGGATATCAAGGCACAAAACTTAATGTATCATGTGGAAAACGGCGGTATTTATCTAAAGGATGCAGCCGTAATGGCGGGATTGGGAATAGTAGGAAAAAACAATCTTTTGGTGACGCCTGAATTTGGACCGCATGTTCGTTTACGAGCTTTGTTGCTTGATGAAGACTTGGAACCAACAAGTTCTATTGAATTTGATGCCTGTGCAACTTGTGATATGCCGTGCATAAAAGCTTGTCGTAGAAATGCCTTTGAGAATGGCTCCTATGAGAGGGAGCGATGTAACTTGCAGATAGAAGAAGATAGATTGAATAAAGAAGTTATGGAAGTGTCGTGGAACGGGATTGAGGAGAGTGTGCGAATCAAATACTGCCGAGTATGTGAACGAGCCTGCCCTATTGGTAGATAGACAGATATTAAATGGACAACCAAAAAAAACGGCGGGGGTTGATTCCCCCGCCGTTTTTTTCAAATGATGTTACTCTGTTTACTTATTCAACAGCTGCCAGAGCTGCATCGATCCAGGAATCGAAGAGCGCCTGGTTTTCCACTATCCATTCGGTAGCGTGGCGTTTGATGTCTTCTTCGCTGTCTTCTCCATCAAACATTTTAGCATTTTGGACAAAGATATCAGCCAACGGTATCTCAACTGCAGCAAGGAGAGCTTCTGCAGCTGGATTGTCAGCAAGGAACTCGTTGTTGGCGATTACTGCAATATCATCCGCTCCGAATCCCATGAGGCAGGGATCGCTGACACAACCTTCGACTCCGGCGATGGTAAGAGCATCAAGGTCACCCCCGGCATCTTCAGGCAGTGCTGGGAAGGGTACTTCGATCCAAACAACATCTTCTCCAGGAATGAGCTTACCAACTGTCCAGTTGGGTGTCCATGTATAGAAAAATACTGGATCGCCGTTAATGTACCGGGCAATAGCATCAGCCATAGCTATCGAGTACTCAGCTTTGACTGGTTCAATGTAGTCACCGAGTTCGTATGTCTCCAGGTGGAAATCAATTCTGAGCTCGCAACCCCAACCAGGCGGGCAGGCAACCAGATTAGCCTTTCCGTTACCATCTGTATCGAATACGTCTATAACTTCAGGTTTCTTAAAATCCTCCAGATTGGTGATACCATACTCATCGGCAGTTTTCTTATCCACAAGGTATCCCTGAAGAGCTCCGCCCTTGGCAACATATCCAACAATCGTGGTTTTGTCTGCAATGTCTGCAGTATAAGGTTGATGTATCTGTACCCAAACATTGGCCCAGAAATCAACATCGCCGAGAGATACAGCCTGGTAGAATGGCGGGTTTTCCAGCATGACCGGATCTTCAATTTTGTAACCGAGAGCCTCCAAGGCTTTGATATAGAGCTCAATCTGGAACCAGCCGGTATCCCATGTGGCCTTGGCAGGTTTTACTGTTACACCCTCACCTGGAAGTGAATCTGGTTCATCTGTTTGGGTGGGTTCGGTGGTTGCGGTTGCAGCAGTTTCATCATCGTCATCGCAAGCAGCGCTTACGAGAACCAGTCCGGCAATAACTATGATGGAAACGAGTAGCATGAAAAAGGTTTTAAAGTTCATTGGCCATCCTCCTTATTCGATTGTTTTACATAGATATAATCTGTTACTTGAAAGGTGTCTGTTTATTCTTTTCTTGAGATATCACCTCCTCTTTTCGGTGTTTTAACAAGATTCGTGGTGGAATAATAGCGGCGGTCATGATTACCAATCCGCGTAATGGTTTTGCAGTCGTAGGGCGATCAGGTTCGGCAAGTGCCTGAGATATTCGGTCTAAAATGATTGCCAGAATCACTATACTGAATCCAGCCGTCATTCCATGACCTATCTGTAATCTACCCAGAGCAACTCTTACTTCCGCTCCGAGACCGGGGGCCCCAACCAAGGCTGCGATAACAACCATTGAAAGAGCCAGCATCAGGGTCTGGTTTAGACCAGCCATAATTGTTCGCATTGCTAATGGTATTTGTACGTTCCACAATACTTGTATTGGTGTTGAACCAAATGCATAAGCGGCCTCAACGAGTTCAGGATCCACCTGACGTATACCGAGATTCGTAAGGCGTATGATTGGTGGCAAAGCAAAGATAATGGTGGCGATAATGCCTGGCACTGCTCCAACACCGAATAGCATAACAATCGGTACCAGATAGACGAATGCGGGAATTGTCTGCATCATATCCAGGAATGGGCGAACAATAGAGGCAAACCAATCATAACGAGAGGCAATAATACCCACTGGGACACCAGTTACAACACAGAAGACAACAGCTGTTAGAACCATCCCCAGTGTTTCCATCGTCTCTTCCCAATAACCCATGAAACCTACCAGCACCATTCCAGCTACACTGAAAAACCCTACACGCCATCCTGCAGCAACCCATGCAATAATGAAAAGTATAGGTAGAAATACCAGCGCCGGAAGCCATTCCGGCATCCATTTTGCGAGGAGGACATTATCAAGGAGGAAATAGTATGTCTCATCAATGGGACGGGATATGGTGCGAAAGAAATCGCCTAAATTGGGGACCAGCCAATCGTTGACGAAATCATCAATCCAATCTTCAAAGGGTAATTCGTAATCTTCAAATGGAAATGGATTCATGATCCTTCGTCCTCAAAAGCCTGGGAGACCCGTCCTTCCAGTGAATCCTCTGTGACAGGTTTATGACCGAAGGAATCGTCTGCCCCAGCAGTTTCGATAGGATTCGCCACATTGGCCAGAACATCCCATTGGTTTATAAAACCAACAAGTTTATCACTCTCATCGATCACTGCAATCGGCAATCCTGTAGCGACAGTATTATATATGTCGGCAAGGTACGTTTCTGGAGATGTTGTGGGGAAATCTGTGCGTGTAACTCTGCTGATATCGTGTTCCCCTTTTCGGGCGGCTGTTGCAACATCTTGATCTATCACAAGTCCAACCGGTTTGTTTTGATGGTCAACAAGGAACAAACCATCCCGTCTCAATTCTCGCATCCTGAACATTGCCTGTCTTACTTGATCTCGCCCTGCAATTAATGGTTCTGGGCGTCTCATAACCGAGCCAACCGTGAGAACTCGACCTCGATCTACATCTTGAGTGAATGCAGTTACATAGTCATCTGCCGGATTGTCAACGATATCTTCGGGGGTACCGAGCTGAACAATAAAACCATCTTTCATAATAGCCACATGATCGCCTAATTTAAGGGCTTCACTCAGATCATGAGTAATGAATACTATCGTTTTTTTGACTGTACGTTGTAATTGAATTAATTCGTCCTGCATTTCTCTGCGGATAAGAGGATCAAGAGCGCTGAAGGGTTCGTCCATTAGCAAAACCTCAGGATCAGTCGCCAGACCTCGAGCAAGCCCAACGCGTTGTTGCATACCCCCACTTAGTGACGATGGATACCGATCTGCCCATCCTTCCAGACCAACTTGTTCCAGGGCGATACGAGCTTTCTCCTGGCGTTCTTTGGAGGGCGTTCCACGAACTTTCAGACCGTATTCTACGTTTTGGGCTACCGTTTTATGGGGGAACAATCCAAAATGCTGGAATACCATAGCCAACTTAGTGCGGCGGATTTCTTTGAGTTGGCTATATTCTAATCTTGAGATTTCTATATCATCGACATAAACATTGCCAGCAGTGGGGGTGATCAAACGGTTTATACAGCGGATGAGGGTAGACTTTCCGGAGCCTGAGAGTCCCATTACCATAAATATTTCCCCCTCGTCTACGGAGAAGGAAACATCAGCCATACCAACAACGTTGCCAGTTTCACGGAGAATATCATCTTTAGAAGCACCTTCCTGCAATCGCTTTAGAGCTTCTTGAGGGGATTTGCCAAAGATTTTGTAGAGGTTCTCAACTCTTACTTTAGTAGTCAAATAACCTCCCTAGCCAAGTTTATGAATACTATTCAGACGAGAGCGGGAAGAAAAGCGATGCGACATAACGCTTTATTCTATTGTCGGATAGCTGTATTGAAAAGTACTATACGTTTGTTAACCTGAGTCAGATGTTATCATGCTTTAAATCAATTTACAAATGTGCAAGATGATCACAGCATATCTCGGCATGTGGCGTCGTATAACATGCCACTAGAGTATGTTGACTGTCAACGGCAATTTGTGTAATTTATATGCATCGGCTTGCAGCGGTGTTACCTCTTATTTGTGACCAAGCGAAAGGAGACTACGGCGATGACACAGATACTCGGTATTGGTGCCAGTCCACGAAAGAAAGGAAATTCAGATATATTAATACAACATTTTTTGAAAGGTGCGAAGTCCGATGGGGCAACTGTGAAATCTATCCATTTGAGAAATGTTAAATACGGAGCATGTATCGGGTGTGAGAAGTGCCGCACAGATGGTGCTTGTACAGGATTACAGGATGAAATGCAGCAGATATATCCTTACATAAACAAGTCCCAAGGTTTGGTTTTTGTCTCCCCAACACATCATTACAATGTAACTGCATGGATGAAGGCATTCATCGATCGACTGTACTGTTACTATGATTTTACTAATGATCGGCCCAGACGGTGGAAGAGCCGACTTGCAGGGCAAAACCGTAAAGCGATAATTGCTGCGGTGTGTGAACAAAGTGAGCAAGAGGGAGGTGTGGCAATGACGCTTGAAGCAATGCGGTTACCGCTTGTAGCACTCGGTTATGAAATAATAGATGAGATTGCCGTCAATAGCATTTTCGATAAAGGAAAGATAGCTGATGATCCTGCATTGCTTCAAAATGTGGAAGCTGTGCGTCTTCAGCAAAAGTGGGACAAATGGGCCCGATAATTAAAGGACACATT
>CAZWIP010000210.1:0-5107 GCA_964634125.1 uncultured Dehalococcoidia bacterium
ATCCCAAGATTGCCTATGCTACCAACTGATACTATTTAATTGCCGGAGTAATAAATACGGAACAATGCAATTGGCTGGATGTCATTCTGAGGGAGCCTAGCGACCGAAGAATCTCCTTGTTCAAACGGAAAGGTTCATCGCAGAGATTTTGATTTAATGCGATGAGATTCTTCACTTTGTTCAGAATGACACTCATTTGGAAATGGTTTTGCAGCTCAAATTTAGTTGCCGGTGTAATAACTCTCTGTGATCTTCGTGTTCTTTGCGGTAAAATTCTTGCTGTTTTGAACAAAAACTGATTCCTAGCGGGGTAATTGGGATTGTTGTTTTTCTATGGCGAATGAAGAAAAAAGTGCTCTTATTTTCGATTATCCAGCGTTGATTGAACGCGGTCCAGCAGATCCCTGATGTCAAAAGGCTTGGTGACGTAATCATTAGCTCCGAGGGCAAGGAGTTCTGTCTTGGTGTTCGATTCGCCTATGGCAGTGAGTACAATTATAGGAACGTCAGATGACTTTCGAATGTGGCGACATACATCAAATCCATTAATCCCCGGCATCAAAAGGTCCAGGATCACCAGATTAGGCATTGTTCGATCCATAACTTTAATGGCAGTTTCACCGTCTTCTGCCGTTATGACGTCGTAACCACGGATTTCCAGGTTTGCACTGACGAACTTCAATATATTTGGATCATCATCTACCATGAGAACACAGGTTTTTTCCATCGCTTTCCAATCTCCTCTAAGGAGTAAGCTCTTTACGAGATCTAATTGTGACTCTCATAAATTTTTGAAACAGAGCTATCATGATCAGTTTCCATTCGTTCGGAAATCGGCAAACTGAAGCTGAATCTGGAACCTTCTCCAAGCTTGCTCTCTACTGAGATTTTACCACCATGTTCCTCTACAATGCCTTTGCAGATAGCCAGCCCGAGACCGGACCCTCCCCTCCTGCGAGATACACCGCTTTCCAATCTGTAAAACCGATCAAAAACCTTATCCAGGTGCTCCGGAGGGATACCAATACCCTCATCAGTAACATTGATAACTATTTCACCGTTGGATGGGCTTGCATCAATGGCGATTTGGGTTCCTTCTTCGGAATAAGAAACAGCATTGGATACTAAATTGGTGATGACTTCTCCGATTCGTATTTCATCGACGTTAATCCTTGGCATATCAGATGGGATGTTGATCTTCAAGCTGTGCATCTGCACAATGCTTCTAAGCTCATCACCTACCAGTTTAACGATAGTAGAGATTTGAGTTTCTGTTTTTTCTATCCTCATTATCCCTGCCTCCAGGCGGGACATTTCCAAAAGGTCGCTGACGATATGGTTAAGTTTGTCAGATTCCTGCACGATGCTCTTGAGAAAATCCGTCTGGGTCTCATCATCCCATTCCACATCAGGTTGAACCAGCGTAC
Source organism: uncultured Dehalococcoidia bacterium (assembly GCA_964634125.1). Classification (GTDB taxonomy): domain Bacteria; phylum Chloroflexota; class Dehalococcoidia; order SZUA-161; family SpSt-899; genus JABMQN01. Next base: position 1,428 of record CAZWIP010000210.1, read on the forward strand.
TGGCGAGGCCTTTAATTGATGTTAACGGAGTGCGGAGTTCATGTGAAACGCTGGCCAGAAGTGCGGTTCTCAATTGATCGAGTTCCTCGAGGGCCCTCATTTTTGCTCTTTCTTTTTCCACCTTTTTTCGTTCTGTGATATCCCTCAGAATTGTCAGAGCCCCTTTTATTTCTGTCTTATCAACAATTGTGGTTGAACTGGCTTCGACGAAAATCGAGTGCCCATCCTTATGTAGTATTTCGAACTCTACCAATCGTGGACCTTCGGTCGTGACAGCATCGGCAAAAAGCTCCATCATCTTGGGCATTTGTATTGGATCGACAAACGCGAATTCGGAAAAGCTCTTACCAACAACCTCTTCTCGCGGATAGCCAAAAATCTCCCCCAGTTTTTCGTTAGCGTCCAGTACGATACCCTGTTCGTCTACATATATGATGGCATCATTGGCAACCTCGAAAATTGTCCGGAACTTCTCTTCGCTTTCCCTGATTTCTTTCTCTGCCTGCTTGATCTTGGTGATATCCGTGGAGATAATCTGAATGGCAATTACGTTTCCGTTAGCATCTTTAACTGGTTGCATGTTGGAGATAAACCAGCGATGACCTTTATCAAACTTTAAATTGTCTTCATAGAGGCGACCTTTACCTGATTTGGCGATATCCTTAATTCTTCGTAAATGCTTTTGAGGATTATCGTGAACTATTTCCAAGATTGATTTCCCGATGTAGTCCTCAATCTTGCCACCACGTCTTTTCACTGCAATATCGTTCATCATTAAGAGTATTCCGTTGGTGTCGTAATACAGAATCGGGACCCCTGCGCTCTCAAACAACAGGCGATACTTTCCCTCATTTTCCCGCAATGCCTTCTCCGCCTGTTTACGCTCGGTGATATCACGCGATGAGCCATACATTCCAATAATTGCACTGGTCTCATCCCGTAATGCCTTCATGCTGTTTTCCAGCCAGACGGTGCGACCATCTGCGTGATAGTATTCCACCTCCATGGTGACGTATCTTTCCAGATCAACACCCGGATCCTTATCCTGCTCAACCTCTTCCGCAAATAACGCCGTAACCCGCTGTAAAGAATCCGGTGTTATCATTTCTCTCAGTGTCTGTAGTTTTCGCTCTTCCGGTGTAAATCCGAGCACCTTTTCTACTGAGGGGCTCACATAGGTTGTTTCAAAGTCCCGATCGAGTATCCAGACAATATCGGCCATATTCTCGGCCAGGAACTTGTATTGTTCCTCACTTTCCTGCATGGCCTTCTCTGCCAGTTTACGCTCGGTGATGTCCGTGGAATACCCGATTACTTCTGCAACATGACCCTTTTCATCTTTCGTATAGGGCTTTATAGTTGTCCTGAACCAGATTCCCCTGATAGGCATCTCAAACCCCACGGTTTCTCCGTTGAAGGCTTTCTCGTAGTAAGGCTGAACGATGTCATAATTCTCCTGAGAGAACAAATCCCGTATATCCTTGCCCTTTATTATTTCGGTTGTTATTCCAAAAACATCAGCTATCATGCCCTCGCTAAGGACCGCAACCAAATTTCCATTTGAATCTTTTTTAAACCTGAATACATGGGCAGGCAGACCCTTGAGTGTATCCTCGAACTCCTTTTCAAATCTCTTTTTCTCATCTTCCGCCCGTTTGCGCTCGGTGATATCCATTGACACATTCGCCAGGTATTGTGATTCTCCGGTGTGTGGATCTTTAACGGTGAATGTCATTGCATGAACATCCGTTAGTTCACCGGTTTTTAGATTCCGGTATTGCAGGTCTCCCTTCCATGATCCTCCTTCAATTATTGCTGGCAACAGTTCAGTCTGTACCAACTCTGTCAGATGTTCAGGGATCACTTGCATGATATTTTTACCGGTAACTTCATCGGGGCCTATACCCAGCATTTCACCGCCGGCCGCATTGAGGAATACCATCATCCCATCCATAGTAGCTATATTGACCAGCTCACTGCTATATGTGACTACCGAGGCCAGTTTCTGTATTTCTTCCTCCGCCAACTTGCGCTCGGTGTTATCTCTGACGACCATACCCATACCTTCGCCTACTTTGAAGGCATTTATATTGAAATATCTATCCCCAAACTTAGGGTGTGGAACAACGTCATCGGCAAAGAAGGGTTCTCCCGTTTTGATAACCTTGAGATATTCCTCATATCTGCCGGTTTCTTTTAGATTAGGTACTATTTCTGCAAGGCATTTTCCAATAACATCTTCTTTACGGGTCCCTTCAGGGAACATCGATAATCCGGATTCATTGATATCTATGAAATTAAGTTCTGAATCGTAAAGAGAAAGCGCGTCATTTGCCGAATACATAAATTGGGTTAATCGCTCCTGGCTTTCTTGAAGCGATTCTTCTGCTTGTTTGTGTTCAGTGATATCTTGCACCATCCCGACAGAGCGGACAATTCGACCCGAGGTATCTCTTAAGTGCTCGCACTTTTCGTGTACGATACGGACCTCGCCACTGTCCCGGCGGACAATCCGATGCTCTATTTCATAGCTACTGTGTCCTTGACGTAGCGAATCGGAATAAGCTGCGTCCACGCTGGCGCGGTCATCTGAATGGACGGCGTCGAGGAACGCCTCATAAGTGGCGTCAAACTCTTGGGGCTGCAAGCCGAACATACGGTATACCTCGTCTGACCAGATCAGACGATTGGTGATCAGGTCCAGTTCCCAGCTACCGATATGGGCAATTGCCTGTGACATGTTTAGCATCGATTCGCTCTTTCGCAGCACCTTTTCCGTGCGCTTGCGTTCGGTGATATCCCGGATAATTGCTATGCTTGCCACATCACCCGAGTATGGTATCGCACCGGCCGATACTTCTACATTTCTGGTAGTTCCATCTTTACGAAGCGCAGTCACTTCATAAACCGAAGGAACGCTTTCACCGGACATTCGCTTTCGATATAATCCTATGGTATATTCCGCTGATTCCGGGGTCATTAAATCAGTGAGGGCTTTTCCTTCCAATTCCGATATTGAATACCCGGTGATCTTGGAAAGAGCTTCATTGGAAAAGATAATATGTTCTTTGTATGCGATGCTGATTCCATCATTGGCTTTCTCTACAACGGCAGATAGTTTCGTCTCTGTTTCTTTCAGCGCTTCCTCTATCTGCTTACGTTCGGTGATATCGGTGTTAATTACAGTCAACCCGATGATGCTGTCATTGTGCTTGAGGGCTCCGACTGTGGAAAAATACCATTTACCGCTGTTTACCCCCTGAAATTCATAGCTTTCCGTAATGCCGGTTTCAAAAACCCTATCGTATGATTGCCGCATCCCACCCCGATATTCAGGATCAATAAAATCAAGGGGGTTCTTACCCAGAACATCCTCAGTCGTTACTCCAATCCCCGGAGGGACATAATTGAGCGATTGTATCAAGCCATCACGGTCGACATGAGAAATCATAACGGGAAGGTTCTCTGCCAATGAACGCCATTTCTCTTCACTTTCTCGTAACGCGTCCTCCATCTGCTTTCGTTCAGTGATATCTCTTGTTATTCCAATGATACTCTCAGGTGTCCCCTCTGAGTCCCTGAGAAGAGTTGCATTCAGTTCACCAAAGAAATGTGTGCCGTCTTGCCTTGCTATTAACCCGGCAATTAAATACTAGACAAAACATCGAAAATATATTACA
>CAZWIP010000211.1:0-5091 GCA_964634125.1 uncultured Dehalococcoidia bacterium
GATTGGTGATGCGGCAACTACTGGCAGAGCCGTTGATGCGATACGGCAAGGATATGAAACTGGTATGAGAATATAGACTCAAGTGATCTTCAATTCAATTGTTCATACTTCGACAAGCTCAGTACGAACGAGTTCCCCGGTTGTTAATCTGGCAATTAAATACTGATAAAATATCACTTGTAGGATGTAATTCTGAGGGAGTTTTGCGACCGAAGAGTCTCTTGCTAGAAAAAAGGGAGATTCTTCACTTTGTTCGGAACGACACTAGCGCCGCAAACAGTGGGGATTCAACCCAAAGAGATTAAAGGTATTCTATTTGACATGAGTGGATAGGCAGAGTAAGATTCAACAAAATAGTGCGGATTTTCTCAATTAATTTGAGCTAACTTCGAAAGGAGCGATAGAATGGCATCAGGTACTGAACTACACTCGGCATTTAAACTTAACACATATCTCTTTCGTCGAAAAGTATTCAAGTTCTTTGGCGGAGAATTCAAGGTGTATGACGAAGACGGAAGAGAAGTCCTTCATTCGAAGCAGAAAGCGTTCAAGCTTAGGGAAGATTTTCGGGTTCATTCAGTCGACTTGAATCAGGAGCTTCTTACCATTAAAACCCCGCAGATACTTGATATTGGAGCTACGTATAATGTTGTGGATGCCACTACAGGTGAGGCCATCGGGGCGTTGAGACGAAAGGGCTTAAAATCGATTTTTAAGGATGAATGGCTCTTCCTTTCGAGCCAGGGAGAGGAAATCGGGAAGATGGCAGAACACAGTATGTTAGGAGCCTTAATGAGCCGATTCATTGATCTTATTCCGCAGACGTATAATATCGTATCGATTGATGGGACATACGAAGCTCAGATAAGGCAACATTTCAATCCCTTTGTGTTGAAGTACACCATGACAATTGTGGATTCTAATCCCGGGATCGATAGGCGGCTTTTACTGGCTGCCGGAATTCTGTTGGCTGGCATCGAGCGCAGACAACAGTAAGGCGTTTGATCAAGGTTAATAAGTTGAACGTGAAGGTGGAGCACCAATGACTGAATCGGAGTTGAAACAGTGGAGCCAGCGGGATTTTGCTCACAAGTATCTTGAGATTGCTGACGTAATGATTGTGGGACGAAAAAGATCACTGGATATATTGAGGTCCTTCTATCGATATTTTCTACGGGGCAAAAAACCAAACAGGGTTCTTGATCTCGGCTGTGGTGATGGTATATTGGCACGTGAGTTGCTGATAATTGATGATTCAATAACGGCTACACTAGTCGATGGTTCTAATGACATGTTGGAGAAAGCCAGAGAAAAACTGGCTGAAGCTGTAGATACTCGCTTTTTGAATATGAGTTTTCAGGAGTTGATAAGCGAGAAACCTGAGCTTGGTGAATTTGACTTTGCAGTTTCATCGCTGGCCATTCACCATCTGACATCGAACGAAAAGGCCGAGCTTTTTAAATATGTATTCTCTTGTTTGGTTGAAGGCGGATACTTTGTGATAGTCGATTGTACCCGTTCACAGGCTGGTCCGGTTGAAGATTGGTTCTTGCAATTATGGCGGGAGAGAATCGAAGAAAGGCAGGTCGGGCTGAACGTGGAAGCCGACTTTGAAAAAATGTATGAAAAATACACAGAGACGGAGCATTACAGCAGGGTTGATAGTCTTCAAGATCAGATGAACACTCTTCGGGAAGTTGGATTCAGTGAGGTCGATTGTTATTACAAGCATGGCCTGTTTGCCATGTTCGGGGGAAAGAAGTGATATTGGAGACAAGGTATCCATAAATTGACGCAATTACTATCGCGAGTGTAGAATGAATACGAATTAGGGGCGATTTCAAATCGCCCCTATTAAGTGAATTAAGGAATAATACCATGACATCAGAAAAGCTGAGCGAAATCCCCAAAGCGTATCAAGCCAAACAGGTTGAGGGGAAGTGGTATCAATATTGGCTGGATAAAGGGTATTTCGTTCCCAAAATCGATCATTCGAAAAAACCTTTTGTTATCATCATGCCGCCACCGAATGTTACCGGGGAACTGCATGTGGGTCACGCTCTTACTGCGACTATGGAAGATATCCTCACCCGATGGCACAGGATGAAGGGTGATCCCACACTTTGGCTGCCCGGCGTAGATCATGCCAGTATTGCCTGCCAGTTTGTGGTACAGCAAAAACTAGCTAAAGAGGGATTGGACCGCCAAAGCTTAGGTAGGGAGAAATTCCTCGAACATGTCTGGGAATGGGTGCATCAGTGTCGGGATACGATTAAAGAACAGCACAAGAGGCTTGGCGTTTCATGCGATTGGGATAGAGAAGTATTCACTATGGATGAAGGCCCGGCCAAAGCTGTTCGGGCCACATTTGTGAAACTTTACGATAAAGGGTTAATTTATCAGGGGGAACGTATCACTAACTGGTGTCCGGATTGTGCTACGGTGCTTTCCGATCTTGAGGTGGATCACAAGGATATTCAGGGGAATCTGTATCATATTAAATATCGACTTGCACATAAACCGGATGAATTTGTCATAGTAGCAACAACTCGTCCCGAGACACTGCTCGGCGATACTGCCGTTGCTGTTAATCCGGAGGATTCGCGCTATAAAGATTTCGTGGGCAAGAAGGTGATAGTCCCGGCTGTAAATCGGGAGATTTCGGTAATTGCCGATGAAGTTGTAGATGCTTCTTTTGGAACCGGAGCATTGAAGGTCACACCGGGTCACGATCCGGTGGACTTCGATCTGGGCCAGCGCCATGATCTGGAACTGATCAATGTCATGAATCTGGATGCCACTCTCAACGAAAACGCAGGCCCGTATCAGGGTCAGGAGCGATTCGCATGTAGAAGGGCACTTTTGGCTGATCTTGAGAGAGATGGGCTTTTAGTTAAGTTGGAACCATACATGCATTCGGTGGGACATTGCTATCGCTGTTCTACGATGGTTGAACCTCTGGTAACCAAGCAGTGGTTCGTCGAAATTGATCCATTAGCCAAGCCAGCAATCGATGCTGTTGTTGATGGCCGAATTCAAATAATTCCTCAGCATTTCACCAAGGTGTACCTCAACTGGATGGAAAATATCCGCGATTGGTGTATCAGTCGACAGTTGTGGTGGGGGCATCGAATCCCGGCATGGTATTGTGTCGATTGTGATTCAAAAAACATCTACGTGACTTTTTCTCAGAAACTAGGGGAGAAAATTGGATTAACGGCAGGACCTCTCTACCAATACTCGATCATAAGCGATCCAGACTATGGACTACCTTCCCATCAAGAGATACTTGATAACTCAGAACAGATCGTAACTACACTCGAAGCGACTCCTATTGTGGAATTAGAAAAGCCAAGCAAATGCCCCAAGTGTGGAGGTAACAATCTCATTCAGGATCCTGATGTGTTAGACACATGGTTTAGTTCGGGACTCTGGCCGCACTCTACACTGGGTTGGCCAGATGATACCGAAGATTTCCGGTATTTTTATCCTACCTCGGTGATGGAAACCGGGTACGATATTCTATTCTTCTGGGTTGCTCGCATGATCATGATGGGGCTGGAAAACACCGGCGAAATCCCATTCGACAAAGTGTATCTGCACGGGCTTGTCCGGGATGAGAGTGGGGATAAGATGAGCAAATCCAAGGGTAACGTAATGGACCCGTTGGTGATGCTTGATCAGTATGGTACGGATGCTTTACGTCTCGCTCTGACTGTGGGCAACACACCAGGCAACGATATGCGGTTAAGTCCTCAGAAGCTAGAGGGCAGCCGTAATTTTGCCAATAAACTCTGGAACACCAGTAGATTCATACTGGGGAATATTGAAGGACGAGTGGAAGAGGTAGGACAGCCGATCTCGGTGGAAGATCAATGGATTCGAAGCCGGTTAAACCAGGTGATCGTTGAAGTCAACCAGATGATGGAAGGCTTTATGCTCGGTGAGGCCCTGAGCAAGGTTCACGATTTTGTTTGGGGCGAGTTCTGTGATTGGTACATCGAGCTGGCCAAGATACGCTTGCGTGATCCGGAGAGCCCGTCACCTTTACCGGTACTGGTTGACACGCTGGATACAATTCTGCGCCTATTGCATCCATTCATGCCATTCATTACTGAAGAGATATGGCAGCGGCTGGTTGAATACTTACCGGAAAGAGAGCGTCCCGATTCAATCATGATAAGTGAATATCCAATCGTCAATGAGGCGGCGATTGATGCTCGTGCTGAACGGGAGATGGAATCGGTTATTGAGATCGTCCGATCTATTCGAAATGCTCGCGCAGAAGCTAGAGTAGAACCTGCCAGGTTCATCGAGGCGTTAATCGTGGCACAGGATTCGCAGTTCCCTGTCCAGAACCATACTTCTGCAATCTCTAATCTGGCCAGAGTGCGCCCACTTATGAACATTGGGCAAGCCGAAAAAGGTGATAGAGAAGAGCAGGCAAAAGTACTGGTTTTAAGAGATGTTGAAGTGATACTGCCACTTGCCGGGATGGTAGATATTGAAGCGGAGAAAAAGCGACTTCAAAAGGAAATCGAGGGGGTTCAATCGCAGGTCTTCAGGACCGAAAACAAGTTGCAGAACGAACAGTTTACCTCCAAAGCACCGGCACAGGTAGTCGAACGGGAACGAACGAACCTCTCCGAAAATAAAGATAAACTGGATAGGCTTAGCAAACAGCTTGAAGAATTAGGGTAAAGGTATCTATTTAACCAAATGACCTTTTTATTTCAGTATGGCCAAAATACTCGTTGATTTCTTGTAATTAGCTCCTTCTTCAGAAGCTACGAGTTGGTAGAAATCACATTGAGTGCAGTTTACAAATTTTGAAGTATATGTACCTTGGACCGTCCCGCCACAAAGAGTACCGGCGATAGCCCAGCAAGCGCGGCCACCGTTTTTACCAGAGTTCACACCACCTACTTTTGTCTCTGTAGAAGCAGGGCATACACCTAGTTCCACAGCTTTGGCCCCACCGGGCTGTCTTCCGCATTTTTTAAATTCCCAGCAATTGATTGCACCCATAAATACCTCCTCTTCTGATTGTAATACTATAAAGACGATCGTAACAGTAATAATTAGTTTATA
>CAZWIP010000212.1:0-5068 GCA_964634125.1 uncultured Dehalococcoidia bacterium
AATTGTAATATATTTTCGATGTTTTGTCTAGTATTTAATTGCCGGGTTAATATAATCTGACCAGTTAGTGACTTTGTAACTGGTTTGCCAAGGATGTTTTTTCATTGTGGGGAATACTCCCATTCCTTTATTTCCCCCACTGATAGACTAATCTCCTATTGGCATTTGTGCAACAAAGCCCCAACCGGTCCCTAACGGGCCGGATCCGCTGCAGATCAAACAGATGCAGAGGCATCAGCGCACCATGAGTCGGGTCGTATCTCGTTGGCGAGATGAACTCCACCCGACTTTGTGGAAATATCCTCTCCGCGATCTGGGAAAACCGGGAATACATCATGCTGCAGGGGATTTGTCTTTGAACTGGCAGGTCCATTCAGGGGGAAAGATCGATCTTTGCCTCCCCCTGGAAGTCGCTCCAGACCGTGAGACAGCCATCGCCTGGAGCAATCTTGGGGACCATCTGATGTCCAGTGATCTTTCCTGGCTGGTCGACGATCCCCGACGGGGACTGCAGCTGTGGAAAGATACCGGCGGATTGGAACTGGCCCGGCGCAGAGATATGCTGCTGGCGATCGACGGCTCTTACCAGCAAACCACCGGGCAGGTTCCGCGCCATCGTGTTGGGGAGACGGGTCCGGTCTTCGATTTCAGCAACACCATCTGGGCAGATGTGACCGATGGCTTATATCGGGACCTGTCATACCAGATCGAGGTGGAACCAGAATCCGGATTTTACATCGTCAAATATGGAGCGTTTGCTATAGCACATGCTGGTTCTCTGGAGGAATCTGAGAAGTTCGTTCAATGGCATCAGGAATTGAGAGAGCAGTGGAAATCGGATCCGATGATCAGTGAAGTACACAAGCTGGTGCAAACCCGAAACGATATTGCCGCCGACATCGATGATGTTTTAGCCGGATTACTGTTGGATGGTCACATACCTGGCAGTTGCGGAACCTGTCCCTGAACTGATGATTTCGCTATTTGTAACAACCGATCCCCCAAATCTGCATGCTCAATGTAATCAGGTAACAGCAGACCAAGCACGCATGTTATCAGGTGAACGGTGGGGAAAATCCGGCATCTATTTGAATATGTTCGCGGAATCATGTGAAAAGGTGACAAAAAACACCGAAAAACCCTTGTTATAATCATTATAATGAACAAGATGGTGGAAAAGCGAAATTTGTAAACACTGTCGGTTTGAATAGATAGGCTGACTTAAGATAAAAGTCCCTTAAGCCCTCTTAACAATCATTTTCGTCACAATTTCTGCGATATGTTGATAAAACTACGCCTTAATGTGAGATAAGGAACTTGTTTTGTGGATGACGTCAAGAAATGTGACATAAAACAGCTGGTGATCAACCGGCGACGGACTTTTTGTTGAAAATCCCAAGTGAGGTCGGAAAGTCTGCATCGTTTATATTGTCTTCCCCAAAGGTAAAATTTTGACATATAGGCACATATTTTGTTGACTTTACCCCTTCTTATGATAAGTCTTGATCCCGTTTCCTTATATGTCGGTGCTAAATAAGAAGTCCACTGACTCAAAATTTGTTTCTATTTTTATTGAATCATCACTAAATCGAGGATGGAGGTCTCCAGCAGGAAGGCCTGAGTATCTGCCGGCTGACGCTCCAACACTTCCTGCGTAAGATAGGCGAGGATATGACGCTGGCTACCACTGAAGGTCCGAATAAAGTCGGGAATGTCCTCCCGTCCCTGCATCGAGATCGCCGCCATCTGCAGACTAGCGATCCATCCCTCAGTACGGTTTTCGAGTACTGCGACGTTCTCGTCAGAGAGCCCCAGCTTCATGGCTTCGTTGAAGAACGCCTGTGTTTCATTGAGCGTGAAGCGCAGATCAGTGATGCCGAGTTCATTCAATTGTCCCTTGCCACGAAGGCGAGCCAGGGGAAGGGGGGGCTCAACTCGGCTGGCAATGGCCAAATGCATCGTCGGTGGGATGTGATCAAGCAGAAATCGCATCGCATCGTGAATCGACTCGGTGTCTATCACGTGATAGTCGTCCAGGACGAGACACAGACGATCCATGTTGTCTGCGAGTTCGTTGATCAGAGGGGTGAGAAGCGACTTGACAGGAGGAGGGTTGGGAGTCTGGAGCTTGGGCAGTATGGTTGCACCAAGGCCCTCCTGCACTGTTCCCAGAGAGGCGATCAAGTAAGTCCAGAAACGCTCCGGATCATTGTCATCCTTGTCCAGGGACACCCAGGCAATGCGCACCGGTGACCGGCAATTACCTTCTGCTGTTTGGTGAGCCCACTCGCTCAGTACGGTTGATTTACCGAATCCGGCTGGGGCGGAAACTAGTGTCAATTTCCTATGAAGCCCTGCCTCAAAGCGCTCAGTCAAGCGCGGGCGTGATACCAGTTCCGGCGGAATAGGAGGAATAAACAGTTTGGTTCTCAGAAGCGTTGTGGGCATGGCGTCTCATTTTAGCATTTGCCTGTCTGGTAAGTCCATGATTTTTGGCAACATTGCCATGAAGAGGTAACAGGAAAGAACAATATTGTTTAGTGAGTATTCATTTTCAATTTTGCCTGACTCCCAATCGGATTTTTGGTACCTAACAACGAATAAATCGTTTGGTGCATCATGATATACGTAGCTCCGTAACAAGAGGAAATAGGCTAAAAACCACTCCTATAATGGGAGGCCTTTGTTGGATTTCAAAGCCCCTTTTACTCAGGTGCAAAGAGAGTATAATGGGAGCAACGGTTCTCCGAATTCCATGAAACACGTTTTCTGGAACTTGGTCCATCTGCCTCTTATTTCAGTTTGGGGAGTAATGAGATGAGCTATGATGACAAAACCAAAGATGATCTTTTAAATGAACTCAAACAACAATTAGCCGTGGTGATGCAGACCAATACTGATCTGGAGGCATTGCTAACCGAACACAAACAGGCACTGGAAGAGTTAAAGGAAGAAGAAAAAGGCCTGAGACTATCCGAGGAAAAATTCCGGTTGATGTTCGATAATACCAATGATCTGGTTATCCATGTGGATAGATACGGTATATTTATCGATGCGAATCGAAAAGTGGAGGAATTAATCGGCGATGATCGGGACAGAATCGTCGGGAAGCATTTTACTGATTTCGGTAATTTTGAACCAGACACTGTACAAGCAGTAAAGCAGTTGTTCAGAGAAGCGGTCGATACCAATATCACGCCATCCCGGGAAGTGGAACTAAAGCACGCCAATGGCAGCACCGTTATTGTTGATCCAAGTATAAGCTTAATAAAACGGGATGGCCAAGTAGAGGGTGTATTTGTGATGATGAAGGATATCACTGAGCGCAAGAAGTCCGAAGAGACAATGGCCGAGCTTTACAATCAGGAAAGGGACTTGCGCAAACAAATCGAAACGGAGATGAATAGGAGAGTCGATTTCACTCGAACTCTGACCCATGAGCTCAAAACCCCGTTAACCCCGGTTCTGGCTTCCGTTGATTCGCTGCTCTCTGAACTGGATGATAAACGGTTGATCAGCCTTGCCAGGAATATCAGTCAAGGTGCTAACAGTTTGAATAGTCGGATAGATGAGCTCCTTGATCTGGCAAGAGGGGAAATTGGAATGCTTGAATTAAATCTCGATTCGGTCGATTTTCTGCAAATACTTCAGGAATGTGCAGATAGTGTTGCACCCATCGCGAAAAGTCATGGCCAGTCGTTAACGCTGGATTTGCCTACCTCCTCTCCTCAAGTTCAATTGGACGTATCGCGTATACAACAGGTCCTCCTTAATCTTCTGGGCAATGCGATCAAGTTCACACCACCAAAGGGAGCGATCAAGCTGAAGGCTAGGGAAAAAGAAGGATCGATCATCGTTGAAGTGCAAGATACAGGGCACGGGATATCGAAGGAACATCAACAACAAGTGTTCGAACCTTATCGTCGCCTGTCAAGCGCTGGAAGACACAACGGAGGGCTCGGGCTTGGTCTAGCCCTCTGCAGGACACTGATAGAACTTCACGGAGGGAATATCTGGGTAAGAAGCCGTGCAGGAAAAGGGGCGACGTTCGGTTTCTCGCTACCTTTGGAGCACTCTATACAGCAAGCAACCGCTTCACCTAACGAAGGGTATTTATGGAAAGTCCTAATCATCGAGGATGAACAGGAGATCATTGATTCGGTATCCCTGGCATTCGATAAAGACTGGCCCGAGGCGGAACTAATACCAGCCCTGTTCGGCAAAGCCGGTTTGGATTTGGTTGAATCAGAAGAACCCGATATTGTTCTTCTCGATTTGGCGCTTCCGGATACTGATGGGATCGAAGTGCTCAAATCAATCCGTTTGTTCTCCTCAGTTCCGGTTATCATTCTAAGTGTAAGGCAAGGGGAGTCAGATATGATCCGGGGACTTGAACTGGGGGCAAACGATTACATTACCAAGCCGTTTCGGAAAAAGGAACTCCTTTCGAGATTGAAGGTACAGTTGCGCAATCGGATGTCCACCGGGGAGGAATCAACAATAATCTGCGGATCATTATGCCTTGATCCCTCAACATTTCAACTCACTTACAGAGGGCGAGAGATAAGCCTCACGGTGGTCGAAGGTCGTATCATGCAGCAATTGATGACAAATGCGGGCCATGTAATAACTCACGCACGGCTGGCAGAGGCTGTATGGGGTGATGATCATAACGAATCCCGAGGCACAGTTGAGAGCCTGAGAGTCTATATAAGGTATCTGCGACGAAAGCTTGAAGCAGACTCCAGCAAACCGAGGCTCATTCTCACTAAATCCGGTGTAGGGTACTCTCTAGCAAAACCGGTGTAGGGACTCTGCTGGATCGGTTTGCCGTATTTACTATCACGACCTTCTCTACTTTCGCCGTTTTAGTCGTATTCATGAGTTGCGGATGTTCTATCCCAGAAGAACATTTAATGTTTTTTTAATGTTTTTTTAATTCTTTTCTCAGACCTGAAGGGTAGGCTGTCTAATCAAGAAGATGTGATGCTGGCTAAGGTAAAGGAGATTTAGAATGCCTGATGAATCATTCGATGCAATAATCGTTGGCGGCGGGACCAAAGCCTTG
>CAZWIP010000213.1:0-4967 GCA_964634125.1 uncultured Dehalococcoidia bacterium
ATAATCAGCAGTATTGCTGCCGGGCTGGGTTTGGGGCTGCACGTATTGCTGTTTGGCAGTGATGACAAAGGGGGTGCGGATGTCATCTGGGGTTTGGTGGCTGGTGTTGTATCTGCCATAGTTATGTGGCTGGTGTTCGCCTGGTTGACCTACTTTATAGGAACCAGGATTTTTGCCGGCCCCGAGACCTCGGCGGACTGGGGGGAACTACTTCGCACCCTTGGGTTCTCCACTGCTCCCGGCGTACTCCGGATCATCCCTTATGTCGGTTTTTTTGCGCTTATCTGGATGATCGTAGCGGCGGTTATTGCGGTGAGGCAGGCCTGTGATTTCACCACTGGGCGGGCGATTGGTACCTGCTTGCTGGCCATAATCCCTACCATGATTGTTCAGGGCATTGTGGCGCTGCTTTTGGGTTTTTAAGCCGGTGTTCATGTATTTCGAATGACTCTCACCTGCTTCGCAGGAGCGAGTCTGACCATTAAGTTCGCCTACGGCTCACAGTACTCATGGCACTAAAGCACCTCAAAATTGTCAGGCCGTGACACTCCCCCCACCCCTGGCACGAATCACTGTCCGTGCAGAATATGAGCGAAGCTGACTTAATCACCTCTTAACATCGCAATACGATCCTTGTCATACACCAACAATACAAGAGCAGTTGTTTCAGTGTTTGTGCCACCACCAATGGAACCATCCGGCTTAATTCCTGTCCGGATACCTCCAGTAGCTTCATCCTGATTCTCCCAAAACCTGGCTTCAATCTCATCAAAATCATCGAATGGCTCTTCAACGATCTGAAGTGTGATCAGCAATAGAGCTAGTTTGTAGATAGCAGCTTCGTTCTTAGCCCCATCCTTCATAGCTGGAAGATCCCACAGACCCACACCATCCCACATATCCAATACTTGCCTCAGATACTCCCTGGCTTGTTGTTTATCCCCTGCTCTCCAAGCCTGAATACTGTACTGAAGCAGCACATCAGCATAGTTCTCGATGTCGGGTAGCACTTCATCAATTCGTTGCCCACCGATAACAAAGTATGCACCCTCTTTTTCGTCAACATATACCTTTCTCTCCTGTTTGGGAGGAGGGCCGGGTATGGTATATCCCAGTAAAGTGTCGGGCTTATCAGACGATGCATATTCCTTGTAGCCAGAGCTATTCAGTTTAGCCTCTATTGCCTCAGAAATGGTTGGTTCATAAGGCTGCAATGCCATCATTGTTACTGCACTATCTCCCAACCAGAAGACCTTGTCCATAGTATATGATTTTGTCCCTGACCATGGAGGTGGTACTACCCACTCTTTGTCCCAAGGAGGGCTAAACGTCCAAGCACCCGGGCCTTGGGCTTCACGAATAAGCTGCAACTCAGGATTGTACTTAGATTTGAGGTAATCAACTGCCATGGCAATATTATTAGCGTATTTGGGTGGATTAGGTTCAACGTCATCGCTGCTGCTATCACACCCATTGACACCTATCAGAGCTAGCACCAGAATCACACTAACAAGCAGTATAGTTTTTCTCATCTATCACTCCCTCGCATTTCCCACCATTATAGGCTTCAGGGTTCACGTGTGCAACTGGAAGCGGGTTGACTATGGTAAATAGGTTGGGTAGGATAGTGGCACTCGGTCTAGATGCAACACGCATCCGTATATTAATTGTTAGCCCGTTAAGGCAAATTGCCATGATGGAAGGACGGCCTGCATTTGGCTATTAGCTGTGAGTTGAAAGGAGGGACCGTAAACATGAGAACCATATTTCCAAACAAAGTACTCTTGGTAGCGATTGTCATCCTGGTTCTATGCATGCCCACTGTGATCGGTTGTAGCAGTGGAGATGACGAAACAACGAGTCAGGATGACACAACCCCAGGATGCTTTTCAGAACCGGAGGTAATGACAACCGATGATGGGATTGAATTCGTCCGTACACCGGATGCCTGCTTCGAAAAATTACCCAACTGGCCGTACGAGCCTCAGTACGTGGAGATCGACGGACTGCGCCAGGCATATGTGGACGAAGGTCCAGTGGACGGCCCCGTTGTCCTGCTGCTCCATGGTCAGCCTTCGTGGTCGTACCTCTACCGGAAAATGATTCCGGTGCTCGCCGACGCCGGGTACCGCGTCATATCGATGGACCACCTGGGCATGGGGCGCTCGGATAAACCAATAGATATTGAATACTACAGTTATCTGGGTCACGTGGATCGACTTGAGAAGTTCATAAAAGATCTGAACCTCGAGCATATCACTATGTTCTGTCAGGATTGGGGTAGCCTTATAGGGCTTCGCGTTGCGGGTGAGAATCCTGAATGGTTCGCTCGCATTGTTGTCGGCGATGGCACGCTGCCTGTTGTTCCCGCTGGCATACAGCCTTACCCCTCAGTCGAAAACTCCCAGGAAATTAACACTGAAATCATCGCGCCGTTTGCAGCCATTCCACCGCAGCAACCACCATTCTTTGATGAGGATGGTAACCGGTTGATCCCAGGTGATCTGTCAACAACTTTCGGGAATTGGACTTTCGGGAATTGGATGGTATACTCCATGACCTCTGCGTCATTTCACCCGGCTGAAGTTGTTGAGGCTATGACCTACTTCGATTTATCACCTGAAGAAGAAGCCGCTTATGATGCCCCGTTCCCTAGCAGGATTTACATGGCAGGACCGCGCGTCTTTCCTTCACTGGTCAATGAACTCCCGGGAGAGACAGAAGAAGCATGGGCCGGATTGACCGCATACGAGAAGCCCTTCCTGACCATCTGGGCAAGTAATGATCCAGGCAATCTCGGTCAGCAGGCAACCCAAGACAACCTGATCAATAATATTCCGGGTGCTGCGGGCCAACCTCATGTAAGACTTCCCGAGGCAAGTCATTTTCTGCAAGACGACCAGGGGGCTGAAATTGCCAGGCGAATTTTCGAATTTATCGAGGCCACGAAAAACGATCCCAACGCAGCAACCACTGAAGAGGCGTCTGAACGTGTCGGCTTTGAAATACTTGAAATCCAGTCTCCCACCTCAGTCCGGGCGTGGATTAGTCCCGACATAACCTTTGACGAGTTTGACGCGCTTGAAGTGCCTCAGGGCTGGCTCAAGAATCAGCCAAGGGAGTCTGCCGAGTGCGGCGCGGATGCCGGCCGGTTTCTCAAGTCGCCTGAATCGACCATGGATGGCGAAATCCTCCAGCAGGAGTTTTTCGGTTTTAACTGGTTCCATGCCGCCACAGTCACCAAGATGAACATACCACTGGATGACGAGGGGCTCCTAACTGGCACTACTGTGCGGAAATTTCATGAGCTTACGTACAACGCGGGTAGTTGCCTAGTCTTGCTAATTTCACCCGAGGGAGATGTCTATTTCCGCGTCGGCCGAGATGCCGGCCGGGTCAGCGATGAACCTACCATCCCAAACCTGTGGCGGCTGTTTGAATATACAACTCCGGACCAACTTGTAATTGAGCTATTTGAAGAAAACGTGGTCATCAGGACAGATAATCAGGATTCTTTTCAAGGTCCCGTGCCGGAACTCGCGGCCTTGGCCAGCAGCTATGCTGAGGACGGGGGCGCCAGCATGACCGACGACGGCGCCGATGCATCCGATAACGCAGACGCCTCAGACACGACCGATGCTTCAGACTCATCTGAAGCGTCAGGCTCCTCCTTCACACTCAAAATGCTCGAGAGAACCGGTGAAAACCTCTTCGCTAATCTGGCATATGAATGTGATGCATGTTCATTCGAACAATTTGCAGCCATCACGCCGCCGCCAGGTTGGTCCAAAAGCCCTACCCAGATGATTCTTCCCATCGGCGATCTCAAAAGTGCTCTCTCCTTTGAAGGGATTCCCAGCTCCATGGATTTTGTCCCTGAGATTCCCGGTAATGAATTCGAGCTCATTGCCAAGACCCTCGACGGCAAACTCGTCGAGAACAGCGAAAATGTCCTCATGCTCGTGGCGAACGTGATGCGCGAGACGCGCTTGCGCTTCCCGGCCGGAAATCGGGTTCACGAACTCACCGATCCCGAGGGAAACATCTTTGTTCTCTTTGCTTACGAGGTCGACTCAGCGGATTTTGACCGCGCCCACTTTGAAGATGCTGACGCCTTGGCGAATTATCCCCACCCCGACGGCTGGGCCTACTCAACTCGCATTGTAGACGAGGAGCTAGTATTGGACTCGGAGGGCGTCGTCACGGTGCTATCCATTGGCGGAGGCACCTCTTCGGTCTGGGAAAAGCGCTAACGTCGTCACCGGAGCTAGCCAATTGGACTTGTAAGCCGATTTTCTGCGAATCGAATGTACTACGCTCGCCACGGTCATTGGAAACAATGATGACTTAAGAACAATTAACAAATCTTTCCACTCGACTACCAGGGGCGATCACAAATCAGGTTTGGTCCGCATCCGAGAATCGTCAACTTTCAGTCCGGTCGGCACGAGGGCAATAAAATGTCTGGTATGTATTCCCTTAATTCTGCTACAATACAATAACCAGCAAGGTTTGGGGTGCCGCCCTGTCTTGTTTGACCTTTCCCGGCGGCTCCTGAATTCGGACGTTGGGCAGATAAGCCTCTGAGGAAACTAACGTGGATACTGAAAACCAAGTTGTGATACAGACTTGCAACCATGGACAAAAGTAAAACACTATACGTAGCCAACCAAAATGACTGGCGCAAATGGCTTGAAGCGAATTTTGATATGGAAAAAGAGATTTGGTTACTGTATCCAAACAAGGCTTCTGGAAAACCAAGAATCGCACATAACGATGCGGTAGAAGAAGCATTATGCTTTGGCTGGATCGACAGCACCGTAAAATCCATAGACAAAGAAAGCAGTGCTCAACGATTCACGCCAAGAAATCCAAAAAGCAGCTACTCACAGCCTAACAAAGAGAGATTGAAATGGCTCTTCCAAAATAATCGGTTGCACCCATCTGTAAAAGATGCTGTAAGCAAA
>CAZWIP010000214.1:0-4961 GCA_964634125.1 uncultured Dehalococcoidia bacterium
CTCTCCAAAAGTCTATCACTCTTTTCCAGGTGTCCGTTTCCATTAGACCACTTCACTCCGCATCTCCATACTGATCGACCTGATCGCTTCATCAGCATTGGGTGTGATCCTCAGCCATATTATACTCAAAACATCATTGCAGTTGCCCTTCCGGTTGAATCAAACATAACAAGCATTTACGATCATCAGCCCTACCAGTCGATCACTCTCGAAGAGTGGAACATCTTATACTACGATGTGACTGACATCAACGGTCATGTATCCGTTCACATCACCTTTGATCCTGCAGGTAACCCGCCATCACTTGATTGGACTGAGGTGGAAGAAGCCCGATAAGATGGCGTTGATGACCTGTCCTATCAAACTACTTAATCCCATGGACTGTCATTCATTGTTCTATTTGTAGTACAATCCCATATGCAAAGCATCTGAAGAGATGCCGGAGGAAACCATGCGTGAGAAAATCGAATCGGCATTAAAAGGGCATGGTGCCGATTATGTTGAGATCAGGATCGAAGAGATTGAGTCTGCCCGAATTCAGTACCGCGACCGAACAATCGAAGATATCGGACGAACCACCGGACTCGGCGGGAATGCAAGGGCCATGGTCAAAGGCGGATGGGGATTCGTTTCCTTTAACAGCCTCGACGGTCTTAAGGAAAAGGTAGCCCTCGCAGTGAAGCAGGCCCGACTGGTAGGGCAGGAAACAAGCCAGCTTGCTCCTGTTGAGCCGGTTATCGATTTCGATGAAGTCAAGGTCAAAAAAGATCCCACGACCGTTCCTCTGGCTCAAAAGAAGGATATTCTAGATCAGTACAACGATATTATCTGGAGTGCGCCAAAGGTGCAGACCTCGAGTGTCGGTTATTCCGATTCCCGTAAAAAGAAGATATTTGCCAGCTCGGAGGGCAGCTATATCGAGCAGATTCGCCCGGATGTTACTATTCGCCTCGCAGTGATTGCCCGCGACGGCAGCGACGTTCAGCAGGCCCATCTGAGCCTGGGGAGTCTCGGGGAGTTTACATTTGTAGAAGAGTTGCATGATCAAGTTCGTGAGATGGCCCAACGAGCCTCTGAATTACTCGCCGCACCACAGGTCAAAGGCGGAGAATATACGGTTGTTTGTGATCCGATACTAGCCGGGGTTTTTGTACATGAAGCTTTCGGGCATCTATCAGAATCGGATTTCGTGTATGAAAACGATCAAATGAAAGAACTGATGGTTCTGGGCCGAAAGTTTGGTGAAAAACATCTTAATATTATCGATGGGGCTTCCGTTCCTGATCTGCGCGGCAGCTACAAATACGATGACGAGGGCACTCCGTCAACAACAACCTATCTCATCAGAGAAGGCATTTTGGAAGGCCGACTTCACTCTCGTGAGACAGCTGCAAAAATGGGAGAAGAACCAACCGGCAATGCTCGCGCTATTAGCTACCAATATCAACCCATTGTTCGCATGACCAACACTTACATCGAACCGAACGGAACGTCTTTCGATGACATGATAAGCGATATCAAAGAAGGCGTATATGCCCGCAACTGGTACGGGGGAATGACTTCGATGGAGATGTTCACTTTCTCTGCCGGAGAAGCTTACATGATCCGCGATGGAAAGATCGCCGAGCTGATGCGGCCAGTGGTACTATCAGGGAATGTTTTCACAACCCTCGAAAACATCGATGCTATCGGGGATGATCTGGATATGAATGAAGGTGGTGGTTGCGGCAAAGGCGGACAAAGCCCATTGCCTGTTTCCAACGGCAGCCCTCATATTCGCATACGGAAATGCCTGGTGGGTGGATCGTAGGTATTTATGGAGTGCGCAAGTCGAACTTGCGCATATTAAATCGCGGAAGCAAGTCTTCCGCACTCCAAAGTTTGAAATGATGTCGATACAGGAAGATGCTAAACGTCTGCTTGACGCCAACGCCAAGCGGGGCAAGGATTATTATTATACTGCTCCCTCACGAAAGAAGTATCCCCATCAATGGTCCTGGGATTCTTCATTTCATGCGATCGTCAACTGCCATTTAGGTAGACCCGATCTTGCCAAAGAAGAGATAATTACCCTCTTGGAAAAGATGCTCCCGGATGGCACCTTGCCACATATTATATTCCATGGCCACAGCTTTGCATCGCTCTCTAATCGATTGTTCAGGTTCTATTGGCCATATCCCGGCCGATCTCCCCTCGTTCAGCCGCCGGTAGTCGCGCTCGCCGCAAAAGAAATATGGCAGCAAACAGAAGATAAGAGATTCTTAAAACAGGTTCTCCCTCCCCTGGAACTGCATTTCGAATGGCTGGCAACTCGACGTCGCTTCCGCGGTTCTAATCTGGTATCGATATTTTCCCCGTGGGAATCGGGACTCGACCACAAGCCTGCTTTCGATCCACTCCTGGGTCCGTTCGCCAAGCTACCATTAGGGCATTATTTCGTACTCTACAATTCGGAAATGCGCATGGCGCGTCTACAATTCGACCCGGAAAAGCTTGCTAATCGCAGGTTTTTTAACGTCAGAGAAGTACTGTTCAATACAGTGTGTGCACTGGGACTGGAAGCGCTGGGAACGCTTTTCGCTGCCAATGACGATCATTATAAAGCAGATAGCTGCTATTCTTACAGCGAAACAATATCCAAGGCAATTCTCGATGAGTGCCGCGATGCCACTTCCGGGCTTTACTACGATATCGATGTAAACACTGGAAGCCTGCTCCGAGATACCAGTATCTCCTGCCTCATGCCGCTAGCCCTGACTCACATTCCGCAGGATGATTACGAAGCTTTGGTGGAACATCTGACAGATCCCGATGAATTCTGGCTCAAATTCCCTGTTCCATCGGTTCCTAAAAACAGCCGCCACTTCAAACCTACATCTCGTACGTACCTCTGGCGAGGGCCGACCTGGATCAACACAAACTGGTTTATCGCTGAAGGATTAAGAAAACACGGTTACGGGGATCTGGCAGATACTATTTCTCAAGCAAGCAAGGACCTTGTTGAGCACTCCGGTTTTCGGGAATACTATGACCCTCTGACCGGAGAAGGCGGCGGAGTTCATGATTTCGGCTGGTCTACTCTAGCGGCAATCATGTAGCATTACGCAGCAACCGATATTGACAAAACCCTCTTCGATACCTAAAGTGTGCATAAATAGACATTCTACCAGCATTGGTTCACCATGAAAGAAAAGGTTAAATCCACTCTCCACAAGGCATTAATAGATCTAAGAGATTACTTTTTCACCGGACTTCTGGTTTTTATCCCTATCTTTCTTACGATTTGGCTCCTTTACTGGGTATTCGAAACTATCGATAACATCCTGAATCCCAGGATTGAAGATATATTCGGGCACTCATATCCGGGGATCGGAGTCGCCACTACTTTGTTTCTCATCCTTATCTGCGGAATTATAGGCAGCAGGGTTTTCGGGCGCAATCTCATTCGATTCATGGAATATCAACTCTCCAAAATACCGGTAGTCCGCGAGCTCTATAACGGCATAAAACAAATCATCGAAAGTTTCTCCAGAAAAGATTCAGACCATTTCCTTGAGGTGGTATTTATCGAATTCCCCAGAAAAGGAACTTTCACTCCCGCTTTAGTCACCAACAGGGCTGCCGATGAATCAGGAAGAATTATTCTGAATATCTATGTTCCAACTGCACCCAATCCCACATCGGGATTCCTTCAGATTCTGCCCGAAGATCAGGTCATTAAAACTAATATGTCCGTAGATGATGCTCTTAAGATGGTCATCTCCGCAGGAAAGGTCTCGCATGAGGACGTTCGGCATTTATCTGCAGACGATTTAAGGAAATAATTGAATGTCACGAGTTAAACTGAACCTCCCGGAGAAATTTTGCTTCTCGACAGAGATTCCCATAAGAATCGATGATCTTAATTACGGTGCGCATCTGGGGCACGATTCCATCCTCCCGTTCGCTCATGAAGCACGAGTAAGGTTTCTGGGACACCTCGGATATGACGAGACAGATATAGAAGGCCTCTCGTACATAATGGCAGATGCTGCGATTATTTATAAAGCACAAGCTTTCTATGGTCAGACACTGGTCATCGAGATAGCAGTACAAGATTTCACTCGGAATGGTTGCGATTTTGTGTACCGGATCGCAGACAAGCAAACAGGTAATGAGGTCGCTATTTTAAAAACTGGCATGGTTTTTTACGATTATCGAAAAGATAAGATATCGAGAGTGCCGGAGCTTTTTAAATCAAGGATGACAGATAAGGAGGAATAGATTGATGGATCGACGCCCTCTTTTGCAATCAATTTTCGTTCTGATTCTTTTCGCGTCACTTTTGATTGGATGTGATGACGGAGATGATGATATCACCATTGAACCTCCGAAAGGCGAGGGGTTTATGTCAATTAGCCTAACCAGCAGTGCCTTCCCAGACGGTAAAACAATTCCCGCAAAACACACTTGCGATGATAAAGATATCTCGCCATCATTGAGATGGAGCGATCCTCCTGAGGGTACTCAGAGCTTCGTGGTGATTTGCGATGATCCTGATGCGCCTTCGGGAACCTGGGTTCACTGGTTGCTGTACAATATTCCTGGTGATACTCGTTCTTTACCCGAGGCCGTTCCCATTGCTCCAAATCTAGCCAATGGGAGTAGTAATGGTAAGAATAGTTGGAACAATTACGGATACGGCGGACCCTGCCCTCCCAGCGGTACTCATCTTTATGTTTTCAAGATTTATGCTCTGGACACTGTTCTCAACATAGATGCCGGTGCTAATAGAAAAATACTTTATAAGATAATGGAAGAACATGTTCTGGCACGCGGTGAACTGACTGGTACATATAGTAGATAGCCCCTTGACTCTAACTCTGCGAGCGTATAGTATATTGACAATCCGTTTTCCGATTCAGAACGGCTTTGTTGCATAAATAAGGATGCGAGGTTAATCTACAAGTGGGGGAAATAGA
>CAZWIP010000215.1:0-4910 GCA_964634125.1 uncultured Dehalococcoidia bacterium
AATGTGTCCTTTAATTATCGGGCCCATTTGTCCCACTTTTGCTGAAGACGCACAAAGACGGTATAATAGCACCATCAGGGAGCAAGGCCCAAGCACTAAATGTGTCCTTTAATTATCGGGCCTAATTGTCCCACTTTCGCTGAAGACGCACACCGTAGGTTTTCCGGATGATGAACCACAATACTCGACCTTCGTAAGCATTCAAATTAGTGCGTGCTAAGACTTCCAATATCCAGTCAGGGTAGTGTATGAATGGATTCAAGTAAGAATCGAAGGTTTCTCCAACGTTAATCTATCTATTGACATTGGAGCATTAACCTGAGAAACGACACAAAGCATACCCGGCAACATAAATCCAAAGTAAAAAGGAAACCAATCGTACCATATGGCTTTACGGGGATGAATAGGGCCACCAGGCCATCCCGAGAATAAAAACCTCTGCGGCTTTTCTCGATCGGGCAGAATACAGTCCTGGGAATCACTATGGAAATGGGCAAAAACGAAGAGAAAAAAGATGGCCTGGAATCGGTACTCCGATCCGTCGCAGCTGCGTTCGGCGACTGGGTGGAGATACTAGATTTTCATGCCGCAAAAGAAGGCCGGTCTGTTGAGTACTGTCAAGACCACGCTCAGAAACTGGCGGAATTGCTCAAGAGGAGGCTTGGTCCTGAGAACCGGCGCGCCATCGCCGCTATAAACGCTGAGCTAATGACCCGGTTCAGCCGCACATCTCCAGAGTCGATAAGAAACCACTATTTGAGCTATTTGGAGGATGAAGATTTCGACTCAATGGCGTACCAGCAGATAGATATTATGGTGTTTATAAAAGCAACAGGACGCGTCGTTGATTCTGATGACAGCACAGCCCTGGAGGTGCCTGGAAACGAGTCAGAACGGGATTTTCAGATGTTGATGGCGTATTTAGAAGAACTTACACCTTCCCTACTCGACGTGTCGGACTACATATCGGTGTATAGCCAATTAAAAAATCTTCCGATGGAATTCTGGGAACTGACAAAGAAGCTGATCCTGGTTATCTGGCACGAGATTTCCGCAATGGACACCGATAAGCTTTTCGTCTTTTTCGGTGAGAGCTTGGCCGGGGGAGTATGGACCACACAACTACACTCTGGTATCGAGCCCACGGAAAAAGTCAGAAACGGAATCGTCCCCGAATACGAGGCGGTTGTTCTTAATAGGGAGTATATCTACGGTCTGGCGAACGAACCTGACAAAGCATTTGAGCTGCTCTCGAACGCGTTGGGCCGTTTCCTGGGGGGAATATACAGTAAAAAAAAGTGGGCTGTACCAGGTGCGAGGTTCATTGATTCTGGTGAGGCTCTTGGTAGTGCGCAAGATGACACATGGAACACGCCACATAATGAAGAAATGCAGCTAATGCAGATCGGATTGTGGAAGGGGCTGAATTGGGCAGCAAAGCAGGAACTATCGGGCCTGAAGAAAAAAGCAGAAACAGGTGAACTTAAGCAAGCATTTACGAAGGCATCACGGAATGAGTTGTTCCAGGAGATTCGCCGCCAAAACAGTCGTTTAGGCATCGTGCCAATGAAAGAACCATCCCCCGAGGGGAAGACCGAGGACGAAATCCGGGAGCAGATTGACAAGGTGAACGCTTCACGGGCACCAAAGGAGATTCCAGACTATGATGTTGAGGGGGAGGAAGAAACAAGCGCCAGTACGCTTGGGATGGCAAGCGATAGCCAGAGTTTTGAGAAGTGGAAGGATGAACAGTCAGAAGATGAAAGACAAGGACTGGTTACTCAACTCATAATGGAACTCGCCGGCGAAGCAAAACTTACTCCAAGACAGAAGCTGGTGGCCAGATCGTACAATATGCCCGATAAAGACATAGCTAATGCACTTCAGAGAAAATTCGGAAGGCCTGTTAGTCAAGGTGCTGTCAGGAAACTGAAACATGATTTGGTGAAGAAGCTCCGAGAGGCCGATTCCAAGAAGTAACTCAATCCAGCTTCCATAAAAAAAAGGGTAGAGGATTTTCTCTCTACCCTTTTTTTATTGGGAGGACTTAGTGATAGTAGTGGGGCAACTTTCCTGCTTACCAAAGCGAACGAAGTGGTAAAAAAAGTAACAAATTTCATAATGCCCGCACATATATAAGTAAAGGAAGGGCTGGAGATCAACAGCGTAAATAACAATGAACAGAACGTGGCTTGAGTTGAAATATGGCACGCCAAAAGCAGCGATAACCCTCTTCCGGTTGGATGATCCCACACTTCTGAGAGCTTTCTCTAAGAAGGCCTTGAAAGAAGCTCGGTGGAAAGCAGAGGAAAGCCGGGGTATCGATCCAGTGTTAGGCGTAATCGATGGTTTTGAGGCACAGAAAATAGAACGTGTGCTTGACTTGGTGATCCCTTTAGTAGAAACGAGTTGAATTCGCTACGGCAGATGCAAACATGGATACATCAACCCAGAAGGTCATCCTGAATATCGAAAGAAAGACGCTGGATACTGCACAGTCCTATGCATGGATGAGACTCTGGGATCTGCTGCTACGGGATACGAGCAGCTTTCTTGTTGCAGAGGGTGAAAATGACGACAACAGTCAGAAATCAAACAGTGTTGTTCCATGAACATTTGGGCCAGGCAGCCGATCTTGAAACCGGGGGAGAGTATTATGAAATCCTCTACTACGGAACCGAAGCTGGACTCGTGCGACGTCTTCTAAACGATAGTGTAGGGGACGAAAGTCCATTGATAAGTAGTTACCATATCGATACAATTATCTCCAAAATTTGGAATACAGGGGGTGATCATGGGGACAGCATCATATTGCAGAATTTCCACCGTAGATC
Source organism: uncultured Dehalococcoidia bacterium (assembly GCA_964634125.1). Classification (GTDB taxonomy): domain Bacteria; phylum Chloroflexota; class Dehalococcoidia; order SZUA-161; family SpSt-899; genus JABMQN01. The sequence goes on from CAZWIP010000215.1 coordinate 2,835, forward strand.
AGGAGAAGGAAGGATCTTCACTGGGTAGCCAGCTAGAGGCATGCCTGAAGCTGGCCGACGAGAGGGGATGGACGGTTCCCGAAGAGAATCGATTCAGCGAGGCCTATTCGGGATTAACCATGGATCGGCCTCGGCTTGATGATCTGAGAGAACTGATCAAGGCCAGACAGATTGATTCACTGGTGGTGTATTCCACCGACCGACTCTCCAGGGATCCGGTCCATCTTCTGCTCCTGATCGAGGAGTTCGACAAGGCCGGGTTGGAAACTTGTTTTTGTCACTGAACCCTTGGATAATTCAATGGAAGGACAGATCCTGAATTTCGTCCGTGGCTGGGCCTCAAAGAGTGAGCGGAAGAGAGGACGAAAGCCCATTGATAAATAGATTCTATGTCGCTACAATTATCTCCAAGATTTGGAATACAGGGGGTGATCATGGGGACAGCATCATATTGCAGAGTTTCCACCGAAGATCAGGAGAGGGAAGGATCTTCACTGGGTAGCCAGCTAGAGGCGTGCCTGAAGCTGGCCGACGAGAGGGGATGGACGGTTCCCGAGGAGAATCGATTCAGCGAAGTCTACTCCGGATCAACCATGGATCGGCCTCAGCTGGATAACCTGAGGGAACTCGCCAGGAACAGGCAGATTGACTCCTTGGTGATATACTCCACAGACCGGCTTTCCAGGGACCCGGTCCACTTGCTGCTCCTGATAGAGGAGTTCGACAAGGCCGGGGTGGAACTCGTTCTTGTCACAGAACCCTTGGATAACTCGCTGGAAGGACAGCTCCTGAATTTCGTCCGCGGCTGGGCCTCAAAGGTGGAGTCCGAGAAGATAAAGGAGAGAACCGTCCGGGGCCGGAAATCCAGGGCCAGAAACGGCAGGATCCCGTCGGGGAGTGGGGCACATCTTTTTGGATATACTTATATGCCGGGGAAAGGGGTTGGCGAGGGCATCCGGTATATCAAGGAGGAGGAGGCGAAGGTTGTTCAAGATATATTCCGGTGGCTAGTGGAAGAGAGGCTCTCACTGGATGGCATTACCTATCGTTTAAGGGATATGGGGATTTCCTCTCCTTCCGGGAAAGGAATCTGGCAGCGGCAGACCGTGTACAAGATGCTGAAGAATCCCGCCTATTGCGGCAAAACATATGCCTTCACTCAAACACGTCAGAAGCTGGAAAAAGGCCCCAAATCGGCTGACAAATCCCCCAAGACACGTACTATCACCAAACCCAGGGAGGAATGGATCGAGATACCGGGCGCCACACCGGCGATCATCTCGGAAGATATCTTCGAGGTGGCTCAGGAGCAACTGCGGCTCAACAAACAACTTTCCAATGGCAACACGGCGGTAACCGAATATCTTTTGAAGGGTCATCTCTTCTGTGCCAAGTGCGGACGGCCGTTCTGGGGCAGCCCTGGAAACAAGGTATACAAGGGCAAACAGTATCGATACCCCTACTATCAGTGTTCCGGAAAACTTAAGCGGGTGACGCATCATGATCGTTGTGGCAATCGCCGTCATGCCGCCCGTCGGTTGGAGGAACTGGTGATAGCCGAGGTCGAGAAGGTCCTCACCAATCCGGAAATAGTGCTTTCTCAGATGGAGCAGATGGGCATTGAAGATCTGATCGCATGCATTCAACGGGATATGGACCGGGTAACCATCCAGATCGACCACTACCAGAAGCAGAAGGAAAGGGCCTGGAGCGCTTTTCTGTACAGTGGCGATGAAGACACGTTCAAACGAATGATCGCTGACGTCGAAGCAAAACTACAGGCGTTTGAGCTGGAGAAAGCAGATATCGAGAGCCGGATGCAGTCTTATAACGAATTCGAAGCGAGGGCTGAAGATCTGAAGGAAGCCTGTAAACGAGTGTCGGCCAATCTGGGCAAGTTGACAACCGGGGAAAAGCAGCTGGCTTTGGATGCCCTCGGCATCAAGGTGCTGGTGGATGGGGATGATATCAGGATCCAGGGAACGTTGCCGCTGGATTTGGTGCCACCCATGTCTACGCTATCAGAATGGCGTTGTCAAGGGAGAGATCAGCTACCAAGTTCTTCAGCCTGACATT
>CAZWIP010000216.1:0-4885 GCA_964634125.1 uncultured Dehalococcoidia bacterium
ATCCCAAGATTGCCTATGCTACCAACTGATACTATTTAATTGCCGGAGTAATAGCGGAGGAGTCTCTGTCCCATTAGGTGGCGTGGGCGTAGGAATGTTACCATCATTTTCATCATTATTATCACCTCCACCACATGCCACCATCATCATCGTCACCAGCAATAGAACTCCCAGAACAATGATTCCCTTTTTGCTTGAGATTCTCACTATTCGTCTCCTTGTTGCCTCTGGATTTATCTGAAGATCGGAGGATTCCTCAACGAGGATACTTAACCCATCACCGAGATTCCATCAGCAATCTATGAATTAATCCATCTTACTCTCTTTGCACAGCATATTCTATCAGGTTTTCCTGACAAAGTTGGAAGGGCCTCAGTTTCTCCCTGACGACAGCGTTATCATGCAGAAAATGTGATAACACATCAGTCAAACGTTTCATAGCTAATCGCTTGATAACGCCGCATGACAAGCTATCAGCATTCTCGATCTATTAAATGCGATAACACTGCCAAAAACAATGGTTCCTAGGGCTTATTTACTATGTTATCCACCAGAAAGTGCTGTAATGCTGCAAGCGATCGATATAGCAATTGTTAGCTAACCTCACAACCAGACAAAGCTTATTCCAAATATGTCTTAGTGTATCGCTCCATCTCTTTGGTCGGCTTCCACCACTTGGTCACACCGAGGTCCTCGGCCACCTTGTTCGCACCAATGTACCCAGAACCTCCCAGCACCATTCCCCCTGGATAGTTGGAAGCGCCACACGTGTAGAGGCCTTCGATTGGTGTTGCCGAACTTGAGCAATCCTGATTAGGGCGGAAACATCCCAACTGTATGGGTTTATAATCACCGTGTTTGATTGCTCCCCGCCGCATGTTCGGTAATCGAATCTCTATGCCCTCAGGTGTCTCATAGCATTTCCTCACGATGTTTTCCCTGGTCATGTTTGGAGCAACCTTCTGCCATTTGGTTAGTATCGCATCCTCCAGCTCAGGGCCAACTTTGTCCCAACCACCCTCGATTTCATATGGCGCATGCATCTGGAAGAATGAGATGTGACCACCCCATGGCGAGTGTACCAGGTGGGGATCGAAGTTACTCTCGCATGTAGCATGTCCGCCGAAGTTGCTCATATCGATCTTCCCAGCCACGACGTTGTCCCAATGGGACAAAAGCTGATCCATTCCGTCCAGGCCAAAGATGTTCATAAAGGCATCATTGATCCATGGGTCATCGCACTTGTATTGCGGTGGCTCCTTCGAAACCACGTGCAGTGTGTAGTAGCTCCACTTATCGTACTTCCAGCGATCAACCGATTCCTTGAGATCGCTTGGCAGATTCTCTGTTCCGACAAGGTCAAAGAATGTGGTATGAGGATCAAGAGTGGACATGACTGCTTTGGCGCGAAGTGTGCGGCCCTCGGCCAGCTGGACTCCAGTGGCACGTCCGTTCTCCATGAGGATGTTGGTTACCTCGGCTGTGTCCAGTATCTTTCCACCGTTGCGGGATATCTCTCGCACCATGGCACCGGCAAGTTTATGCGATCCCCCATCGCAGTAACACTTATTACTGCCTCGCTGCAGCATAAGAGCTACGAACATGCCTATACCTGTTTCTCTGGGGTCCAATCCCCACATGCAACTGGTGTACAGCAGGAGGGCTCGGATTCTGTCATTCTCGAAGTTACTGGTGATGATGTCCAGTGGGCTCTGTTCCGCCAGTTCCAGCATCTCCTGGCCGATTTTAGTCTTCTGCATAGCCATGGTGATATCCAGCGGAGACATCGGTGGAATGTACGTTGCTGGCCCCAATATGTCATCCACAATCTTGCGCCATGACCACATTAGTTTGCCGAACGCATTCGCATCCGTGTAGGAGAACTTCATCATGGAATCCTTGGTGTCCTCCGCCATGCGCGAAAGCAATAACGACTTGCCGTCCTCAAACACCATGCCTGTTTGCGAATTTGGTTTGGTCCATTTCAGGGCGTGGTGATCCAGATCAAAGTCTTTTAGCACCGGCATGTAATCTACCATCATATGATAGATGGCATGTATATTAGAGTAATATCCCGGAAAGAGTATTTCCTCAGTAGCCAGCCCGCCCCCAATCTCATAGCGGCGCTCAATGGTAATAACTTTCAATCCTGCTTTGGCCAGATAGGCGCTTGCTATCAGACCGTTGGGGCCTCCCCCAATAACGATCACATCCCATTCGCTTTCATCAGGGAATTCATCAAATATCTTGCCCATCATTGGTTCAGGCATAATTCTCCCCCTCATTCGAGTTTAGTGCGGCAGATATCTTGCCTTCCTGGGGAATGTACCACGGCGATGGATACCACCATTTTCCAGGCTCAACAAGTCCATCCTCGATAAGGATATGCATAAGGTTGTATGGGATGGCCATCAGGCAAAGAGCTCCAGGATGCCCCGATGTCTGGTTGCATAAATAAAGCCCCTCTATTGGGGTTCGATAACGTGCTAGTTCAGGTATAGGCCGAAGTTCTGCCCACTGGTCAGCACAATGACGAATTCCGCCAAAGTGACCTGCCAGGATACCGGTATTGCGAAACTCGGATTCCCATGGTGTACTCACAAAGTGAGCGATAAGGTTGTCATCATCGAGATTCTCAATCACCTCGCTGACTGCCTTGCGCACAATGGCATTGACTTCGTCTTTCTTGTGATCTATAGTACCGGGGCCGCCAGCTTCATAATCGGGTGGTGGTACATAGGTGTAGTATGGTCCTGCTACATGGGCGCCGGGCATAGTGCACTGCGGATCCGATTCTGGGAATCTCGAACTGTGTGTCGCCATCCACAACAGCTTTTCCGGGGGTACGCTCGGAGCGCCTTTACGGCCATCGACATCAGCTACGTGCTCGTAATAAATATCACGAGAGTCACAAGGATAAGCTCCGCCAAACTCCCCGGGTTCCATCCTGCCGGGACCCAGGAATTTTTCACGCGGCATCAGAGGTTCTTTGGTGAGAAAATGAGATACCCAGCAACACCCTCCTTTGAGGCTAATATCCTGTACCTTTTTTCTGAGACTGGAGCTTGTATGCGCCGGTTTGATCAATTTAAGAAAAGTGGGGTGGATACCGGTGCCACTAATCACCGCTTTATTAGCCCATATCTTCTTCTCGTCAGTGGTGGCGGTGTCTCTTAGCTGTACCCCAACGGCACGACCGTTTTCAATTAGTATCTCATCGACAGGACAACAGGTGCGAATAACCACCCCGTGAGAAAGTGCACACCGAATGATAGCGTGAAAGTAGCCGTGCATACCGCCGCGGGGAACGCTGAAGCCACTATATACGGTTACAAGCGCCTCACCCGCGATAGCCGGAACGGCCACCCCTTCATAGTGTCCTGCGGCTCCGGAATACCAGGCCCCTGCTGCAGTTAATACCTTCCATGGTTCAGTTTCGCAATACTCATCCAAGAGGTCAAACATGGTCATATCCAGCAGTTCCTCGGTCCAGATATCCGGCGCATGTTTCTTGTATACCTGCATGTACGGGATATTCTCGGCTGTAACTTCGACCTCAGGTGGGTGAGGGGGGCACCAGTGTGTGGCACGCAGCAGTTCTTTGATGAAGGGTGGATCGCTTGCGATACCACAAATCTTGGCCCAGCCCTCTATATCTTTGTTGGTGATTGGAGCAACTCCATCCGAGACCAGGACGCCTACCTCCTGCTGCTTGGCGACGGTTTCGATCAAGGGACTCCAGTTCATCCGGAAGCCATATTTGTGTAATTCAAGCTGTTCAAATCCCGGTGCCGGGCCTGCGTACATATACACAGCATGGGGATTAATGTGCACTCCCGGCATTGGCTCGACGTTTTCACATGCCCCACCGGACTCCGTTCTCTCTTCGAGAATACAAACACTGGCACCACACTTGCCCAGATATGCAGCCATTGCCGTCCCATTGGGCCCACCTCCCACGATAACAAAATCGTACCTCTCTTCTTGGGCCATGTACCCCTCCTTTTTATTGAAAGTGGAACTGGGTCAGCTCATTATGTCTGTGCATGATAAACTAGCTTGTTATGTCCTCCTTTTGCACTGCTCGTGTATTTTGAAATTTCTTAAAGTATGTATCCGTTTTCCCTTGCCCTGACAACCGATTCCGGCAAAGCTCACCACTGGTCGATGCCACATTCCTCGGCGATGGTGGTAGCGCAGTTATATCCCGGACCCCAGATAACACAACCACCGGGCCAGACACCAGCTCCGCCAACGAAGAGATTCTTGATAGGAGTGACATTATGAGAGCATTCCTGGTTGGGCCTGAGATATCCCATCTGTAATGGATGATACTGTCCCTGTTTGTAGGAACCCCTGACCATGTTGGCGAACTTGTTCTGGATATCGGCCGGTGTGGTGATATTCCACCAAAGGGCCTTGTCCCGTGTCATGTTGGGAGCATACTTCTGTAGGGTACGAAGCTGATATTCAGCGATCTCTTTGCGATAGTTGTACTTGAGCCATTTCTCATGACCGCCATCCTTCAGCTCATACGGAGCCATCTGGGAAAGCAATCCTGAGGCCCTGCCTTCCGGTGCCTGATAAGGGTCATGCACCGATGGGAAAGTAGCAATGTATCCAGCCATCTCCGGCAGTTCACCGGTGGCCATCATATCCCATTCCTTGATGAGCTCATCACAACTCTCATAACCCAATACGTACATGAAGGCCTTGTTAACATCCGGATTGGATTCAGCGGCCCTGAAGTTCGGGGGCTCTGCTAAAGCCAGGTGCAAATCAAGAAGGCTCCACTTTTCCCACTGCCAAGAATTGCACATGGCCACGAAGTGGGGTGGTCAAGTCCAAACGGACACATAGTTAAGCAGCGATGATCCCCTTTTCA
>CAZWIP010000217.1:0-1348 GCA_964634125.1 uncultured Dehalococcoidia bacterium
TGCCGATCTTCATAGCAGTGACTCCTATTCGAACTTCACATTGAAACACATCATCAACGATGCTTTCGTTCCATCGCTGTTTGTATAAGATAGGCGATTGATTGTCATAAGGCCAGGACCCAGTTGCTGAGAAATGAGATTCTTTGACTGAAGAACAGTATCCAAACCAGCATTCTCAAGAGGAACTTGCCAATCTTCAATGTACCCGAGCCTTATGCTCGGTTTCGACCCGCTTGTGGAAAGGCATCCTTGATGGAAGCGCTTGTTGGCCTCAACTAGCGCATAGATGGTTTCACTCCTGTTGGATGAGCAGATGCGGCAAGTACCTCCAAAGTCTTTATCATGTTTGACATCCCTGAGCCCATACGCTACTTCAGTACGGTAGGAGATATGGTCATTTTCCTCGAAAAAGGCTCCACGCCAAGTAACCTCGTCTACCCGGCAAACGAGGTACCAGTGGGCATCATCGATCTTATACGGCAATAGATCGTGGTCTTTGAATAAAAGAATTCGGCCATTGTTGATTACTTCGCGCTGGAATTTGATTCTCTTGAGATAGACTGGCAGGCCCCAATGTTGCTCAAGTAGTTTTAACGCCTGTATAAGGATAGTTGTGCCGTGCACATAATATCGGGGTCCCAAATAATTATAATTAGTTAAAAATGTTGTCATAATCTTTATTCCTCCAAATGACAGTTTCTTTCCTTTGATGCGACTGAGCTCGGTATTTAGCTTGAATCTGAAATCAAGAAAATGGTCTTCCACAAAAACGCACTATATCATTTGCACCCTTTGGTAGTATTCGGCAACAGTCTCAGATAGAAAAGAGTTAATTATATCTTGCAGATTCTCTTTTGGAAGGGCTCGAATCAGTTCCATCATCTTTTGATAACCTGGCCAGAGCTTACCGCCACGCAGTTCCCTGAGCACTATATAATCTTCCAAGATGCAGCTTGAAATGATTACGTCATAGGTATGATAGCCCTTTCTGAGGGCCTTTCTTTGTATACCCTCCATCTTGTAACCAAAGAGTATTTGCCAGCGTTGCCAATCTTTTAAGCGGATAGACTGTCCGGAATTTATTCGCTCAATGCCTAAAACTTCGAATGCATGTTCGGTCATCAAGCATTTCGCCTCCATACCATAGAACGCTGACTTAAAGCTTGAAGAACGGCGCCCAATGACCATAGCAAAGCCTGCCTGCCTCTTGAGATGATCAATGTTTGACAGGGATGCAACTCCAACCACGTTGGGCTCGTCTTTAGGTTTGATCAAGAGTGCAAGACATTTGTTTGACGTTCGCAGATTAGCCAGAAAAGACTCTAGCTGATGGGGTGAATAGAGAAAC
>CAZWIP010000217.1:1358-4065 GCA_964634125.1 uncultured Dehalococcoidia bacterium
GCTGTCACAGCCGGGTCGTTGAACCAATTGTACCATCCGTCAACATGGATTGCCCTCTCATTAGGTACAACCAAATCAATCAGCTCGCCAGGGAGGAAAACATCATGCTCTGAATTAAATTCTTGCTTGATCATAATCATCTCTTTCGGGAGGAGTTGAGAGATCTACATCGTTTCTTCATGAACATATCCAATTCACCCATATATTAGGTCCCAGCTTAGTGGAGTCCCTTTTCTAAGGTCCCGATTTGCCTTCTTCCCTATCACAACTTCATAGTATCTTGGCGGCAGACCAAAACCTGGTCTGATAGCACGGATATTCTCTGAAGTAAATACAGCCACCTTTCGCATATCTTGAACTACATACAGGGATCGCCTGAATCCTAAGGACTTCTTCTCCAGTTCAGTCACTCCATATTTGATCGTGCCAAGGGATTGCCAAACTTTTTCAGATTCGGTTACCAGCGCAGCAAGCTCTTCAGGAACCAGGGAAAAAGCCGCGTCAACACCGCCTGCAGTCCTGTTCAACGTGAAATGCTTTTCGATCACTGTAGCCCCTAAAGCGATTGCTGCCAGGGAGACACCTATGCCTGGCGTGTGGTCCGAGAGCCCGACTTGGACGCCGAACATATCGCGCATATGTGGGATAGTCAGCAGATTGCTGTCCGATGGACTGGCCGGATATGTACTTGTGCACTTTAAGAGGACGATATCCTTGCAATCGGCATCCCGGGAAGTGTGTACGGCTTCATCAATTTCACCAACACTTGCCTTACCTGTAAATCTACTCGTTTATCTTGTGTTTATCCAAAGCGGTCAAAAGTGTCTGAGCTACTCTTAATGCTCCCTGCCCATCAATCAATTGCTGCCCCGCAGTGCTCATCGTAGCCCGAGCTTGTTGATCAGTTATTAATGCTTTTACTGTATCGCTGATGGCATTAACTATGCCACTGTAATCCCCATCGCCCGCAATACGAAGGAAGCCAGCCTCTTCAAACACGACCATTTGCCCATCCTGATTGGCAGCTAATCTGATGGCTACCGTGGGACAACCAACACATGCCAGTTCATACAGAGTCTGGCCGCCGGCAGAAATCGCCATATCTGCTTGGAGCATCAGGTCGCGAACTGAATCGGGCGTTTCCACCAATGTAATGGTGCGCTGCGCTCGCTGCGTGACCGCCTGAACCTCGACGATGTTCTCAAAAAATGGCCCCATGATCGCAGTCACTGAAAAAGTTCCTTGTAGTGCATCCAACAAATCTATAATCTTAGGCATAATATTGTAAGGATCAGAACCCCCCATAGTGACGAGGACATTGTCTACATTTTCCGACACCATCCTTGGAGTTACTTCCCAAAATTCTCTCCGCAAAATGGAATATTCCGGGCCCAGGAAAAAATGTGTATCCTCAAAATGTGACTGATAGGACAACTCTCGCGCATGGGCATCTCCATTGATTACTATATGGCAAGGGAAAGGATGCGGAACGTTGTCCTCAATTGCAACCACGAAATAACCGGCATTACGTAACTGGCTCAAATAGTTGGCTCCTTCGTAATCTGAATCCACAATGATAGTTGAGCATTCCTTTGTGGCTGCAATAGTCAGAGTCTCTTCAAGATCGGCTGTTCCCCACGAGCCATCTGCCTCTAATGTGCAACTCTCAAAACCAAACCGCCTAATCCGCTCAATCACTGAAGGCTCTTCATTTGTAAGGAAAACACAGGACATGTCTAAATGGTGTAAAGCCGTTGCCAGAGAAAGGCACCGTTGAAGATGGCCTATACCGGTGAGCGGCCCAGCATCCGTGCGAAGGAGAACATTAGCCGTTGCCATCATCGCACCGATCGAATTAGCTCGAAAGCTTCGGCGTATTCTAACCCAACTACTGAACCCCACCTTTTCGCAGTAGCCCGAAGAGCCTCTGGTGAGCGAGGATGCGGGAATAATCTTGCCTCACTTTCATAAATTTGCATCACTTGGATTTTGGTTTCCAGCGTAGCACTGATATCTACGAATACATTGGGTTGAAAGGCTGGTTGAAACTGGCCGAATGCCCATTCAGTGGAAGATGAAACTTCAAATGCGTAAATTTCTTTTACCGGACATCCAGCAATAGGGCGAGTGGCTGTCATAACCGCACGATGTGTAATTACGTGATCGATATTAAGATCGCCGACGTGGTGTGTATAGACAATCTGCGGTTGGAATCGATTTATCAACTTCTCCACTATTTTAACAATGCCGAGCAACGGCACAGTATCAAACTGGTTGTCCGGAAAATCGTATAAACACAATTCTTTTGCGCCTATCAGTTTCGATACCTGCCGAGATCGGCTTTGAAGATCTTTTATTACTCCATGATCGCTATGTTCGCGCTTCTCATAACGTGATGTTATTCCTTCACCTAGAATAGCCACGTAAACATCATGTCCTTCTTCGGTCAAACTGGCGATTGTTCCACCACAACCAAGTACTTCATCATCAGGATGGGCAGCTATAACAAGGATTTTAATCCTTGGTGAATATTTCATATTGGATCTTCTTTCAAGCAATGGGAGCAAAGGTATGCAGGCGCTTCTCAAGTTCGTAAAAATCACGAACCTGCATGTTAACTGGCACGTCACAATTGCCCGTATTCATAAACTCTCCCCGAATAAGTCTCACCGTTCGCATCCCTAACTTATAAGGACCGGTAAAATCT
>CAZWIP010000217.1:4075-4871 GCA_964634125.1 uncultured Dehalococcoidia bacterium
GATTATCGCCAACGTAAATACCTTCAGCTGGTTTAATCCCCGATATTGAGAGTGCGTATTCATATCCTTGAGGACTTGGTTTTGGAAAACCAATATCAGCCGTGTAAACCTGGATTTTGAGCAGTCTATTTAAGTTTAGCGCTGCGACTTTTCTCCGCTGCATAACAGAATTACCGTTTGTAATGAGCCCTAATAAATATTCTTGGGCCAATCTGGGCATGACATGTCCTGCATCCTCATAAAGTGCAAGTGCGTCCACAGGAGTAGTGTGAAAAAGATTTGTCAAATATTTCACTTCTTGCTCATCATGTATTTCGAAACTTTCCAACAAGTCATCAAATAGGTTCGTGTACATACTCCCCTTTTTGTTTTGTAGAGCCATCAATCTGGAAAAAATATCATCCTTTAAAAGTGCGTATTGTTTTGAAAGATATTCCGAAATAGTTGTAAAACTTGATGAAAAATATAGAGTTTGATCATACAAGGTATTATCTAGATCGAAAAATATTGCCTTGATCATCTTAAAATTCTTATTTCGGGCGTCAATAATACTACAGTTGAGTGAAGTCCATATTTTTCACGAATATCTCGTGTGATTTCAGTAGTGAACTGAGAGCATACTACAATAATATCGGCAGGTTGTTCAATGAGATACTCAGGAGATTTGACTTTGATATCTATATTAAAATAGGACAGCCCATGCTTTCTTGGGTCTCTGTCCACAATTGCAATAACTTGATCGGAAATGCTTTGCAGGAGGGTGAGAATAGTAATGCCCATACTGCCAGCCCCCCAT
>CAZWIP010000218.1:0-4847 GCA_964634125.1 uncultured Dehalococcoidia bacterium
TTTGTAATAGCTTGTGGTCTCATGATAACATAACTATACTAAGTTAACAATGCCCTATTTCGAATGATCATTCCAGTCAATCTCTCCGTTTTCATCGACTGGGTAGTTAGGGTTAATACTAGGTTTAAAGAGTTCCTGACCATCACGAGTGACCCGCGTTGCGTATGCCCACTTTTCCTTGCCCCATACTTCTACACGCCGAAAACGGCACTGTTGGAACCAAGTACCGTTCCGTGCATTGAAGTCGATATTAAAATCTTGTTTATCAGAATAACCAGCACCAACGATGGGTGGTATGTCGTAGGCAAATTCAGCTGCTAGACTGCTTTCGGGGTTAATTGTACCAATTGAAAAGCTACTACAATAATTTTCAAATGGAAATGTGACCCCTGTAGTTTCATCGCATATTAATAGTGTGACATCATACAGGGGATAATCATGATCAGCACGGTAGCCACTGCTATGAACGACGTAAAAATCAAAAATGTTCTCATCAAATCTCATGGAATCGATGACATCGAATGTAATAAAACAGTAGTTGTCACCACCAACAATGTAGTCTTTGATATATTCATTGAGACTTGCGATTTCATCAGTTTTATCTATAAGTTCAGCTTGATGGCGATCACGGTCGACCATAGACCAAGCAGAAAAACCAATAATACCTATCCCTGCCATAATACCGAGTATGGTACTCCAATGATGTAACTTTGTCCCTTCACGAAAGACACCCACTGCACCACAAACAAGGACTATCACACCAAGAATAGAAGTGAGAATCAACTGAATCATGATCTTGACGATACCGTAGCTGTGCAGACTAAAGTTACCACAGGAGCACCCGTAATACAAGCGGAAAACGTATGAATATACTGATGGCACCGTGTAATCTGTCACACTCAAGTGTCACGTTAATCGTGAGAGCATTAACCCTGCTCATGTCATTCTGAGCGAAGCGAAGAATCTCGCTGCGTTCAACATAGACACATCGAAGGGTTTTCATAATGTCAGCTACTCCGCACGAGATCCTTCGCCTGCGGCTCAGGATGACATCGTGACACAGTCTACTCGCGGGAATGACATTCTAAATAAGATGTGACTCAGGCAGCTTTGTTCACTCCACAGCTTCCTTACTCAAGACGTATTGGTATCGTATTGTCCCATCCAGTACACAATATACGTGCGGGCCATCGGGTGAGTTTGGTTGCTGGTGCATAATTGGCTTTATGAGTTCTTCAGCAATCCTGTCGAGGTCTTCTACCGAAGTCACAGATATAATCTGCTGATCCGCAATATCCGGCATATGGGTGACTTCCACCAATCGAGATTTGTACTTCTTGTTGATAGAATTCATTCGCTTTAAAAATGGATTTGCTGTTTCTGACTTATTACGGGTCAGGCCAGTGAATCCAACAAATAGAATGGAAAAAATGATTAGTGAAGCGATTGGTCCAGAGTTGTTGCCGGACGAAGTAGAATGAGTCTCCAAACCCTTTTTGTCAATGGACCCTGATTGAGCATCTGAAAACTCGCCAGTTATTTCGATGGTCTTTGGAGACAGCGGTATGATCATGCTGGGATTAAGGTTTTCGACAACTGTACCCTTGTCTGATTCTGCCGTCGTGTTCACATCGAGAACTACGACCAGTCGAGGTTCCTGGAGTGGTACGCCAGCTTGTTCCGCAATTGTGTCCAGAATATCCTGATATGGGGCCAAATCTATTCTGAATCTATCGTTGAAATTGGCAACCGTTCCATCAGAAGCAAATTGAGGACGAAGAATCCCGCTCCCCTTTCCTGATACATACCCGGCGTTCGTTTGAGTAAGATTACCATCGATTGTGAATTGAGCTGTGGATAAGGGTATTCTCATGGACGGCGAAAGGTGTTCGGTGGTTGACCCGTTATCGGTTTTCGCATCGAGTTGAACATTGAACTGAATGGTAAGGTCGGTTTCCCTGGGATGGGCACCCAGTTCTGTGTTGATCTCATCTGCTCGCAACCGATATTCGTCAAGATCGATGGTGAACAGGTTGCTGAGAGTATGCGTCTTCTCGCCGGCATCGAACGGAGCCTGTGGTTGGATGACGTATGATTTCTGCCAGTAAGGAGGAGCAGTCAGGATGCCTATCACCTCATATTGGCCGCTGCTTTGAGAGGGGCTGTCACAATTGAAACTGTAGCTGGCAGTGACGTCGAAGTGATCGACAATGTTCGAAAAGTAAGTCTCGCCCGGGCCCAGTGTTGTAGTTGTGTAAAAATTGTTGGGTTTGAGGTACACTTGATAATCCAGTTCTGCGGTGTGTTCAAATGTTAGATCAGGATCGGGGGCATCCAGCAATACGGGGAAGGATTTGCCGGGCATATTATTAGCTTCAAGGTAAATAGTAATACCGTAATCTCCACTGTTTTGGGTGGGTGTATCACCGCTGAATTCATAGGATGCGTAGACATCAATGTAATCGATTAGCTTTGTGAAATAGGTTTGTCCCGGTTGAGGTATAGAAGTCTCATACACGATGTTGGGCTTCAAGTGTACCTGATACGTGAGATCAGCTTCATGCTCATATGTAAAGATGGGGATGGCTGCCAATGTGGTGGTTGATTCAGAACTTTCGTTATCAAATAGGAAAATCGAGGATATCACAATTCCAATGAATAAGGAAAGAATAATCGGTATTCGTATGTTTCGAGGCACTGGTTTACCAAAGGTTGCCCAGTCGATTCTTGACATCTTTCTGTTGACAAAACGTTTCATAATAATTCCTTTAAAACCTGATTACCGCACAAATAATTGTTTCACGGTGATTGATATCCAACCGATCTTAGGGATTCTGTAAAGCACTTTGCCCTTGACTTGTTCAGGGTGTACCAGGTCGATATCAGGGGAATCGTTTTTATCCCCCTTGGTTTGAAAAAGCGTTGTTCCATCGTTTTGGATTTGAATGCTGTGAACACGGTGAACAATTGTAGCGCCGTTCTCTCCAGTGAACTCGATGACATCACCTTCTTCAATATGGTCCGGAGCAATCTCGTCGACTACCACAACGTCCCCGACATCAATAGCTGGATTCATGCTTCCACTAATGATGACCGTTGGATGAAATCCCAGAAATCCAATAGAGAAGAAAACCATTAAAACCACTGTGATGCTTGTAGTGATCCACAGGAAAAGGGATAATTTTGTATTTGCTCGTGTCCTGGGTTTGGACAGTTTTCTATGTTGAGGTGAATAGAATCTTTCTGCCATCAGCAAGCCGGCTATTGGTATGGATGTCCCAATGAGTGCTTGTGCCATCCATTTCAGGTCAGGTAATATCGGGCAGAACCAGGTAAATGATTGCAGAATCCCTCGATATATGATGGCTGGTATTGGCCCTGCTGTGTAAACAAGATATGAGGCGAGCATGCTTTCGGCGAAGGCAGGGAAGAAAGTCGAATTCATCCACTGCATGGTTTCCAGATCAACACTGGTACCAGTGATGCGGGTCAAAGGGATGCTTATGAAGGTATAAAGAATGGAGATAAAGATGATTTTCAGAGTGATGTTATGCTTTGACAGACGGTTGATCAGCCAGGCCCGGCTCAGTTCCATGCCGAGGAGTGCAGTTGTGACGTAGATCAGGTTCTGACATATACTTGTTGCTGTAAAGGAGTAGGGGCTGTCACCGAATCCATAATAAAGTCCTGAGAAAACGGAAGCAGCTACTTGAACAAAAGCGGTGACTGCCGCCAGTGTGATGAGCTTATTTTTGAGTGCTGACTTACCGGCCGGTTTCTGCTTGGAAAGGAGAAGCACTGTACCAGCCATCAGGCACCAGAGCATTGGAATGATGACATATGTACTCACGAATCCCCCATGGTGCAGTACAAGGTTATTGAAAAGATATATCGCCACCACCAAGGCTAGAACAGCCCACCAGTCGTAGCCGATTTTGTATCTGTAACTATTCTCCATAGCAATTCATAGCGGGGCAAAAGCAAGTGGTAGATGAGATTTGAATCACGTTGCTTGAGCCTAATTATCAGATATTCCCGGAAGTGGACTCTGAACCATTTTATCCATCCAGAATGCCCACAACCCAAGTGCCAGTAAAACGATTATTCCTTGCCATATGTAGTAATGAAAGAGATCGAGATGGTTCGGAAAGTGTGAGCCGATGTAGAACAATGTGAGTATACGAATCAGATTAATGATGAACAGCGCTGTAGCTCCGACAATTATTCCTTTTATCTTTTCTTTGATCGTGCTGGGCCATGCAATAATGGCTGATAGAAGGATTGCCGTAGGGCCAATACTGGTGCATTCTGCAGTGACTTCGAAGTTGAAGTCGGACGACGAGATTAACGTACCTTCTGCGGATACCGAATTGTCAAACAGATTCCAGATATCGGTGGCCAGTTGAGCGTTGAAGCCCAGAAAAGGTTCGATAGTGCTGCTGTTGCGTACCCAAATATATACTACAATCGAGATTAAAATGCTAACGAAAAAGTAAATACAAAAACGCGTTGTGCTGTTGTTTTGAAGATACCTGTTTGCACTACGGATTGGCTTCATTACTGCTTCTATCTGAGACATGTTCGCATTTGCCAAGACAACAAAAAGGGGAAGATAACAATCCTCCCCCTAAAAGGCTTATCAGCAGCCATGTCGAGTTTTTGGGCCGAGTACTTCTTGTAGGTGTAAGGGTTTATTCTGGTTATCCTGATTCAGGACAACTGGTTGTACTGAGAAACAGTAAAGACAGCTTTGAACGAACCACTACGTCCCACATATGGTCCTTCCTGAGGAATAGTTATATTAACAGATGCATTGAAAGTATCGCCATTATGTAGCTGGAAGCCGT
>CAZWIP010000219.1:0-4843 GCA_964634125.1 uncultured Dehalococcoidia bacterium
GGAGCTGAAACAAGTGTAAGTTTCCGATGAAGACCAGCTTCAAAACGCTCGATAAGACGGGGACGTGACACCAGTTCCGGAGGAACAAGAGGAGCGAATAGTTTGGTCTGTAGTAGTGGTATGGGCATGGCGTTTCATTTGAAGATACATGTCAACAATGAACACGTATCTGTTGGCTATGCATTTTCAATTTGCAGTCAATGTGTCAGTTGAATACCAAATTGAAAAGAATACCTGCTTCTGAATGCTCCAGATATCCAGTTCTTTAGGAGATGAATTAGACTTCAGAAGGAGAGGATTTGCATGCAAAATTCCGACTTTGTTTAATTGCCCTCTATTTCGACTTGGCACAACCGGCATATGCCCTCCTCTTCAGTTTGTCGATGGCTTCGAGAAAAATGCTTACTTGATAGAGAGTGTGTACAAATAGCATGGAATGCGCTAAGTAAACAAAGTATAAACATATTATTGGTTAGGTTAGAATACCAATCATGCCTATGACCAACAAGTCCCTGTTTGAGTGGTTTTTACTCTCAAAGTATTATTTGGGTATCAACCCTCAAGGACCAATACTTTAAATGTACGTTGGCAACTGCGGCACCATAACTCCTGCTGGGAACTCTCCGCAGTTCCATCCTCTGTGTGGTCTACCCTAGACAGATGACAATACAGAGGATGACTATCGAGAGACATATTTGCCTACTTTGGTTGGTTAGGCATAACAATGACCTAAAGCAGCCGTTGACAAAGAAAAAGTTTAGTCTCTCCCTAAAATTCCAAGAGAGGTAACACCTCTTGCCGGTTCACCACCCAGATTGTGAGTCAATCCCAGTCTCATGTTTTTCACTTTCCGTTCCTCAGGCACTCTCTCCAAAAGTTGTTCATAGACAGCGTATACCATTCTGAGTCCAGATGCGCCGATAGGATGACCAAAGCATTTCAACCCGCCATCCACCTGACACGGGACCTTGCCGTCCAGGTCGTAAAATCCACTCAGTATATCCTCACATGCTCCACCTGGCGGTGAAATGCCGAGGTCCTCCATAATGACAAGCTCCGTAATAGAAAAGCAATCATGGACTTCCATCATACTTATCTCTTCTCTTGGGTTCTTTATCCCTGCTTCCTTGTACGCTTTGGCCGCAGCCACTTTAGTAGTTATCAGGCTAGCGCCATCCCAGTCGCTGAAGAGAGTTTCCTCTCCATTGGCTGCCGATATCTGGATGCCCTTTATCTTTATTACGTCCTGACTGGGCTTCAGGCTTTTGGCGATTGCAGGCGTGGTCACGATGGCAGCGGCAGCTCCATCACTGACACCACAACAGTCAAAAAGTCCCAGAGGATGTGCGATAATCGGCGCATTGAGAACTTGCTCCATAGTTATGGGGAAGCGCAAATGAGCGCGCGGATTCATTTTCCCATTGGCATGACTTTTTACGGAAATATGGGCCATGGCTTCCTTGACTTTCTCCATCTCAATTCCATATTTTGTTGAGTAAGGAGGAGCTAACTGAGCAAACGAGGACGGCCCTGATCCGTTGTAACCACCGATTCGGGGGAACGCACCGCCTCCGCCAATGGGTAACCCGGCAAAACCGGTATCTTTGAGTTTCTCTACTCCAAGAGCCAATACGATATCAAAGGCGCCGGATGCCACTGCATAGGTTGCGGCGCGGAGCGCTTCCTGTGCCGTAGCACAAAAGTTCTCTGTTCGGGTAACCCCAACATGAGGGAGTTTCAGAATTTCAGCGTGAGCGACTGCAGCTTTACCAAGATTTACCTCATCATAGCAGGTCCCTATGTAAGCTGCCTCAATATCATTTTTATCGATACCGGCATCTTCCAGGCATTCAACAAACGCCTCTACAATTAAATCATCACCACCCACGTCCCAGCGCTCACCGAAACGGGTACACCCCATTCCCAGTATGGCAACTTTATCTTTGATTCCTTCAGCCATTTTAGCCTACCTCCTGTAAAGGCGTTGCTTTCCAGTAGTATCCAATAATCTTCCTCGCCTTATCGTTGTATCTCAAACGGAAAGTCATAGTCATGGGCTTCCCAGTAAAAAGCTCATCGATGGTGCAATCGGTGAAATCAAACATATTTCTACCACCACCTTCAAATCCGATTCGGCCACCCAAGCTCGGTGGATTCATTCCAGCGGCAAGCATATCTCCCGTGAAGCTGATGATAGTTCCGGTTTTGTCTGCAAAGGGATATGGTTCAATTTTATCCACAGCGCCGCACGCCGGATTGGCGCATATTCTCTGAGGCGGCCATTGCGGTGTGCCACAACTGGTACATTTGGTACCCCAGAGGCCCAGGATATCTTTTCGTCTCCGCCAGAGCATGGAAAAGGCTGTATAGTCAGCCACTTCATTCCGCATGCCAACATCTGCGGGCAACATATCACGCCACACGGCATATTTGGTGTAGCTGCCCAGCTCCTCTTTTTTGGCCAGATAACCTGAGACGCCAAGGTTACCCTTTTTATTCTTAATATTCTCGGTCACTTCGAAGTAAAGGGCATCGACTCCGCTACCATAACTCGCTACAAGTAGTTTATCGCCCGGTTTGGCATCCTCAAGGGCCTGAGCCAGCATGACCAGTGGCAGGGACGTTCCTGAGTCTCCTACTTCAGCCTGCAGATTGCTTTGTTCGACTTCAGGGGAGATTCCCAGCTTCTTATTGATATCCTTTCTGGCCCCCCGATTGTTACAAGGGTAAATAATCTTGGCAAAATCCGATATCTTCAGCTGACACTTTTCCAGCAAACCGTTGATTGCTTCGGGGATGAACTGCGAATACCCCGTATCACGAATCCAGCGCTCTTCCCATTGCCGATCCATGTTTGCATCATTAGAACGTACGTGATCGCAAAAGTCATAGGTAACAGAATAAGAATCTTTGAATTCGGCAATGACATCTTTATCACCGACCACAAAGGCGGCAGCGGCATCACCAAAAATCATCTCCTGGTTGGTTGCAGCCATTCCCAACCGGCAATCGGCTGAAGTGACCAGGATATTGTTTATTCTTCCCGACTCTACACCCTCCAAAGCGGAAAGTAATGCGGTGGTGCTTGCTTTGAGTCCGCCACTGAAATCGGCCCCTCTCACTTGATCCTCCACATTGAGAGCAGGGATAATGATCCCCGCGTTCAACCTCTCTTTGTAGGGCATGGTGGTTGAAGCGAAGTAAACGCCTCCAACCGTTGAACGATCAATGCCTTTCAGGGCATCAATGCCAGCCGCTACTGCCATCGTAATAGGATCCTCGTCAAAATTAGCTACCGCCTTTTCACCCTGAGCATGAGCCATGATTGCCATATTCATCCAGGCCATAGCCTGAACGATCGTGCCCCGGTTCAGTCGGTAGCGCGGAACATATCCGCCATAAGTACATATTCCAGCCATAGTTTCTCCTTTCAAAATTGGTTCAATGTTATTAGTGGATACCAACCAACTTAGTATATATTGTGACCTGCCACCGGTTATTGTACCACCTGAAATATCAGAGTTACAAGCAGGTGGAATGGCTGCCTGGCTTCAGAAGCCGGTCGACGGTACTCGAGTGAATCGTGCGATTGAACATGGTTGTACTCGTCTCTCCAGGCTCATTTTTTTGGAAGAGAGTGCCCCTTGCCTTTTTGGCCGCAAGCATGTAGAATACCACCACCTTGCACCGTGCTTGGTGACCAGCAAGGAGGTCTTCCGGGTAATGGAACCCATTATATAAAACTGTGGAGAATCCAAAGGCTACACTTACCGTTTCGGCTGAAGTCTGGAAAGCCCGCAAAAAGAAAGGGGACGAGAACGATGAAAGCAGCAGTACTATACGAAATCGGCAAACCACTGGTAATTGAGGAAGTTGAACTTGACGAACCGCAGGAAAACGAGATACTGGTAAGATTGGATGCCACCGGTGTGTGTCATAGCGACCTCCACTTTATGCAGGGCGACATGCCCCAGCCTCTACCCTTTGTACCGGGGCACGAGGGAGCAGGCATAGTGGAGAAGGTGGGGCCCGGCGTAACTACCGTCCAACCTGGAGACCACGTGATACTAATGGTGACGATCACGTGCGGGAAATGCCGTTTCTGTCTTTCAGGTAAGCCTACGCTATGCGTGGAGAACCTGATGATTCAGATGATGGCCGCCCTCCCCGGGGGAGGAGTACGGCTGCACAAAGGAGATCAGCGAATAAATCACCTGTTTGGCCTCGCATGCTTTGCAGAGAAAGTCGTGGTGCACGAGCGCTCCGCGGTGAAGATTCGAGATGACGCTCCTCTGGACGTGGTGTGTCTTCTTGGCTGCGGCACCAGCACGGGCATCGGCGCGGCGATCAACGCTACCAAGGCAAAGCCCGGTGATAGCATCGCCATCTTCGGCTGCGGTGGTGTGGGGATGAGCGCCATTATGGGAGCAAAGTTGATAGGCGCAAAGGTTATTGCAATCGATATGCTGGACAGCAAGCTGGAAAAGGCCAAAGAATTTGGGGCTGACTATGTAATCAATGCTTCTCAGGAAGATCCCCAGGCAAAGATTACCGAGCTGCTCGGTGATGGTGCGGATTATGCCATTGAAATCATTGGGAATGTAGATGTTATGGCCAAGGCCTTCAGCTGTCTTCGTTCCGGCGGACGTCTCGTCATAGCCGGAATGCCGGCTATCACTGATATACTTACTCTTCCCGCTTTCGAGTTCCTCATTGGCAAGAGTATTACCTCAACCATCCAGGGCGATATAATAGCGCCTGTGGATATACCAAGATATGTCGATTTATTCATGGAGGGCAATCTCCCCATCGATAAGCTGATTACCAGAACCTATAAATTGGA
>CAZWIP010000220.1:0-4820 GCA_964634125.1 uncultured Dehalococcoidia bacterium
AACTAATAATTGTGGTTGGCCCAGTCAAGGATATACCCCTTTAAATAAAAAACGACAGTGAATCAGCGAGTTTTCTTCCATAAGGTTTCCCCTAATCCATCTGGTATTCCGTGTATTTCTGTATAATTCGATGATCAGGTTTAATAGTAAACATCAAAAACATTTTAACTTTCTGAAGCTAAGATACCTCATACGATGTAATTCCAGTTCAGTCCGCAGGTAACAAACTGACCTGCCCCCAATAAACTAGTGGTTTCGGAGCACTTATTACGTTCAATGACTGCTCCGAAAGGACTTCCTTTCAGAGCTTGCTGAGAGAAATATTCGAGTGTAAACACCTTTTATTAGGGCACTACCCTTTCTTCACCCGTAAAAAACTTTACATCCCACTGAACTGATTCGTGCGGACACGTCAAACCGGGATTAAGTTAATCAGCACAACAGACTTATACCTGCCTACCAGCATCATACCCCGCCGCAATGGCCGTCATGATCGTACCCTGCCCTTCGCCAGCAATCCCATTGGCATCACCTATGATAATGGTCTCGATGCCTTTCTTCTCAGCGGCTTCAACTAAAAATCTATCAGGTCTGCGTTCGCCCGCAAACACGATCGTCTCCACCCCCAGCAGGTTTTCCCGACCAGCAGAACTCACCACCCAAACTTCATCACCGGTCAAAATTTCAATTTTCTCGGTCTCCGGGTACTGCTTCATATTCCTTTGGGAAAGTCTTTCCTGCAAGTGATATCGATCCGTTCCAGCCATTCTGGGAGCGAAGTCAGGCCCCTGTTGGGTAATGTAAACACGCTTACCCTTCTCAGTTAGATGATCTACCAACTGCAATCCGATTTGATCGCCACCGACTATCAGAACCGAATCGCCCGTCAACCGATCATCCTCAATCAGTTCGTCTGCCATCATCGGTTCGATGTTCTGCACGTTTTCCAGGCCGTCGATCAACCCTTGGGGCACTTGAGGCAAGCTTCCGGTTGCTACTATCAAAACATCAGGATTGATCTCTCCCAGCATTTTTTCATCGACCGGAGTGTTCAGACGAATCTCCACACCGTATTTATGCAACTGCCGCTCGTACCATGGAATGATGCCTCCCATCTCTTCTCGCTTCGGCATGGCAGCAGCCAGTTTCATCTGACCTCCGATCAATCCTCTCTTCTCGCAGAGAATGACGTTGTGACCAGCAAACGCAGCCCGTCGAGCCGCTTCCAATCCAGCCGGACCCGATCCGGCTACCAGCACCTTCTTCGCGGAAGCCTTCTTATCACCCTCCACCTCTTTCAACTGGTATTCTCTGGCCACCCTGGGATTCACCGTACAACTGGCCTGTCCATATCGAAAGATGTTCTCGATACAACCCAGACAATCTCCTAAACATAACCGAATGTCATTCAGATTGCCACTTCTGGCCTTTTCCACAAATTCCGGATCGGCCAGAAACGGCCTGGCCATGGCCACCAGGTCCGCCCTTCCATCTTTGATGATCTGATCCGCCATGATAGGATTTTTAATCCTTCCCACCGTAGCAACTGGTATTGATACGTGCTTCTTGACTCCTTCGGCAAAACGAACGCGATCACCCTGATCCACATACATGGGCGCGATCATGGGTTCTACCGATCCTGGCCCACACATCCAATAGTTGGACGTGCCACAGGTGATATTCAGGTATGCTGCTCCTTCGTTCTCCAGAATAGGAGCCAGCTTGCACAGATCATCCATCCCCCAGGAGCCTTCGGGGATGAAATCGTCTCCATTCATCTTCAATCCCACCGGCACTCCATCGCCAATCCTATTCTTTATTTCCCTGAACACTTCCAGCAGAAATCGTATTCTGTTCTCAAAGCTGCCGCCGTATTCATCGGTGCGCCGGTTGAAGTAGGGCGTTAGGAATGATTCAATCAGGTATCCATGTCCGCTATGGATTTCGATGAAATCGAACCCGGCCTTCAGGCAACGCTCTGCCGCCGATCCAAAAGCATCAACGAACATCTCGATATCGTCTTTGGTTATTTCCTTTACTTTCATACCCATCATACTGAAAACGGGTAAATCTGAAGGACAGTAGGCCGGGTCCGGCAGAAGCGAAAGCCCTGCGTGGTTTATCTGCGCACCGAATTTGACATCATACTGATGGACCGCTTTCACCAGTTTTTCCAGTTGAGGCAGTACTCGATCATCCCATAGATACACCGATTCCATCCGATATGAGGGATGAGGGATTCCCGATGGATGGACATACGAAGCTCCCGAAACCATCATGCCGGGCCTGCCTTTGGCTCGTTCGGCGATGAACTCGATCAGTTGATCGGTAGGGCAGCCATTTTCATCCGCTCCGAAGCCGACGCCCATCGCCGATACCACAATCCGGTTTTCGATCTGCATCGGTCCTATTTTGATCGGTTGGAAAAGGTGTTTCAGTTTCGACATGTTTACACTCCCTCATAATAATGAGCATGTAAGTCCCATAATATCCGCTGCCAATGGGAAAACAGTAATTGGAAGTCTGTTATTCAGCGGGTGGCATATCCTTGTACGGGAATACTACCTCAGACACCCAGCCCCCATCGACCACCAGGGATATGCCCGTCACGTACTGAGAATCGTCCGAAGCAAGGAAAAGTGCTGCTTTGGCGATATCCTGAGGTATGCCAAGTTTCCTCAACGGTACTCCATTCAGGTCCATCACCTCGCCTGATGGCCCACCCATCGGAGTATCGATCACTCCGGGACAAATACAATTCACCCGAATATTGAATGGACCATACTCGGTAGCCATCGTTCGGGTAAGAGAGATTATGCCCGCTTTGGAAAGCGCGTAGGGTGCAATGGTAGCTTTTCCAGCGAGTCCCATCGTCGATGAGGTGCTGATGATCACCCCACCACCCTGGTTGATCATATGTGGAATCGTATATTTAGAACAACGGAAGACGCTGTTCACGTTCGTATCCAGGGTTTTAAACCACTCCTCTTCGGGAATGTCGGCAACTGGTGCGATAGGACCCTGAATACCCGCATTATTGTACAGAATGTCGATCCGACCATACTTGTCAATAGCTGTGTTAATCATTCGCTGAATGTCGGCCGATTTAGAGACATCCACTTCAACAAAGCTGGCTTCTCCACCTGCGCCTTTGATCATTTCAACTGTTTGATTTCCTCCAGTCGGGACATAGTCGCCAACTACGATCTTTGCACCTTCCTTGGCGAAAAGAATCGCGGTTTCCCGACCGATTCCGGAACCGGCTCCGGTAATAAGAGCTATTTTCTCATCTAGTTTACCCAATTCTCGTTCCCCCTATCATTTTGTATTAGTAATATGTTGGTTAATCCAGCAGCCCAAAATCGCGCCGAACCCTGTCAAGTTCGCTCCCGATGAGGTTTGCATTCTATTGAATCTGACACATCAGGTGCCGACTCCCTCATTTTCTTTGCATAGAGAAGCATCTGGTGGCAAATCTACGGCAACACCAGCCCAGCAATTACGATTACAATAGGTACACTCGATTATTTCTTCGAGATGCCCCTCTTTTACTTTATTTGGCCAATCGGGGTCTGCAATGAGTTGTCTGCCGATACCGATTAGGTCAGCTTCTCCTTCAGATAGTATTTTCTCAGCAATATCTGGAGTATTGATCCTTCCAACAGCGATTACCGGCACTTTGACTTGTGACTTGATGTCCTTGGCAAGGTCTGACCATGTACCTGGCTTCATCTTAGGTCCTGGCGACGCATGTCTCCAGTATGGTTGATTGGCGGTTGTGCCAACAGAAACGTCAATACAGTCTACCCCGGCTTTCTCTAGTGCCACTGCGAAAGAAGCGCTCTCCTTTAGCGTTATACCACCCGGAGTATCGAAATCCATGGCTGGGATACGAAAGAAAATAGGAAATTCACTACCTGTTGCCGCCCGAATGCTCTCAACACATTCGATCCCAAAACGCATGCGTCCGATGAGATCATTCCCGTATCTATCGGTTCGTCGGTTATCGACGGGCGAGAAAAACTGGCAAGGCAATGTGCCACGAGCACTATGGATTTCGACAAAATCGAATCCGGCATCTTTAGCTCCGGCCGCTGCTTTTCCGAACTTCTCAATAACGTGTTCGATTTCTTGAACCGTCATTTCACGCAAGGGTATGCATGGTGGTGCACCGCCATGAACGAATACCTCCGGCTCAACCCTTGCCGAGGGTGCGACCCATTCGCTCTTTTCTTCACCAGTGACTTGGCCAAGCCACGATCCTGAGAATGCCAACTCAGGCGGAAGCGCATTAAAATGGGCCAATTGCATCCCGATTTTTGCACCTGAACCGTGAACACTTTCGATGATTGGTTTGAGATTAGTCATGAAATCTTTAGCGCCACCAGGTTTCTTCCATATCTCATCACTGAATACTAAATCGACAAGCGTGCCCCAACTGATGATCGCACCAACTCCACTCTCAGCTCGATCCTTATAGAACCTGTAGCCGTTATCGGTCCTCGGATCGAGCCTGAGGTGCATAGGCAACATGATGATCCGGTTTTTCAATTCCATTGAGCTGATGTATATTGATTGAAACAGGTGCTTGTATTGGCTAGTTTTTGACATAATGCTCTCCATAAACTGAAGGCACTGAATTCATTTTAAAAAGGTCTATAAATCTGTAGCGATGCATGAACTATAGCAGACAAAGCTACATATCGCTACATAAGCGAGTCCTTTTGGAGCACTTGTTACGTTACGTGTTACGTTACGTTTACTGTCAATGACTACTCCGAAAGGACTGCTTACCGGGGAACCCCGCATCCCTCACAAGC
>CAZWIP010000221.1:0-4808 GCA_964634125.1 uncultured Dehalococcoidia bacterium
TCATCTATTTCGCTCTGATCAACGATGCGCTGCTTAGTGTGAACACGCCCTAGATTTGAAAATATTAAGAAGTTTTCCAAAGCTGAATCACTGCTGAATGTTTCAAGACCGAATACATGGGAGGTGTGACCATGACGGTTTTAAGTAGAGCAGGAGCCACTGCACAAACTCACCATTGTGCATGCCGGCTGGCGCTTCACTGATAACAAGAATGTATGCCTTGCGAGGTTGGGATGTGGCCACATACAACAGCTTTGAGCAACATGGAGGAATCTGACAATGACTATTAATCCACAACTAGCCTATACAAAGAGTTACACCAAGGTGAACGGAAAAAACATGGCCTACATTGAAGTTGGCAGGGGTGATCCGATCGTCTTTCTGCATGGTAACCCAACGTCATCCTATCTATGGCGCAACATCATTCCGTATCTCGAGGAGCTAGGTCGCTGTATTGCCGTTGATTTAGTCGGTTTTGGCGATTCTGACAAAGTGCCAGGCAGCGATCCAGCAAGATATTCCTTCTTTGAACACCGAAAGTATATACAAGAATTCCTGGAGGTCATGGGTGCAACAGAAAATGTCACTATCGTTGTTCATGACTGGGGATCTGCCATAGGTTTTGACTGGGCCAACAACAATCGCCAACGAGTAAAAGCCATTGCCTACATGGAAGCGGTTATCAAGCCGATCGCAGAAAGTGATTTAGCAGTAAATGAGTTTCAATCATCTGATTTGATAGACTTTGATGCGCTTTTGACCTGGTACAGGTTCCGCGGTTCAGAAGGAGAGGATTTGGTCCTGGAGAAAAACCTGTTCGTTGAGCGTTGTCTTCCTGCATTTATGATTCGCGAACTTACTGACGAGGAGATGTCCCAGTATCGCCGTCCGTTCCAGCAAGCTGGTGAAGGAAGGCGTCCACAGCTCACCCTGGCACGTCAGGTACCGATAGATGGTGAACCAGAAGACGTATTTCGGGCTGTGGAAAGTTATAGTGGATGGATGAGTGAAAACACAGTGCCGAAACTACTGATCAGGGGTGATCCTGGCATGATGATCGCCGGTCCCATGTTGGAATATGCCCGCACTTGGCACAATCAGAAAGAGGTAACTGTGCGCGGAGTACATTTCATCCAGGAAGACTCCCCCGACGAGATTGGTCAGGCACTGACAGATTGGTATCAAGAGTTATAGTCTCAGAATGACGATACACATGACGTCCCCAGTGTGGCTTACTTAGTGACCACCTTACGAGACTGTCGGTAAGCCTGATTTCTGAGGGGACTGGAGAAGGGTTCGAGCTTTTCAGATCGCTGAGGGATTACCGGTGAGCTTTCTGCCACAGAGGCCCGTGGGCCACGGCCACCGGTTAGCTGTCAGCCAAGTTCAGGTGGTAGCTTCATTGAATATTGTCAGCGCATTTGGAAGAGACGTACACTAGCCCTACCGAGTAGTGAACGCTCGCCAGGAATCTGGTCTCTCGACCACGGAACTCAGATTCACAACGCGAGGAGGTTATAAGGGTAGTGTTGACTGATGAGATGAAGGAAATGTTCAAGACCAAACGCTATGCGATGGTGGGTACCGCGAGCAAAGAGGGCGTGCCAAATACCGTAGCCATGGGGTCGCCCAGGGTACTGGATGATGAAACACTAGGCTTTGGATGCGGGTCGCGAAAGGCAAGACCTACAGCAACATCCAGGAGAACCCGATTGTGGCAATAACGGTGGTGGATGCGGATGTAATGAAGCAGTTCCAATTCAAAGGTGAGGCCACTGTGGAGACAAATGGGACTTTCTTTGAGGAACTGAAGGCTGAATGGGCACAGTGGCAACAGGTGCCTCAATGTGTGGTGAAGATGGCCGTTGGTGAGATTCACTTGTTTCCGCCCAAAGCCTGAAACAGAGGTGTTGCTGATTGCTAAGCTGTCGCGTCTGTGGAGGCTAAGGTGCAATCGGAGCCATTATGGTCTGACCTGACCTCGGTTATTGTACCACTTCCAAAATGAGATGCAGGGAATTTAGGAATCAGTGGCCCCGGTCAGAGGGGGGTTCTACAATTATTTGATGGGAGAGCAAAGAGACTGGCAATCGTGTAATAATTGCCAGTCTGTGTGTCATCCGGACCCAGAGGAACGCAAGCGGCGTCACAAACTTCTGGTTGATAGCGGCGTGGTGATACAGAATCCGGACGGGTCCCTTGAGGCGGTCTCACCTCAAGAGGCGGAGAGACGGCTGGCTGCTATGAGTCCGGAAGTGCGCGCGCTGTACGAGTAGGGAAATCCCTGAGAAAGAAGCGCAGAACTCTTCGTACAGGGGTCTGCCCTTCGACAGGCTCAGGATGAGCGAAATATCCCCCAGCCTTGAATAGTCTCCCAAGAGCGGGGGATCAAGGGGCTGATTTCAACTCAACCTGAAAAGAAGGTACAGATCATGCAGGAACTCGATATAAAGGTCATCCGTGATCGACTCATGCAGTTGGCGCGAACGTCCGGAGCTTGCGCGGTGGGGGTGTGCAACCAGGAGGGTCTGGCTGGCGGTCCTCCATCGACGGATTTGACGCACGAGCTAGAGGGCGCGCAGTCGGCGATCGCCTTCGCCCTGCCCGTCGATGAAGAGAAGCTCGAGCTGTACATGGGGAAGTTCGATCACGGAGGCCATCAGGAGGACTTCCTGCAGGTGAATAGACTCGCCCTGGAGATTGCGTCCGAGCTGGCGCACTCGCTGCATGGCTTCGGCTTCGAGGCGGTCCTGGTCCACGCGGGCAACACGTCGGGCGGCGACTACCACCGCGACGTGAGCCCGCAGAACGAATACCAGCGAAAAGCGGCGGAGCGCTACCCGGCGAAGGAGTCCGACTTCCTGATGGGCTCCGTGCCCGCCCTCTCTCAGCGCTACCTCGCCGCCGCCGCCGGCGTCGGTTTTTTCGGCATGTCTGGCAACATCCTGACCGAGTCCCACGGCGCCGCCATCGTGCTCGGCGCGACGGTCACGACGGCAGACCTGCTGCCGACGCCAGTGCTGCCTCCCCAAGTCAACTACTGCGACGAGTGCAAAATGTGCTTAGAGGCCTGTCCGACGAAACTCATGAGCCCCACCGATTTCACTACGGTGACGATGGGCGAGCATGGCCACCACAGGTATTCGACCCGCCTGCATCACGCGCGCTGCGCGATGCACATGACCGGGGTCGCCGGGCTCTCGGCGGATGGAAAGTGGAGCTCTTGGGGGCCCGGACGCAAGCAGCTCCCCGACGACGACGAGAATCTCCTACCCGCGATCATGGAGATGGCCGGCGACGCCGCGAAGCGCCCTCAGGTGCCCGGCGGCTTCGAACTTCGCGGGCAAAACATGAACATCATGTGCAACGCGTGCAACCTGGTCTGTCACCCCAAGCTCGAGGTTCGCGCGAAGCGCCTCAAGATGTGGCGTCAGGGCGGCGTGTCGGTACAGCACGAAGATGGCCGGGTTGAGATGATGCCGCCCGAGGACGGGCGCGCCTTCCTCGACGCGATGCCCCCGGAACGCCGCGCCCTGTATGAGAAAATCGAGGACTGAAGCGCGCCTGTCTCTAGCGCAGCGGCGACGTGATCCGACATAAGTTATCTCTGGAAGCGCTGGATTGGACTATAGGCCGGTCCGCCTTTCGCTGGATAGTCGGCGGCGAACGCTATGACAGCCTCTTCGGCGGGGTGAGGCTGGACCAGGAAGGCCGCATCGTATATGGAACAACGTTTGGTAAAGTTCGCCTGAATCCCTAACCGTAATGAACTGAGGCAATGGGACGGAACTCAACCAAGTGCACAAGGTTCTATTGCTTCCCCCAGCGTTCAACTGAAACCAAGCCCTTTTGGAGCGGTTATCAAAAAGGTGCTGGGTAAAGCTGGAGACGGGATTACCCTTTTGGAGCAGATGAGGTTACATCTTAATTGTTTGATATAAACAAATATCTTAAAAACGGTTACCAGAATTGCGAATTATCATTATGAAAACACATGGAAAACACTGAAAATAAGCTGTTACAATAATAATAATGATCCCAATGGATAAATATGGTGCGTTCACGGCATAAACTGGCTAAGACGTTGAGCTGATTGAGGATAAGTTGTTTTAGCGGATCTAAAAGCACATTTTAGGTTTATTATGTGGCGGTTTTACTGAAAATATGGGATTTGTTCCCAAAAGGGATACAAGTAGATTTTTAAAAGTTATTGCAGAATAGTGAATTTAGAAGACACATTGCCAAATGACAAAGAAAGTTTGTTACCAGAGTTGCGAATTATCGTTAAAAAAATACGTGAAAAACGCCGAAATACCGCTGTTATAATATTATAATGAACAAGATATTGATTTTGCGGGATTCATAAACACTAAAGGTGTGAACAGTTGGTTTGATTTAAGACAAAGTACACTAAGGACCCTTTCAGCGATTATTTTTTGTATTAACAATACTAAACGTCAACGAAAGACAAGCAATTTGCTTGACTGACGACCCCGAGATATACGATAGATCGTATGTGTGACCAATCGGCGATAACCCGGTGTGCCTGGACCCTTCTGACTTATTGAGTTGCTGCTCTAAAAGGCACCATGAAAAACGAAGTCATAATAAAACGTGGTTGTTCGAAAATTGATCAATTCGCCATGAACAAGGCTCACTGATCCTTTAGCCGGTCCTGGAAATCGATAAGTCTCGATTTTCTCTCAGACTGGAGCGGTTAATTGTATCCCCCATGAAAAAATCCTTATTAGTGCATTAGGGCTATCCCTTTCGTTGGACTACCTACTACATGTTGTGTTTGGGGTTTT
>CAZWIP010000222.1:0-4774 GCA_964634125.1 uncultured Dehalococcoidia bacterium
TGGGTCCTTCCACCATCTGTCTGAAGTGACTGAGTATGTTGTGTTCGTATTCAAGGTCTATGGCTTTCCGGATACGTGAATCATCCAGCACCTTGATGTTTTCCCACGGCGAATTGTTCGAGAATTCTTTATCGAATACCATGTCGAACTCCCGCTCAAAAGCCTCGATCAGGCCCTTGACTGTGTAGGTGTCATCACCCTTGACGTTATAAATACCGCTAAGCGTGGACGTTATTACACAGCGTGAGATCACCCGGGCTGCATCCCGCACATGGAGGAAAGAACGAACCAGGTTGCCATCATTATTGAAATGCAACTGCCTGTCCGAACCATTGGATCGCAGCAGGTAGGCGGCAATGCCTTTCTGCTGACCGGGACCGTAGAGATTTGACAAGCGCAGGATCGCCAGTTTGTTGGGGTCGAGGCCATTCTGCAGTTGAAATTCGGCCACTGCCTTTACCGTGGCATAATTGGTTTCAGGGTTGAGTGGACTCGACTCATCACAATGATCCGCAGAACCATATACTGCCGTCGTTGATACATGTATGACGCGTACAGGCATACCCCGCAGACCTCCAAGCAGGTTTTGTGTTCCTTCAGTATTCAGTCGATAACACAGATTGAAGGGCTGGGTCACCTGTCCTGTACAATTGACCACGACATCAAAACTTCCTAGCTCCGTCAATGAAGAAGGCTCCAGCAGGTCCACAGGGAGATAGCTGGCCTCCAGATCAGGGTTGGGAACCACATCAGCATAGCTCAGCTCCACGCCATCTGCACCAGAGAGATATTGTGCGATATGCGACCCGAGAAATCCCGCGCCACCGATGATTATGACCTTCTTAGTCGACAAACCGTTTTTGCACCAGATTGTCTAGAGTGACATGTCTGAGAATGTTTACGATACGCTCTGCCGAATCGCCAGTTCCGTATGGATTCTCCATCTTTCGAACAGCTTCGATAAATTCAGAATCATACAGAGCCTTTTGAATGCCAGCAACGATTTCATCCCTTTCGTTGGGAACATCGATGACATTTTCTGCCCGCTCACGACCCTGCTGACGATTCCCAATATTGATTGCAGGGATACCCATGGTTGGCGTTTCATGGATACCGGAACTGGAATTGCCGATTAGTGCATTCACATTCCGGTAAAGATTGATGAAAATGTCCCCAGGCAGACTTGGATACCATTTAAGGTCGGAGGACTTGATATACTCAATGATCCTTGCATGACCGGCATCGTTATTGGGCAGTAGAACTACCGTCTGAACACCAGTTTCCTTGATGGCATCCACAGTTTCCTTGATCTGATCAAAGGAATCCACTGCCTCTGTGGTAACCGGGTGCTGGATCATCAGCATGACCGGCTTTTCAAAGTCCAGATTGAAATAGTCAGCAATCACTTTTTTGTCCAAATAAGGTGTTTGAGCGATCACATCAATTGACGGGCATCCAACAACATAAATGTTATCTGGCTCTTCACCCATTCTGATCAATCGATCACGCGAAAGCTCTGTTGCTGGAAAATGAATATGTGAGAACTTGCTCATGGCATGACGAATACTCTCATCAATGCTGCCTGTCACCTCGCCGCCTTGGATGTGGGCCACAGGGATATTCATATGTGCTGCTGCAATGGTGACGGCCATATTGGCCCCAATATCAAAACCTGAAAGCACAAGATCTGGCTTTGCTCTTTCGAGCTCATCAACAAGGGCCGTCATGACTCGAGCCATGCTGCGCACCATTTCACCACCCGTGTCGGGTCTATCTTCATTGAACATCTTCAGTTCGGCATTGATGGTAAATCCATCATCCTTGATATAATTCACATCTTTGCCATGGATATCCAGCAGGCAAATACCGGTAACCACCAGATAAACATCGAAGAATGGATCTTCCTTCATTCTCTGTAAAATAGGTCTATAGCGGCTATAGTCGGCCCTTCTTTCAATTACAATAAAAATTTTACGCCTTTCTACCAAAACTATTCTTGAATATCCTCCCATTTGAGCTGTGTATCATTGGGAATAGTATTGGCAGCCTTTTTACCAAGAATAGAATCAAATTCAACGGCCATTATTTCACCGGTACCAGGTCTTTTCACCCAAACATTATCCATTGAAAATTCTTCACCAGCTTTAATTTCCTTAATGGTGACAACTGAGGCATAAGCAAAATCAATGGTAGATTTCTCTTCATCGACAGGTCCTTTTTGTCCACCGCGAGCTTGTTTAATGATTTTACTGCCCTGGATAAGTTCATCCAGAGCCTCCGGATCCATTGAACAGGAAATATCAGGGCCTTCACGATCCATACTGTCTGTGAAATGGCGTTCGATGATCGACGCACCCATAGCAATCGCACCCAACGACGGGTAATTCGTAACTGTGTGATCCGACAGACCAATAATGGCATCCGGGAAGTTTTCCTGAAGCTGTACCATCGCTCCAAGTCGTATCAGTTCCGGTGGTGTGGGGTAAACATTGGTGCAATGCAGCAGAGCATATGGAACATTATATTCACGAAAGATTGCAACAGCTTTTCCAACAGATTCGATAGTATTCATACCCGTGCTAAGGATAACAGGCTTTCCTACCTTTGAGATGTGTTTAATCAAAGGATAATTGTTACATTCTCCAGATCCAATTTTGAACGCCGGTACATTCATACGAATAAGCCGTTCCGTCGCTGCCCTTGAGAACGGGGTACTGATAAATATTAGCCCTTTTTCTTGAACATATCTTTGGAGTTCTATTTCTTCTGCTTCAGAGAGAGAGCATGAATCAATTATTTCATAAATGGATTCTTCTGTGTGCTCTGGTATAATGTATTTTGCATTAGAGCTCATTTCATCGCTAGCTATATGGGTTTGATGTTTGATGATCTCTGCTCCTGCTTGCGCGGCTGCATCAACCATTTCAAAAGCAATTTCAAGAGATCCTCCATGATTGATTCCAATCTCAACTATGATTAGTGGATCGAAATCATAACCAATTCTTCTTCCTGCAATTTCTATTTGTGGATTTATAAGTATACCACTTAACTTTTTTGCAAAAACTTAAACATTATACTCAGTTGGTTTGTAATAATGACTATTATTTCTCATCCATTTAACAGTTGATTTTAATCCACTTTCCAAGTCACTGTTTGGTTTCCATTTGGTGTGAGTAATTAGCTTATTGTTATCACACAGTAATTGGTCAACTTCACTTTTTTCTTGTCGAATACGGTTATCATCCTGAACGACATTGACAGAAACGTCCATAATGTTGGCAATCTTATCAATCAAATCACTGATACTTATTTCTTCATTCATACCAATATTGGTGACTTCGCCAATTAAATCATTCGTTTCATAAATAGAAAGAAAACCTTTGGCAGTGTCTTTAACAAAAGTGAGATCTCTTGTTGGGGAAAGATTTCCCACTTTTATATCTTGAGCGCCATTCAGAATTTGACTAATAACAGTGGGTATGATGGCTCTGGCAGACTGCCTTGGTCCATAAGTGTTGAATGGCCGCACAATTTTTACAGGCAGTTCAAAAGACCTGTAATAACTAATCGCAAGCTGGTCTGCCGCGATTTTGGTAGCTGAATAGGGTGACTGCCCCACAAGAGGATGATTTTCATCAATGGGTATATACTGTGCTGTACCATACGTCTCACTTGTCGAAGTCACCAGAATCTGTTCGCACCCCTGATTCCTTGCTGCTTCCAGCACGTTGTAGGTGCCCTCAACATTGGTGCGGATGTAGGCTAGAGGCGAGAGATAGGAATAAGGTATCCCAATGAGCGCTGCGAGATGAAAGATTGTCGAGCAGCCATGCAAGGCTCTAGAAACAGAATCGTAATCACGAATATCACCCAGTATCACCTGCATATCGTCACGATACTCAGAGTGTTCCAGCCAACCCCAATCATTGTTCGAATTATATCGATCAAAGGCCACAACCTCTAATCCACACTCAACACACATCTCAGCTAAATGCGAACCAATGAAACCGATTGCACCAGTGATTAGAATTTTTTTATCCATGGTATTCCTTATACCAGTCTATAAAGTTGGGAATGCCCTTGCAAATTGGGGTTTGCGGTTCATATCCCAATTTTTCTCTGGACAGTTCGATATCGGCATAGGATTCTTTGATATCACCAGCCTGCATGGGTTGATAATTGATCTTTGCCTTTTCCCCCAGCTCCGACTCAATCAAGGCGATCATTTCCATGAGTTTCTCACTACGATGATTGCCAAGGTTAAACACTTCGCATTTGTAATTCTTTTCCAATGCAGCTCGGGTACCGGTAATAATGTCCTCGATGTAGGTAAAGTCCCTTTTCATATTACCGTGATTAAATACCACAATTGGCTCACCTTTAGAAATTTTATAGGCAAAGATAAACATGGCCATATCCGGCCGTCCCCAAGGGCCGTAAACTGTGAAAAATCTTAAACCAGTCGTGTGCAATCCATATAAATGAGAGTATGAATACGCAATTAATTCGTTAGCTCTTTTGGTAGAGGCATATAATGAAATTGGGTGATCAACACGATCCTCGACACTGAAAGGCATCTTAGTATTGCTGCCATATACCGATGAACTGGAGGCATAAGTTAAACCTTTAACATCGTTATGGCGGCATAATTCAATAATATTTAAAAAGCCAACCAGGTTGGACTCCATATAGGCATATGGATTTGTTAAACTATATCGTACTCCTGCCTGTGCAGCCAGATTTACAACTTTTTGAGGTTTGAAATTTGTAAAAG
>CAZWIP010000223.1:0-4763 GCA_964634125.1 uncultured Dehalococcoidia bacterium
GTGTCCTTTAATTATCGGGCCCATTTGTCCCACTTTTGCTGAAGACGCACAGTATCTCCTTGGCAATGACTATATGAGAAACAGCTCAGTAGTCTCAGGGTCTAGAGACCGATATGGATATTCCAAATAAAAACTAAGCTGATTGCAACAAATAGATACTCTCTTCTTGTTTTTATAGTTGTGTCACACTATATAGAATTCTTCCAGCACGGCAATTCATTGGATTCATATTTAGATTTTCTGCGAAAGCACGATGAGTTTCCAATATCCTCGATTGAGCGGTTTTGCCACAAGTATTCAGTTCTCTGAGTGATACATCCAATTTTTCCAGAACCGCATCAATTCCCTGATCCCGTGCGAATTTCAAGGCCTTGTTTGCTAATTCATCACCTATAAGCTCTCTTAGATGAGCCTCTTCGTGTTTCTCGATAATACCATCTTCAAATACAAGGGCTGCCCCCACCCAGGTTGCAGCAATATCAAATCGTCGTTGCTCCATTTGGGTTAGTCGACCATTCCCCAATTCACTTAATCGTGCAGAGATTTCCCTGTCAACTTCTTTCAAACTGATTCCTTTTTCACCTGTGCCAGCATGCTTCAAATAGATACTAGTTTTGGAAAACTGAATGAGGGCCCATAGCCGTAAAGGTAAACTGGGATGTAGTTGCTCAAGTTCCCATTCTCGGTTAGCCTCTTCAGGATGATGTTGCAATTGATCTAAAAACGATCTCACGTCTAACACGACATGACGTGAATTCAATCCTGAGGCAAGCTTGATCATAACGTTACTAGCTGTTATCAGGCTTCCAATTGAAATCAATCCAATGCGATCTGCTGAAATCTCTGCACATCGCGATAGTGCGCGATGTTTTAAGGCCTCAAATTCCGAATTACATGCTGCCTCTTGGTCAGTTATCATGTGGTTCAAACCGAGATGCCCCAATTCATGGCCTATCACAAACTGCAATTCGGCAGGTTCAAGCAAATCGACTAATCCACTTGTGAGCATTATTACTGGTCGATCTCGGACTCCAAATACCAGTGCAAACGCGTTTATTACTGGGTCAGCTGCAACGTAAGCTTCTGGTTCTTCTCGTAAACCGATGCGGTTAGTTACTGTAGTCAGCATATGGTAAAGCTTCGGTGTCAGGGTAGGTGTGATGCGAAGTCCTTCAGATCTGATACGAGCCACTCGATCTGCGAGTAGCTGTCGTCTGTTTGGGATACTTGTACCCACAAGTGATTCATCATCTACATAGCGGACACTTTCACATAATGTGATGAACTTATCTTTACTTTCCATCACTAAGTTCTCGGCGAAGCTTTGTGATATGCTGCAATCGCAATTCCGCCTCAGCACGGATTCCTGCATCCTGATGAGTCACTCGAGATCTCCATTTTTGGTATTCACGATTTAAAAATGTAATTTGTTCTTCTTTGGAAAGCCCTGGAGGCATATCTACAAGCGCATCTTCACATTCCTTCTCAAACATCGACACTGTGAAAAACCGGTCTCGTATTTCTCGGGCAAGAGCATCTGAAATCTGCAATTCTCTGGCAATTTTATCTAGTGCATCGATTTCTTCCTCCAAAACCTGCTGATCAGCAGCAACAACTTGGACACATAATTCATAGGCTTCCTGACAAAGTAACGGGTCTTCAAGTGCTACAATGCGCCTGATTACGAAATGGATATGTTCATCCGCCTGAAGGGGCTGACTTCTGAGCACACTCATGGTGTTCTTGAGAACTTGCGAGATCTCATCTTTATGATCAGCATCATGATCTCTACTAATCATTCTTTGCTCAAAAAAACGTCGAACTACAGCAGTTTCACGCTTATCTATTTCCCCATCGGCAGCGCACATTGCGATGGCTAACTCAGCAATCATTTTGTCCGTCTCCAAATCACGCTCGGCTCGCTCCAAGTATCCATAGGATTTCTGATTGTGAAAGACTACTGTTTGCCCTTGTTGGAAGGCCTGGTCTGTATCATATTTTGGGGTTATCCCAACACCAATTTTAAGTTTTCGTCTTCCCTTCTTCGGAAACACCATGGCATCGGGTACTAGCATCCCTATCGACGAGTCCTCAAAAGAGGTATATGTATATGGCATTTGCATGTCGAAGTCAAACATCAGTATGCCGTCTTCATTTGCCATATCAGGAATCATACTTATGATTGGCATTGGGCCATCAATGGCTTCATCGGTAATATCAACACCATAAATCAATATTTTACAAGGATAGTTTTCACCCGGTACAGCGCAAGTACC
Source organism: uncultured Dehalococcoidia bacterium (assembly GCA_964634125.1). Classification (GTDB taxonomy): domain Bacteria; phylum Chloroflexota; class Dehalococcoidia; order SZUA-161; family SpSt-899; genus JABMQN01. The sequence goes on from CAZWIP010000223.1 coordinate 2,277, forward strand.
GCTCATAGATAACTTGTACACCCCTAACTGCTCTCCCGATTCGGTATTAATTGTATCTTCAACACACTTTATTGTAAGCCCTTTTCCTAGTTCCTTTTGAATCGTAGATGTCTCGCCACCACCAAAAAGTGCTTTAAAAATGCTAATCAGAATAAGGATTCCGATCACCACAATCAGGACAGAAGTTACTAGCCATTCCATTATTCGAGCTCCAAATCATCGAAGTCGGCCTCGATGTGTTCGAATTTCTTTTGTGATTTGAGAGCGTCGTCAGATACTAGTGTAATTGATTCCCCCGTATTAACATCTGTGAAAGTGTATTTCATTATCTCGTCTGCGTCGTATGAATAGCATACCTCAACTGGTTGACCTGCTGGTCGACCAGACGGAAGCGGTAATTCCTTCATGGGAATCAATGTTTTGACAAACTCTGGGTCTTCGTCCTCTCCCTGAGTAACGATGCATTCAACCACATCTTGGCCGTCTTGGATTGTGTAGAAAACGTCTTTTTTTGTAACGGGAAACGGAGTGTTCTTATGGATCATGATATGGTTTCGAAGTCTGGGTACGCCACCCACCTCCCCAAGGATTATAGTTCCGAGACTGTGAGCAGCAGCATCACGGAGTTTCGAAGCACTCATTAGTTTGGCAGCATCAGGGGTCAAATCGGCCAAACCTCGCTCATTCATAATCATCCCAGACTGGATTGCTGCACCTAAAGCGACAACTTCATCTGGATTCACAGACCTGTTTGGTTTTTTGCCAAATTTAGACTCCATCATTTTTTGAACTGCAGGAATTCGTGTTGATCCACCAACAAGAATAACTTCGTCGATGTCTTCAGGTTTCAATCTTGCTTCATCCAAAGCGTTTTCTACCAACATCTGTGTGCGCATGATTTCATCAGCAATTAGGTCCTCGAAAGTAGCACGGCTGACCTTTATGTTCATTGTCTCAGAATCACAATACAACATTCGTGGCAGTTCTTCCCTTCGAGAAAGCATTCGTTTATCCGATTCAGCCGTTTGAATCCAATCGACCCATGTCCCTTTTTGTTCATTAGCTCTAATACCCTTCTCAGAAGAGAACAATTCAGCCCAATGTGAAGCTAGTTTAATGTCAAGATCAACTCCTCCAAGGTTATGATCCCCTTCCGAAGCAATCACTTCTATATTCGAAATATCATTGATTTTCACGATCGATACATCGAATGTACCACCTCCAAAATCATAGATAAGCACTGTGCCAGGTTTCCCTCCAGATGATGCATACGCAATCGCAGCTGCTGTTGGTTCGTTGATGATCCGCAGGACTTCGATACCGGCCAATTTAGCTGCAGTTTGAGTAGCAACTCGGCGTGCCTCGTCAAAGTAAGCGGGCACAGATATCACTGCATATTTGATAGGACCTAGTGTTGCTTCAGCATCCTGTTTAATCTTCTTTAGGATCATCGCGCTGATTTCTTCAGCTGAATAAGAACGGCCATCAAGAAGTCCATCTTTTGGGAAAGTCCATTCATCTATGCCCATTCCTCGTTTTGCGTTGACAGCGACACGCTCATAATAAGCCAGCATTGCATTCACAGCATCTTGACCAACGATTACAGGCCCAGATTCCTGAAAATACACTGCTGAACGTGTGATTCGTTCCCCTTCTGAATTGGGAACTATTTCTGGTTTACCTGCTGGATTTATCACAGCAATACCTGAATACGTGGTACCAAGATCAATTCCTACACATGGATGAGACATTGTATACCTCCATAATTATTTAAGTATTCCTTCGATATACATCCACATCTGCCATTTGCAGTATCCTGCCCTTGTCGCCCAATCGCATTGCAAAACCACATCTGCGAACTTGTGCAACGGTTTCTGATTTGTCCCCAAACAGCAAAGCAAAAGCACATCGATAAACACGGGCAACGGTATCTATATTTGCATCAGAATCAATTGGCACAGCTTGCAGAGTGCGCATGAATTTGAGATCAATTTTGCTACCAATCTGAGGACGATAGACATATACGTCATGCCTTTCCAATTCGTTTTCAATATATTTCAGAATATCCACAATGAAGGAATTACTGGCTGTTTTTCCTGCCTCAATAGCTATCACACGAGTGAAAATAAAACCATGTAATTGGAATAAAGACTCAAAAACTTCTAATCGGCCTTCTCTACGATACTCTTCTGGATCATCGGGTAAGATTTCCTTAAACCTCTGAAGAATGTCCCCGATTCCATCAACGTTACCATGAACCTGCCATACAGCGTCTTCTAAACGCGAAAAAGCTGCAGCAGGGCCACTTTTTTTAGGTTCTTCATTGTTGTTTTCTTCCGAAACAGTCTGATCGCTGGTCATTGTATCCTCCCACTTCACAATTGAAAAATATATCTTAAAAACGGTTCTGTTTCTTGACTGATAAACATGTATTTAACTAGGGCCTGTTAACACTAATAGTCACTTTGTGATATAGTGGCTGTATGG
>CAZWIP010000224.1:0-4702 GCA_964634125.1 uncultured Dehalococcoidia bacterium
AGTCTCTCTTAGATTTTATGCAAATCTGTGCCAAAGGTTAAAAAAACGAACAATCTGCCTTAATATTGGATTAGGTGCTAGGAAGGGGGGAACCTTCTTAGTAGATGACATCATATACTGCTCTATGGGGGTGACCAGACTTGAGGAATCATCCTCGTAACTGATTGACTTAGAGTTGATTATGGGAGTAGTGAGGGTGCCCTGATGGAGTGCCGTAGTGGGGTGACTTGAAACATTCTGAAATAATTCCGCAAATTCTCCCTCCCACGTATAGAGCGTACCATGGTTGTCCTGAAGCTGAAGAGTTTTGGATAACAATTCATATTCAATCAGTTTCTGGATGGCACCTCGTGCAGCTTTCACAGGATTTTTGACACTTCTCGGAACTGCGTCTTTTGCCAGGCTCTGATGGGAGCAGATTACCTGGCCAGGCTGGATAGCAATCCCGTTCCACTTTTTTGCTGAGGTGTTTGTTCTAGCGAGTAATGTTATCGCACACCGGAAATGCGCATCAGATAGCTCTTTGAATGCTGGGTGATCGCGTATAATAGCTGTCAACTGAGATGTATCTGATTTGATAATAGTTGCCTGGTAGTCAAGCGTGGATTGAATCTGTGAGTTTGGCCAACCAGCCTCGATGATGGGTGGAGTATTTAGCTTGTTCCATCGCACAACTTGCTTGTGAATGTCCACTGCTCCATATCCCTGATCCCTTAGTACCCTGATATTTAAAAATGCTCTGTCATGCCTTTCTCCTTTGGCAACACCATGTGTAAGGAGATCATCAAGGTTCTCGGGAGGGGAAGCAACCGGTTGTGTGACACAATCTTGCCAGAGTCTGGAAAGTGGGTGTATTGGTGACAACCCTGAATAAGAGATTGCATTTTCAATGAATCGTGGTTTCCTGGCTAGGTCCTCAATATCATTCATAGAGAGGGTTTTTAGCTCCTGCCAACTGAGTGGAATCTTATATCGCTGGGTATCCTGGTGTAAACTGTTCGGTAGTCGAAGCCAACGGAAGCGACAGTATAGCGGTAAGTCGACAAACTTTGAGATCCCATGGCCGGTGACAAACTTGCCCGTTAGTAGTTTGCACTTGTACTCAAACTGTCTGTGTGGAAAAAACCCGAATAACTTGGATGGGAAGGATAAATCAAATCCCTTCTTCCCTGAATAGAAAATAGCCACACACTGGGGATTCAGACCATACTTATTCTCACAGTATTTAAGAAACTCCGCCACGCTGTCCTTTCCTTCAGTCAGATGGCCCGGAGCATCCACATCAAGGTGAAACTGTGATGAATAACGATGGCCGTGATAATCTTTCGCCTTCCCGCCCTTTTCCAAATATTTCACAAATGAATCAGCGTACTGTACGATATGCCGATAGGCTGGAAGATCGTAAGTCGGCTTCAGATGAGCTGTTTGAATTGGTCGTCCATTGCCAAATCCGTCTAGGGTCAAGAAGCTGTGTTTGTATTCAGGGAAGTCCATAGATCACCAATTCACTTGACCATGGTGTGCAGATCGGCTGCTGCTTCTTTTTGAGGGCGGGTGATACGCTTCGATGATTGTCCGTAGAGCATGAAAAGGTCAGCTTGCAGTCGACTGATCCGGATAATCCTCGATCCTGGTACACGGTTCGCGATTAGTACTCCCGTGCGAACTTTCGCTCTGATATAGCCCACGGAGACTCTGAGATAGTCTGCCGTTTCGAGAATCGTCATCCAGGTTTGAGCGCTCATCACTATCTTGATTAGCGTATTTCTCTTCGACTCAGCCAGTCTTTTACTATCCGGATTGCATTAGGGTGATAGAGATTAGTATCACCCTTTTTGACAGCCTTATAGACTAGGGGCAGTCTATCAAGTTGAGTAAGGTAGGCAATGGTATAGTGTGGCACACCTGTCGCTTTCACAAGCTCTTTGCGTGTAAGTCCATTAATCATGATTTACTCCTATTCGCTTTGTCAATCGTTGTACTCACACTGTGTGTTTAGTGACGATTTCACTGAACAAATAAGGAGTATTCCTTGTACTTGTATTCCTAATTGTGGAAGGGTATTTAACTGTTATTTAGTGATTTAGATGAGTGCGGAGATTTGTAAAAAAGTGAACTTTTGAGAAATGGGTAAATTTAAACCAAGGTACGGTTCAGTTGGGTTCGGACCGCTGCTGGTGTCATCATTAGCAAGCCGTTTGATAGAACATACAGAAGTTCCTGGGCCTCTGGTGGCTTAAGTCCCAATCCTTTAAACACTCTAAAGGCTTCCTTGCGTACCTTCCCTCCTTTGTCAAGAGCATCGAAGTATTTTGCTTTGAACCTTCTTGACTGCGAGGTTGTGTAGGTCCTGTGGAATAGCCTAACAGAGTTGCTCTCAAACATATCCTCATTGTCTGAATATCCCTTTTCGTATGAGGCTTCGGCAATGATCATCAATTCACTAGCCTCTCTATGCGCCTGCATTCTTGCTGGGATTAAATATTTTTGAATCTTCCTTAATTCTGAACTATCGAAACGTGATCGTAGATCAGGTGTCTGTGCGATCTTCTCAATGAGCTTGCTGATTCTATCAACATTCTCCCATTCGATGATGGCCCTTTCGATCTGTTGGATGAACTCCTCAATATTTCTGCTATACATTCTATCTTGTTTTTTGAGTTTCCGCAGGATCTCCTTTAGGTGGCGCAACCAATCAGCAACATTCCTCTTAAATCTTTCTCTGATAGCTGGCTTGAACAGTGTGATGAGTGTTTGCGTGCTGTCTTGGCAAGCCGGATACTTCACCAGTTGCTCAAGACAATAGGATTCCCAACTTCCAATTTCCAATTGCGGTATGTTGAATTTTGCTTCCAGCCGCCTGGACCATCGCATTTTGTCGCTATTAGATGGATCCTTCATCCTTACTCAATCTAAACATTTACAATATCTCTCAAATTTACAACTATCAGAGTGAAGAACATGAAATTCAACCAACCCAGGAAGTTGTAAAATATTCTCCACTACTTGGTAGTTACTTGGGCAAGATCTCAGTAATACTTGATCTTAAAAACAATTTAGATTTTGATCTAGAAATTGGATAATTCTCTTAACTGCCTGTATGATAAGGATTTACATAAACTCTGTCACTGCTAAAGTGGCTGTGGGGTCCACTTAGTAATTGAACGGATGGTGTATTTTCCTACTGAAAAAGTAAGGTTTTGTTATCAAGTAGAAGAATATGAAAAAATGAAAATATCTGTCATATACTGTCAGATCTGCCCCTGCTGTAGTTGTAGCAGGACTAAAGCAGTAGCTGCTTGTTTCTTCGATTTTAGCTGTTTTATAAAATAATCCTCGCAGATGAGCACTCCCAGAATACAGATTTCCTGTATGCTCTACGCGCCATTTTTCAAGGCTACTTTCACGACATCCGTCGCAGATACTACTGCCCGCCAACTTGATTAACTTTTAGTAACCACAAGTTCTGTTCTCCATAAGAGAAAGTTTCTCCAACTAGAATGTATCCAAGATCGCTGGTTTGTCGAACGCAATGACCTTTGTCCCACTCTATCCCACCATGAGTTCTATTCCACTCTTCATTACCCATACCATCTGTTTTTATTATCCACAAATCCTTGCTGCCAGCACCGAATGATTCAGTATATCCTGTGAACACGAAGCCCCCATCCTGTGTCTGTTCTATGAAAAAGCCTTCCTCCCAATTAGATCCTCCAAACGTCCTTTCCCATTCTAAAGCACCCTCATCATTCAACTTGATCAACCAGATATCACGGAGTCCATTTCCTTGGGAACGGGTTCCCCCCACAATGATGAATCCTCCATCGTGAGTCTGTTGCACCCATGTCCCGTAGTCTGATTCTGATCCACCAAAGGTATGTAGCCATTCTTCATTTCCATCATCATCAGTTTTGATTACTACTAAATCATACGACCCATACTCCCAGTTTCCACCGCCGATGATTAAATACCCACCATCTTCCACCTGTTGAACGCATGACCCCCAATCGTTTCCACCGCCATCCCATGTACGGATCCAGTCCGTATATCCATTTGCATCCGTCTTCATTAGTAGCAAATCTGATGATACTTGGCCAACAAGGACATATCCTCCATCTGAATCTTCTTGAATGTGGCCACCGGAATAAAAATCAGTACCAGGTCCATACAATCTGGACCACAACTCAGAACCATCTTGATTATATTTTATTAACAATAAATCACGTCCATCCTGCGCTGGAGCCATATTGTCTCCTATGACAATGTAACCACCGTCTGATGTACGGTTTAATGAGCTACCACGTACAATCTGATTTGTATACACTGTACTCCACTCTTGAATACCCGATTGATCTGTCTTAAATAGCCATATACCTTGTTCCTCATTGATATTTCCAAGCACTATGTATCCACCGTCTTCAGCCGGAAGGACCGATTCACCCACATCATGTGAGCCAAATTCATATCCAAATTGCGTGTTAAATGTTACCATTGTAGCCATTACATCACTCTTTGCTCTCAAGCCCCAAACATCCTCCGTTTCGACTTGGAAATACATTGTCGTCTCTGGGTCTATATTTACCCTTATATAGGAGGTATCTGTAGGAGCATCAGACATGAATAATTCCTGCTTCCCAGACATATCACCGTAGGTAGATTCATACAGGTGATAGGAAGAAAAATCGTCATCTTGGTTTTCCTC
>CAZWIP010000225.1:0-4675 GCA_964634125.1 uncultured Dehalococcoidia bacterium
CTCCATACAGCCACTATATCACAAAGTGACTATTAGTGTTAACAGGCCCTAATTAATTTGTACGGATGTGCCACGATTGTCGCCAAGTTCTACATGAATTAGCTCGATAATTGAGGGCAGTCACCGAAGACAAACAGAGATCTTCCAATCATAATAGAAAGTGAGATACTTGGAGTGCTTAAATATCAGTACGCAAGGTCTCCTCCTTTTTGAATCACCCCACATACATAAGTGGGGTGATTCTGTTTTCAGTCTGTAGTTTACATCTCCCGCCAGCTTTCTTTTACCTTCAATCGGGAACTTCCGAACGTTGCTACTCGTCTTGATAACTGGATGTCCTTTAATATAAAAGGAGGTGTCATTATGACCGCATATTGCATGAAGTGCCGTAAGAAAGTGGAGATCAAGAGCCCGAAGAAGATCACCATGAAGAACAAAAAACCGGCAACTCAGGGCGTGTGTTCCAAGTGTGGTACGAAAGTGTTCAGAATCGGGAAAGGATAAAACCAGCAACACACAAGAACAAAGTTATGCAGGAACCGGGTTCCTATTAAGGAGCCCGGTTATCTGTATCGGGAGGCTCCATGAAAATCGAACATATCAACCCATCTGGACTCCCAAAGCCTCAAGGATATACCCATGTAGTCTCAGTAGAGGGTGGGAAAACAGCCTATATTGCCGGTCAAGGGGCCTACGATGCAAATTGGAACTTAGTGAGTGAAAGCGACCATTATGCCCAAGGTAAGCAGTCTTTTACTAACCTGATCATCGCGTTGGAGGGTGTAGGAGCAACCCTGGAGAACGTGGTAAAATGCACGATTTATGTGGTTGGTCTCAATGCGGATACATTAACAGCTGTTACCAAAGGAATGGCTGCTGCTGCTGAGAATAGAATCCCTCCAACAGCATCTACTATGGTTGGGGTAGAACGATTGGCATATGATAGAATGTTGGTTGAGATTGACGCCGTTGCGGTTGTGTAACAACGTCCGGAGATATCCCTAACTTAGTTCCAGTTGCAATGGATGAGGGCACGGACACCTAACTCTCTTATCGAGACTTTTGCCGTATCAACAAGGTCAGGGACTGACCCAAGAGAACTTGGTATAATCTGGAGAAGCCCTTCCACCTCATCCAATAACTCAGACAAAGTGTACTCCGAAGGATCAAAACGGGCTAGGTCATATTCCTGGTGCCGAAGAACCAGGTTCCAGTCCTTATCCAAGACAATTTGTAATCCTCTGTCCTCGTCCGCGATTGAGAGCAATCCCCAAGCCTTCATTGGTTGCCTCCTGGCCGATTTCCGGGCTTTGCCTGATATAGTTATTATAAACGAGCATTATACGAACCAAAAGTGGGCAATACCTCAAATCGGAGAGTGACAGCCCTAATTATACTTTAGGGTCAACACTAGACATTAGTATGGAGTGTTCCGGTGTGCTTACCCAACGATGTATGTCCCTGTCCCCACCGCTATCAGCTTTTTTTCATCGTTGTGTAGTTCCATCCGGGTGACAGCTACTTTGCTTCCCTTCCTCAAGATTGAAGCGGTTCCAATAAACTCATTCCCTATAGGAGGTCGGAGATAATCGACCCTCATATCAATTGTTTTTACCTTGCTTAGTCGATTCATCTGATCTTCCAAAGATAGCTCTTTCATGTCTTTGCGTAGTTTCTGAAAAACAGCGAGTCCTCCCGTGATATCCAACATTGCCGAAATTACTCCCCCATGTACGGTCTTTGTTACAAGATTTCCAATCAGTTCTTCCCTCATTGCGAGCTTAACGAGGACCTCTCCGCTATCCAACTGCTCAAATGTAAGTCCCAATAGGTCAATGAAAGGAGGTTTTCCATATTTAGCGTTCGACTTTGAAGATTTCTCTTTTGCCATAACTGTTACCTACCTCCGTCTATGATCCAGAGCATGTGTAGACCACTCGTATTGTGCCGATATACCAAGTGTTTGTCAATTCGCCGTAGTCTTTGCTGCGAACAGGGATTGTATGTTTTTCGCTACGTTATATAATGTATCAATAGAAATAGTTGATCATTCCCTGTCGCATCAACATCTAGCAAGATTCAATTTATCCTTTTCCACAAAGGAGGAAACAAAACTATGCCGGTGCCAAGCAAAGAACAACTGAAACAATGGGCCGATAACTACATTGCCCTATGGAACGCTGGTGATAAAGAAGGTTGGGAGAGGAACTGGCGGAGCGTTGCTCCCGGTGACTTCAGGATGCTCGACCCTGTTGGAACGCCGGAAAAGATTGGTTTTGAAGAATGCGCTTCGAAAGCTTTTGACCTGTTTCAACCTAATGTCAAATTCAAGATCGCTGAAGGAGCCTTATTCATTTGCGGTAATGAGGTTGCCTGGTTGTTGGAAAATCAAATCAATATGGGCAGTGAATCGATGACTGGTCTCAGTATCGAGACCTACCGATTTGAGCCAGATGGTTCTGTCGTAATCCGCACTTACTATGAAGTTCCTGCTCATACAGATGACGTGCTCGGCAATATGTTCAAGGAATATCTGCCTGAAGTTGATTGATTGCTTCTTACGCCGACTTGAACGGAGTCGTCTTGCCTTGAGCCTGACTTGCTCCCGAAAGTCGTTTTTTCAATTTAGCGGCAAGGGGGATGTAACAGGTGTGGCAGGCATTACGCAAAAGGTGTGATAATTCAAGCCTCACTTTTTATCCTGAACGCATCTATTCTTCACTGAATGTATTTTCCTCTTCTCCGACCAGTACATGCTTCATGACCTTGCCCAAAGCATTACGGGGCAGCGGAGCATCACGCACTTCCCAATGCGCAGGCACTTTAAAGGGGGCAAGTGTTTCGGCAACCCATTTGGCCAGCTCCTGTGTATCAACCGTCACGTTAGGTATCGGCACTACAATGGCCATAACTTCCTGGCCCAGCTCCTCATGATCTACACCGACAACCGCAACTTCCGTTACACTGGGATGAGCTGCAATTCTAAGCTCAATCTCTATGGGATAGATATTTTCCGAACCCCTTAAAATAAGATCACGGGCACGCGAATTGATGACTAGATGACCGTCTTCATCAATTCGGCCGATATCTCCTGTGTTTAGCCATCGACCTTTTAATATCGTTTCTGCTGTTGCTTCAGGGTTTTTCCAGTATTCCAGCATTATCAGTGGGCTGCGGATGCATATATCACCATCAACATCCTTTCCTACCGGTTCTCCGGAATCATCTCTGATTTCAATTTCAACAGTTGGTAATGGGCGTCCTGAAGATAAAGGCTTTTGTTTGAATTCATCTCCGTAATTCATAGTGGCCAGAGCCGTACATTCGGTCAAGCCATAACCAATGGCCGCATTATTACTTGCATTTGGAAAAACCTCCCGAATACGGTCTTGAAGTTCTTTTGCCATTGGCGCGCCACCAGAACCAATAGTTGTGACACTGGAAACATCATATTTCCCTACATCCGGATGGTTTACAAAACGATATGCCAGTGTTCCCATGGGGCCCCAAGTGGTAATCCCTTCACTCTGGATAATTTTCATGGCCTCAACAGGATCAAAACGGCCGGACATCCAAACAGACTTGATGCCTGTGGCCAGTGCAATTATGGCCCCTGTAAATAAGCCGGAAACATGGAACAGGGGACTGGTTACAAGATTTGCAGGTGATTCAGCGGGTTGTTGATCATAAATCTGCATCAGTCTCAACCCGTGAAAAATCTGTATCAAAACCAGGGAAGTAATATTTCGATGTGTGCTTACCACCCCTTTTGGCCGTCCAGTAGTACCACTCGTATATAGAATACAAGCAGGATCGTCTTCTGCAATTGGTTCTGTGCTGAGTGTTGCATCAGGATCATAATGGGACAACTGATTAAAGTCTGTTTCCATAACAACAACCGGTATGGAAATATCTATCCCATCAAGACGCGCCAGACGTTTCTGATCACCTACCAGCACTTTTGGGTCACTGTCTTTCAGGCCATAAAGGATTTCATCAGCAACCCACCATCCATTCAATCCCACAGCTATCGCCCCAAGACTGATTGTTGCCCAATAAGTGATTATCCACTCAGGATTGTTTGCAGCCAGGATGGCAACTCTATCACCTTTCTTAACTCCATATTTTTCCTGCAAAGCTCTAGCAACCGATGCAACGGCTTTAAGGTGCTCACGATAAGTAATTCTATGATCTTCAAAAACGATGTATTCTTTTTCTCCAAAACCTGCTGATGTTTCAAGAAGCGCACGAAGAGATGGTGCTCGATTCTTAAAGATACTGATACGCTCTCCGAGAACATCAGCTTCTTCAATTTCAAAATAACCGCCAGGACTGCAAAAAGATGTTTCCACTTCAATGGCTTTTTTTACATAATCCATAACTCTCCTACCGGCTTCTTTTAGATAATTTCAATATGAATTCTAACATATGATGTTGTGATAGAGCTAACATCAGGAAAAGGGTGAACTCAAGCGTTAGAAATTACAATGAATGCAGCGATTTGACTGAAGTTTCACCATTATCAATGGATTCCCACATTCTCGGCAGATACCGGGATCTTTTTGATTTTGAGTACCACAATCCAAGCGATTCATTTTGTTCATGCATTGATCAGAAAAGTAACTAGGGCCTGTTAACACTAATAGTCACTTTGTGATATAGTGGCTGTATGGAG
>CAZWIP010000226.1:0-4674 GCA_964634125.1 uncultured Dehalococcoidia bacterium
GAGCGCGCCCAGCGTTTCTGTTCCGGTTGAAAACGGAGAGGCTGATGCTCATAGGGTTTTATTGCGTCTATTGGCAAATGATGGAACCGTTGCTGACCTGACAGAGGCCAAAGCATATTTGGAAAGCATGTCGAATGCAGAGATCGAAGCGTACTTGAGATCGAAAACACCAGATGAACTTTTTGCGGGTTATGAGCAATTTGGATGGGGTGTTCTGGTCTTTCCCACAACATTCACAGACGGTACAGTAATTGCCACTGAGGGATTTGATACATTTGGGAACGCTACCCATGTGAACAAAGTGCCGCTCATAATAGGTAGTACCAAAGAAGAAACCAAAATATTCCTTTTTATGGACCCGGCTTTCGAAGGTAAAGATGAGTTATATCAAACCGTTGCCACCTACAGCAGCGATCTCTGGAAAGCCAATGGTACACATGACGTGGCCAGGAAACTGACGGCGTTAGAAGATCAGCCTGATGTATATGTGTACCAGTTTCTCTGGGGAGCATACGATGAAGATGGTCAGAGCCCGATTCCAGAACCCTATGACCTGAAACTGGGTTCAGCCCATTCACTGGATATTCCGTTCTTCCTGGGTAACGAGGTTTTCAATGAGTATATGACGGATTGGGTTTTCACCGAAGAGAATCGTCCCGGCAGGTTGGAACTATCAGATACCATGATGACCTACACATCTCAGTTTGCTCGCAATGGAATGCCAAACGTTCCTGGGTCCGATCTCCCGCTATGGAAGCCATGGTCGAACGATGAGGGTGAACCAAAACTCATTCTGTTCGATGCAGATGAAAACCAGGCTGATATTTCTACGTCGAAAATGGAACTGACCTTGGAAAGTGTCATGACAGCGATGAAAGCCCAGGTTACGGAACCTCTATATTCGGAAGTGCTCAGATATCTACTTTCATTTGTGATGACGTCATACATGCTGGAAGATATGGATATCGAAACGCCTGCACCACCGACTATCGAACCAAAACCAGAGCCAACTGAACCCTCTCAATCAAGTGATATACCCGAGATTGGCACAACCTGGACTCACAATGTGAATTATGTCGACGAAAATGCTGTATGGACCGTATCGATCACCGGTGGAGAAGTCATTGATGGTGTGGACTGCTACATCACTGATACTTCATTTGATGCACCGCCGGAACGGCTCATGTATACGGAGATGTTGGGATCTGATATCACTCTCACTATCACGAAGGAGAAGTCGTGGATGAGCAGAACCTCTCAACAACCGATAAAAAATGAGGTATCTACTCTCCTTTCTGCGATGAGCATGACTATCGATACGACAACTACTTTTGCTTACGACGGTGAATACGGAGCGCCATTATCAGTGGGACAATCGTGGTCATATCAACAGGAATCCGTGCCAAGCATGGGACCGAAGATGACCTCCACATGGAACGCTGAAGTGGTCGGAATGGAAGAGATTACCGTACCGGCCGGTACGTTCAATTGCTATAAAGTGGTCCATACGTCCGGAGATGCCACTAGAACAGATTGGACGTCTGCCGACAGAGACTTGCTGACTGCAGTAAAAGTGGTAAGCGAGGGGTATTGGACTGGAACCGAGACACGGGAGCTCGCATCTTATACCGCTTCCGAATAGAAAAGGCGCAAGCCAGGAATAACATGATGAATGTAGTTAGGAGGCACAACAATGAAAACTGTTGGCAAATATGGCGTGATCCTTGTTGTAGTGCTATTGCTGGCATCACAAGTGATTGCCTGTTCATCGGATGAAGATACACCACCTGTTGAAAATACCCCTATAGATACAACTACCTCAGGATCAGAAACAATGCCAGCTATTACTTTGGATCCTTGGACAGGAAATCCGATCGTCCAAACAATCTACGGAAATATCAAAGGTTTTGAGGACGAATCCAGTACCTGGGTTTGGAAGGCCGTTCCTTTTGCCAAACCACCCGTAGGCGAGCTACGATGGAAAGCCCCGCGTGATCCCGAGCCGTGGGGTGGTGTTCGGGAAGAGACGCGGTTTTGCAGTATATGTGCCCAGTTTGATCCACTTATGGGAGAAGAAGTCATTGGAAATGAGGATTGTCTGTATTTAAATGTATGGCGTCCCCAATCGCAGGAAACAGATCTCCCGGTGTACTTCTGGATACATGGAGGCGGCAATGCGATAGGTTCAGCCAATCAGACGCCAACATACTATGGATCAAATCTTGCCCAAAAATCCAACATGGTCTTCGTTTCTGTAAATTATCGGCTTGGACCGTTTGGCTGGTTCACTCATCCAGCACTTGGAACCGGTGATGCTAAAGATGATTCCGGCAACTATGGCACGCTCGACCTGATAAAAGCACTTGAATGGATACAAGAAAACATCGAAGCATTTGGCGGAGATCCCGATAAAGTGATAATCACCGGTGAATCGGCAGGAGCGGTGAATGTTCTATCGCTCATCCTCTCACCTTTGGCAAACGGCCTGTTCGATAGAGCCCTGGTGCAAAGTGGTATGACCTCTTCCACGCCAGTCGAAGTTGGCGAAGAGAGCGCTACTGACGTACTCTTGACACTTTTAATAAATGATGGAATAGTTGCCGGCACTGCTGAATCACAAGTACATTTGGACACAATGTCAAATACTGAAATCCAGGCTTACTTGAGAGCAAAATCGCCTCAGGAAATTCTCACATGCTACGAACAACGGGGCTTTGGGATGGTAAATGTCACTGATATTCTTGAAGATGGGACCGTTATCGTCGCTGAAGGAAGTAGCGCATTTGATACAGGAACATATCCCAACAAAGTGCCAATCATCGTAGGGAGCAACAAGGAAGAACTCAAGATGTTCCAATTCATGAATCCCTTCTTTGAAGGCAAGGATGAGCTATATCAATCAGTGACAAATTACGGTAGTGATTTCTGGAAAGTCAATGGTGTAGACGATTTGGCCAGAAAACTGAGTGACTATCCAGACCAGCCCAATGTGTATGCATATCAGTTCAACTGGGGAGCAGGATGGGATACCGGTACAAGCCCGATTCCGGAACCATATGATCTCAAAATCGGTTCGGCACATTCCCTGGATGTCCCCTTTTTCCTGGGTAACCACAGCTTCAATGTGTTTATGACCGACTGGGTATTCACTGAAGAAAACCGTCCCGGCAGGGAAGAGTTGGGTGAAGCCATGATGGCATATGTAGCACAGTTTACGCAAACGGGCAATCCCAACGAATCGGGATCGAACCTGCCTCAATGGGAACCATGGGCCAACGGTGCGAACGAGCCCAAGTGCATTCTGTTCGATGCGGATCTCGATGCTGCTAAAATAGAGATGTCAACAGTGGAACTAACGGTGTCGGGGGTCCTGGAAACCATGAAATCCGAAGTGCCCGAACCTTTGTATACAGAGGTATACGAGTTTCTATCGTCAGATTGGATCACATCTGATATTGCTGAAGATAACGGATAATTCTGAAGAATATGTGGGGATGCGTCAAAGACCACCGATGCATTTAATGCCTAGGGAAGTGGCTCTGGACGTGGAATGTCGGTTCCCATATGGAGGTGATTCGTTACTTCCTTTCTCTTAAATACCATTCGGATTTTCCTGAAAGGGCGTGCAACTTTACCCCCCAATATACGCATAACTGCCCCAGGTGACCATGTATGGTCAACCCAACCTTTCTTGAGGGAATTACTGGAGACCATAGCAACAAAATTGACAATCTTCTGCGGTCCAATCCAGCTGCCGACATTGACAGCAAAGATCGGATTTGCCCCAACAGCTTCTATTGCAGCGATCTGAGCCAAAGCTGCTGGAATTACAGTGGCAATATTAGGGGATTGTTCCACCAGCTGAAGACGAATCACGTCCAGTCCCATGGTTCTTCCTGAAGTGGCATAATCGTGTCTGAAAACATACCAATAGCCAAGATAGTAGACGGTGATATATCCCAGGAAGCTTGCCAACAAGCTCGCTACTACGAGCAACACAGTTCCGTAATCATCCAGTGCATATGCCGCTGCCGATCGTGCCCCAAAAGCACCCACACCACCGATCAATTGAACGATCACTAACTTTCCGCTGAAATATTTCTTCACCTTCGCCATGAATTTGGGCATTATCACTACCGCCATTTCTGAGGAGAATAGAGTTTTTCTTTGACGCTAAAAGTATATGCCCTACTGATGCCACATGCAATGGGGAAATCATGCTACTTTGTTTACGTGAAATCCCGCTTTCGAAAACGGATGAGCAAAGTGCCGGGAATCTAGATGTTTGAAGAGGATATCTCAGGAGTCAATTCGACCCGAGGCTGGTTTTCAGTGGCTTTTTTGGTTTCTTCAGGTTGGCCTGCGCGTTTCCACAACATTGCGACATTTACAGTAGTCATAATCCATATGAGGGCAAAGAGGACGATTTCTACGTGCATTTCACCATACGCATTAACATCTATCAATACCTTATGCGAGGGATTAAAGCAAGCAGAATAGAACATAAAGAATAACAAGGACATCAATGCCCAGGAGAGCATTACGCACAGAAGATTGAAAAGAGATATCCTGTATTCCTTATTTTCCATTGATCTTTAAGAAGTATAGTCCAGAGCTTGAACCGAGACAAAAGTGCTATCTGTTATTCTCGGTGGTGTTTGTATTTATTTTTTA
>CAZWIP010000227.1:0-4645 GCA_964634125.1 uncultured Dehalococcoidia bacterium
AGCTCGATACGACCTTGTTGATTGGCATAGACAATCACCTCCGTATTAATCTTTTTCCCGATCGGTTGATTACTTCATTCGGGGCAATCCCAGCCCCATCCAGGCAATAATATTCTTCTGTGTCTCTGAACTGCCCCCGGCGATGGTGAATCCAAGCGTGGCCTGACACATACTTTCGAACTTGCCCTTGAGCAAAGCCCACTTGGAACCCTGCTTGAGTGTGCCGTACAGTCCCATAATTTCAACGGCAGTATTGGACAAATGCACCAGTAGTTCAGTCATAAAATACTTGGCTGCCGAAGGTTCAGAGAAGGCCCAAGGATCAGCACTTTGTTGCCATGAGACCCAGTAGGCCCATTGGCGAGCTTTTTCTATTTCCACGGTTATCTGGGCTAGTTTGCGTCTGACCATAGGATCTTTTGACAATGCCTGACCATTGCGAGTGTGTTCCTTGCAGAATTGTACTAAGTCTTCCATGTCTCGCTGCATGGCTGCAATACCGCCAGCCCCGGAACGCTCGAAATTGGCCCCTGCCATAGTCACATACCAGCCGTTATTGACATCACCCACAATATTCTTCTTCGGTACTCTGAGATCATCGAAGAACACTTCATTATAGACATGCGCACGATTCATGTAATCCAGACGCCGAACCTCGATACCTGGCAAATTGATATCACACAAAAAGTAAGTGAGTCCTTTGGTATTTTTAACATCGGGATTTGTCCGGGCCACAATGAACAGATGATTGGCTCGATGAGCCCCCGTCGTCCATATCTTCTGGCCGTTGATGATATAGTCGTCACCGTCTTCCACGGCCTTGGTGGTAAGAGACGCGAGATCGGAACCGGCATTCGGTTCGCTCCAGCACTGGGCGAAATCAATCTCTCCTTTGGCCATCCGTGGTAGCCATTCGTTTTTAATCTCATCACTTCCAAATGCAAGAATCCCTGCCGAAACGATGGAAAGGTGAACATCGATGGCTGGCACACGGTGGTATTCCGCGCTCTGGGCGAAGAGGGCCTGTTCGATGTAACTCAGTTCCCGTCCGCCGTATTGCTTGGGCCACGGCAAAGAAAGCCAGCCTTTTTTGGCGGCGTTATCGATACAGGAACGGTAGTACTCCCAGTTCTCGTCATTTTCGAAGCGGGTCTCAAAACCACCGATCCAGTTTTCCGGGGCCCGTTTTTCCTCTTCTTTGAAAAATTCATCAAATTCAGCTTTGAGTGCTTTTTGTTCTGGTGTTAAGTTGAAATCCATGGTTATCCTCCGTCGGCTTACAGGCTCATTTCCTCTGCTACTTTGTTGAGGGAATCTTCGGTGTCTCCAAAGAGAAGTGCTGCTTGTCTGGATCGACGATAGAAAAGCCCCATATCGTGATCGTGCGTAGTGCCGATGCCGCCGAGTATCTGGACGCCCATGCGGGTGCAGTGCTTGTAGGCTTCGTTCACGCAGGTTTTGGTTGTGGCTACTTCCATAGTGCAGGGAATACCCTGATCGAGACACCATGCGGCGTAGTATGTCATTCTTCTGGCCATGCCCGCCTCGATCCACATGTCAGCCAGGTAATGCTGAATGCTGCCGTAGGCGCCGATAGGATGGCCATACTGGACCCGTTCCTTGGCATAAGCGGCACTGGTTTCTACAGTCCAGTCACAACCGCCGATCATCTCGGCGCATTTGGCAATGGCAGCCTCTTGCAGAACCCTTTTCATTACCGGCCAGGCTTTGTCTTTTTCCCCTATCATGTTTGATGCAGGAACCACAACGTCTTCAAAAATGACCTCGCTCTGATGGTCATCTGCGATGGTTTCGAGTGGTGTAATGGTGATACCGGGACTCTTGGGCTCGACCATGAAAATACTAATGCCTTCCTCCGAAGTAGACCAGACCTTGCTTTTGGCCACGCAGAGAATGTAGTCAGCGCAGTGTGCGTCGTGCACAAACAGTTTTGTACCATTGAGAATATATGAATCCTTATCGGCGGTTGCTGTAGTTTCGATCCCGAAGGCATCATAGGTGGCGCTCGGTTCGGTCAGGGCCAGCGCTAATATCAAATTACCACTAGCGATTTTGGGTAAAAGTTCAGATTTTTGTTCCTCACTGCCGGCAGCCATGATTATCGGTGCGCCAAGAACGATGGTCGAAAAGAATGGACCTGGGAGGCATGCCCTCCCCATCTCATCAAGTAGCATCACAAGCTCTTGCATGCCGAATTCGGCCCCTCCGTACTGTTCCGGTATCGTCAGACCACACCATCCCAGTTCGGCCATCGTTTTCCATAGCTCCGTACTATAGCCCAGTTCGTCTACTTCTAGTTCTTTAACCGTTTCCTTGGGCAGCTCCTTTTCGAAGAAATCGCGTGCTGAATTTTTAAGTAGCTGTTGTTCTTCCGTAAGTTCAAGATCCATGTTGTTCCTCCGTGGGTAGTTTGCAGGTTTGTGATCAGTCGCTAAGAATACCATGCCTGGCTGTTGAAAGGACAGGCAATTATACAACAGTTCATTGGGATTGATCTGCAAGTCCGTAGACTTTGGAGTTAGACCGCCAGGAAATGTAAGAAGCTGTTGTAGGTAATATTGTCAGGAAATCCCCCTATGCCACAATTAGTTGAATTTTACCTTGCCGGGTTCTGAATGTCAATAAGTATGCGAAGCTGATTGCATATTGCAAAAAAGTGCATCATAATGATCACCAATGTGAACAATTTGGACTTAAAAGACGATTAGCTGTGTTTCATATGTCCATTGGTGCAGAGGTGTGATATAATCACAGCGACAAGCCAAACAAATAAGGGGGCATTGCAAAACGCGCCTTTATGCATAGTGCAAATTCATGGATTGCGGAAGCTATGCTTCCGCAGTTAACAGTACAAGCTCGGCTTGCTCACTCCAAATTCGTGGGTTTGAGGTGATCGATGACTGAAAACTGATCCCTGAGAGCACGCATATGATTGAAGTAAAAATCATCATGAATTCGGTTATGGAAGAGATACTGGCATTCAAATGCTGCAACATTCCGAATCAGAATTTTGAAATGCATGTCAATAATGTTGGAGATCATCCGGTGACAGTACCAGGGCGCTTTGTTCTGGAAAATGAAAATGACAGTATGGATTGCAACCATCTCTTCCCGCCATGGGACCAGAAAATACTGCCGGGAGACGGGGTGGCTTTTTATTGTTCAATGGATGAATCAGAATGGGAGCAGTATCCAATATTGACAATATTTGATAAAGAAGGCAATAACTACAAGTTTTTAACGAAAGAGATCACCAGTTATTCAGTACCTTCCGAGTGAGGACTGGTAATTGTGATGGATATTTGGGGGGAAAATAATCAAGTTTAATAAACCAGTAATTAAAAGCAGACTGTAAAAACTATTTCTAATGGGTGTCATTCTGAGCAAAGCGAAGAATCTGCTTTCCTCCAAGCGAGAGATTCTTCGGTCGCAAAACTCCCTCAGAATGACATCCTGCAAATGATGTTTTATCCATATTCAATTGCCGATTTAATACTGTTTATTGGAATTCCGAAAAGGACAAGATACACAAAAAAGAGGGAGCTTGTGCTCCCTCTTTTTTTAATTCAACGAAGAATTATGGTAATTAGAAATCAAGCATATAGTCCATAGCGCCACCGGTAACAATCTCACTACGAATCGATAAGATAATATACACCAGATTCCAGGAGTCAACACCGGTATCCAAATCCAACTGCGTTGAACTGTCACCTGGTATGATCAGGCCGCTAGCCCAGGTTATATCGAAAGTGTCAATATCCACACCGTCTGCAGCGAGTCCTGGAGAGTGGGAGTTCCATACATTATTTACTGGACTATCAGCATTTGACAGTGCTGTACCATTTAGTTCCAGAGAATCACCATTCCAGCAATCATCTCCCTCGCCTACAAAACAGGTCAGTTTGGCTGCATCAGTTTCCCCTGGTATTTGGTCTGGAACAAGGAAACCGGTAATAGTGCCACCATCTGCTCCGTCATTATCGAAATCAACGTTGCTGTTTTCCGCAGCATAGGCAAATTCGTCGTAGATGAACAGCTGATGTCCTTCAGTTTCGGCACTGGCGTAGACAATTACCAATGACCACCCGGCATAGGACCAGCTGTTATCGGTATCCCCATCCACTCCGCCAACAGTATAGGTTGCGTTTCCGGTACGGTTTGTACCGGCACCAACATTGGAGTAGGCCTGAACCAGTTTTGTTACATCAAGGAAACAGGCGTAAGAATAGCCCTGTTCGTTCAGCAAGACCGAATCACTTGAGGCGGTTATATCCTGAACACCTTTCTGAGGATCTCCATTTACATCCAGATAAACCTGTTCGTTGTTTATCTCGAAAATCGCGGACTCATCTGACTCCAGAGTAGAACCTGTAACAGCTACAATAACGTTATCCAAATAGCAGTATTCTCCTAAACCGGCGAATCCTTCAAGGTAGAACCTCATTGTGAATTCATTGGTCAGATAAGCCTGGGGAATGGTATATTCAAAATCTTCGACGGGACCGTCATCCGAGAAAGCAACTATATTTGCGCTCCACGTTGTTCCGTCATCGCCAGAAAGAGCGAAATAGTGAGGTAAGCTGAAAAAAGTGGACACCAAAGTCAGATAGAATAAAAAGGCGGA
>CAZWIP010000228.1:0-4633 GCA_964634125.1 uncultured Dehalococcoidia bacterium
GATGGAGAATACGTAAAGTTTGAGAGGCTGTTTACACACTTTTAAAGATACTCCCCTTTACTCTCGCAGGTTGTCTATGACCACAGAGCCTCATCCCATCCCACCATGGCGAATTGTATGGCGGCTGATGCCCTATGCCCGGCCTTATGTATTCTGGCTCGTGTTGGGCATCGTTGTGGCCATGTGCGAAGCCGGGCTCAATATTGCGACCACCTATCTGGCCAAGCACATGGTAGATACCGCCTTGGCCTCGCAAGCGGATGCCTTCTTGTATTACATCAAGATAATGACCGGCGTTATCGGGATCGGCCTGCTGTTGACCTACCTCAGTCGTATTTCGGTTGCGCGCATATCTGCTTATACCATACGCGACCTTCAAAATCATCTGACCGGCCATTTCCTCCGTCTGCCTATTTCTACTGCCGATCGATATCACTCCGGCGATCTGGTATCCCGTTTCAACGGTGATGCGAGGCGTCTTGATAACATGATCGGGAGTATTCCTCATCATGTATACCAGCCGGTGCTTTTTATCGGTGCCTTTGTGTATATGTTCATTCTGAGCTGGAAACTGCTGCTGGCCATCTTTATTCTGATTCCCATATCCGCACTTGTTTCCAACAAGCTCAGCAAGCCGGTGGAAGGCCATGCCAGAGCCCAGCGGGAATATCTTGCCGAAGGCAATGCGATTGCTCAGGATACCATCGCGGGTATAGCTATTGTAAAGGCGTTTCAGCTTCAGATGGTACTCGTCAAAAAATATGTCGAGACCATGACGAACGTACAGGACAAAGGGATACAAATCGCCCGGATAGATGCGTACCTGACATTCGTCTGGCTGATTCTGCGTTTTACCCCACAACTGGTGCTGCCGGTATACGGAGGATATCTGATTATACAGGGTGAGTTAACCGTGGGTGGCCTGCTGGCCTGCGCCCGTTTGATGTGGTATATCTTCCTGCCGGTGGAATCGTTTCTGGGGTTTGTCAGAGCCATGCGGGAGACCGCTCCCGCCGCCGAACGACTCTGGGAAATTGCGGATCAGCATAAAGAACCCGAGACCATTCGGGAATTTGAACTCCAGGCGAAGGAGGCACCTGTTCGATTCGAGAAGGTTTCGTTTCAGTATGACGATGAAACGCCCCTTTTTCAGAAACTGACGTTTACGGTTCCATCGAGTAAAACAACCGCGCTGGTCGGTCCCAGTGGATGTGGAAAGAGTACTATATTAAAGCTGCTCTGTGGGTTTTATAAACCGCAGCGGGGGGATATTGCTGTCTACGGCAATGATATGAATCAGGTGTCTTATACCGATGTCCGAACCAGGCTTTCGCTCGTTTCACAGGATACCTATCTATTTCCCGCCACGGTAGCGGAAAATATCGCCTATGGCCGACTGGGCACATCTCAGGAAGAGGTCGAATCAGCGGCCCGTGCCGCAAACGCCCACGATTTCATTCAAGAACTGCCCAAGGGATATGAAACATCCGTCGGTGAACGGGGCGTACGGTTGTCGGGCGGACAACGCCAGCGTATCGCCATTGCCCGGGCTATCCTCAAGGATGCCCCTGTCCTTCTGCTCGACGAGCCCACATCTGCTTTGGACGCAGAAGCGGAAGCCGTGGTTGAAGAGGCCCTGCGGCGACTTATGCAGGGTCGTACCGTCCTGATTATCGCCCACCGGCTTTCAACTATACAGCATGCGGATCGTATGCTGGTGCTAGATCAGGGGAAAATTGTTGAAGAAGGCACACATGAATCTTTAATGCAGCGTGATGGCGCGTATAAAAAGCTGTATATGAAGCAGACATCAGATGGCGATGTTTGATCTTATGTTTCAAAAATTACGGCAATATACATTCATACGTTCGCTCGGGCTGATGCCGTCGTATATCCGGTGGATCTTCTATCCGGCGATGATCGTGAATCAGGCGGTGTGGACGTTCTTCATGAATCTGATTCTGGCCTTTATCATGAAGGATGTCCTGGATGCGGCCGTACAGGGCGATATAGCTCTGCTGGAACGGGCCGTATATCTGGCCGCATCCGCCATGTTCATAGGCGCGCCGAGTGGTTGTTTTTTCAGCTATGTCACACAGTGGTGCATGAAGCGCACGATGACAGCCATCCGGAAAAGGACCTTTACGGCTGTAACGGCATTGACCATGAACACGTTCGAGCAACGTCATTCCGGCGATATGATCTCTCGGATGACCAATGATATCGATGCCACCGAGCGGGTGTTCTGGGAAATAGCTAATCTGGTGAGTGCCTTCATGTACGGCGTGGGCGCCATGGGCGCTATCTTTGTGCTGGACTGGCGATTCGGCTTGCTGGCGCTGGGCATGGGGCTGATGGCAATCGCAGTGGAAGCAGGTTTTGCAAAACCGTTGCGTCGTATCAGTGATGTGATTCAGGCCGCACAAGGGGTGGTAACGGAACGGTTGACCGATCTTATCCAGAGTATCCCTGTGGTCAAGATGTTCCATCTTGAAACACGCATCCATACCCGATATACGACAGCCAATGCCGATCTGGTGACCGGGTATCTCAACCGTGCCCACATCGATGGGTTATACCGATCATCGGATGAATTACTCGGGTACCTGACACCAATCGGTTCCCTGATATTTGGTCTGTATTTGATCCTGAATGGAGACTCGGTTAGTATCGGTACCATTGCGGCCATCATTCATCTTCAGGGGAATGCCGAAATGATGTTCGGGAATATCGGCAATTTCCTCACCGGCATCCAGAAAGCCCTGGCCGGGGCCCATCGTGTGTTCGAAGTGATAGACAGCCCCGGGGAAGAAACAGCAGAGATTGCCGCCGTTCCCAAAATATCCGCGGAATCTCAAACAAGAATTGAGCGAAAGGATCAGCCGGTTGTGACGATGCAGGACTTGCGGTTCGGATATCAGCAGGAGGACGGATCTGAGCAGGACGCTCTGCAGAATATTAATATAAGGGTGGCAGAGGGAAACATAGCAGCTATGGTCGGACCGAGCGGAGGTGGTAAGAGCACACTGATTAAATTACTCCTGGGGTTTTATCCCGTTACGGACGGTGCTATTTCGATTCATGGGCGATCGATTTCGACCTATACTCTGCCTGCATTACGCAGTATTATGGCGTATGTGCCTCAGGATGCCTATATCTTTGACGGCACCATCGAAGACAATATCCGCTATGGCAGGTATGACGCTACTCAGGAAGATATCATGGCGGCATCCCGTGCGGCCCATGCCCACGAATTCATCCTGGCGCAGCCGGAAGGCTATGCTACTAAAGTCGGCGAGCGGGGCGCCCGGCTGTCCGGTGGTCAGCGTCAGCGGATTGCCATTGCGAGGGCCCTGCTCAAAGATGCCCCCATCCTGCTGTTGGACGAAGCCACTTCTGCCCTGGATTCGGAATTCGAACAGCTCGTACAGGATGCCCTGGACGTGTTGATGGAAGGCCGTACCACCATTGCCATCGCCCACCGGCTTTCGACTATTGAACATGCGGATGTGATTTACGTATTGGATCAGGGACAGGTTGTAGAAGAAGGTACACACCTTGATCTCCTTAAGAGAGAAGGTCTATATCATCGCCTGCATCAGTTGCAGTTTTTGGGGAAGGAATTGATTACCTGACAGTCATTTCCAAGGTTTATCGCTCCTCTCTTCCCTTCCCCTCCAGGGAGAGAAGAGAGCCAGCAACAAAAGCAAAGATCGCCAACCCACCATAGAGGCAAGCCGTGAGGTACTTTTTCGCCAGCTTGTGGAATCTCATCGAAAGAGCTAGCACCTTGGATACGGATTCTCCCGAGATACGGCGCCGTAAGGTTACATTAGTTGTGATCGCTCTTTTATCTTGCGCCATGGGAATTATAGCTGGCACTAATAGTTATTATGCCACGTCAAAGATGGAACGTCGATTGGAGGAAAAGGAGGGGTTTGCGGAGATAAGAGAGGATGCACACTTCCAGAATCTGTTCCAAATCCTCAAGAACAACAACCAGGTCTTTTCCTCGGCCAGTGACCGAGTCACGGATACGGTGAATAGCATTCTCAACTTCACCCGATTGGATGAAGCAGAGTTTGGCAAGGTAGATATCCACGAAGGGATCGAAAGCACGTTAACCTTGATCCAGCCGGAAATCCAGGAAGGAACAAAGATCGTAAAAGAATTTGGAGAAATTTCATCGATCGCCTGTTATCCAGGTGAGTTGAATCAGGTATTCCTGTATCTGCTGACCCATGCGGCCCAATCGATGGAGGGAGAGGGAAGCATCACCATCCGCACGTTTGTAGAACGAGAGCAGGTGCATGTACAGATTTCGGATACGGGAGCTGGGATCCCACCTGAAGATATGCCGGAGTTATTCGATCCTGGTTTCACCAAGGAAGAAGGACGGGTGAAGGCGGGATTGGGTTTATTCACCAGTTACAATATCATGCAGAAGCACCGGGGACAGATCGAGGTAGAGAGCGAAATGGGAAAAGGCAGCACATTCACGCTGGTCTTTCCAACGGATCTGGACCAAACGGTCGGGAATTCCTGAAAGAGGACAGACCGTAGTCGTATGGCCGGCTTTCTTCAGACAGTTGAGGATATCAGCGTAAAATGTCAGCCGGCGTCGTCGTACTGG
>CAZWIP010000229.1:0-4630 GCA_964634125.1 uncultured Dehalococcoidia bacterium
ATATCGTGGTCCAGCACAATGATTTTCAACATTTCCTAACCCAGACTACTTACATTCTGTGAAAGAGAAGTCAGCTTCTGATGAACTTCTCGGCTGAAAGAGCTGCAACAGTCCCATCTGCCATGGCAGTGGTTATTTGTCTGTATGATTTCTGGACAACATCACCCGCCGTATAGACTCCTTTGATATTTGTCTCCATACCGATGTCAGCAAGTATAAATCCGTCGTCATCTAACGTGACTACATCTTTGAATAATGCCGTGTTTGGTTTTTGTCCCATATAGACAAATACTCCATCAACATCTAACTTCTCCGTTTTGCCGGTCTGGACATTTTCCAATATGACTGACTGCAACTTATCTCCCTTCACCAGCTCTTTTATGCGTGTGGATGTTTTTACCGCCACATGGCGAAACTGTGCCAGTTTATCTTGAGCAGTTTGTGAAGCAATAAACCTGTCAGCTACTTCGATTAACGTAAGATGTTGCACACCGAGGGAAAGAAGATACAACGCCTCATCAAAACCACTGTTGCCGCCACCAACAACAAGAACCTTCTTCCCTTTGTAATCCGATCCGTCACATATGGCACAGTAGTAAATATCTTCGCAATCAGTCTCTACATCCAGCTTCACCGGCTCCCGACCTGTAGCTAGAATGATGGCCTTTCCGGTGTAGATATATTCCTCAGTTTCGACTTTCTTGACATCCGTCGTTATGTCCAGGGAAGTTATCTCTGCCATTTGGTCAGTTTTAACCCCCAGATTTAAAACCTGTTCCTGAACTTTTTCCATGAGTTCCATCCCATGGATGGAAATATAGGATGGAACATTTTCTATTAGGTGAGTGGAATTGACCAATCCGCCGCAGATCATCGTATCGATAATCACTGTGCACAAATTTGCTCTTGCGGTGTAAATGGCAGCAGTCATTCCAGCGATACCGCCGCCGAGGATAATTACATCGAAGTGTTTTTCGGGCTTCAATTATGAGCCTCCATAAATTGATCAAACCGATTTATACAGGGTAGTCAACTCCCGAACGTTCATAAGGCCTGCTCTTTTGACCGCGACGTTCCCATTTCGTATGACAAGCAGTACGGGCACCTTCTCCACTCCCAGAGACTCCATTGCATCTGGGTTCTCTTCGCTATCGATCTGCATAACGTTGACATTCGGATTGGCAGCCATGAACTTCTCAAGGACCTTTCTCAACGCTTTACAATGCGGACATAACTTCTTGTAGAAAAACAGGATCGCGGTGGCATCCTCAAGCCTTATTTGAAAGTCGACATCAGTAATTTCTGTGAAGTCAGCGCTCATTGAATATCGCTCCGTCCGATCTCTACAACCTATTTGATTCGTCACAAACCCTATTAGGTGGTGCGCAACTCGGCCATATAGTCCATGAGTTGTTTGAGAAGTTCTTGTCCCACTTCAGGTTTGTCTTTAAGAATATTGTTTAATTGAAACGGGTCGGATTCACGATCATACAACTCATCGGTTTCTGGCATCTCTGCCACGCTGTTGGGAGTGCACGTCCACATATCGTCTTTCATCATGCTCTTATAATACTGCCCTTTGAGAGTGCCCCCACCATCAGAGTACAGGGCCGCCGCCAGATCATCATCTATTTCATTAGCAGGCCTAAGCCAGTGGATATAGCTGTAATCGTCTCGAATAATGCTCCAGGAGAAGCCGTAGTATCCAGCGATAGCAAAATCGCGCCCCGTTTTCTCTCCTCGGATTAAGGGCAGCAGACTCTCACCCTGCAGGTCTTCCGGATTGCAGACCGACATCTGATGCTCTCCATACTCCATTTGCTCCTGACCGATTCCCAGATATTCAATGATGGTCGGGGCGATGTCGCTCGTCTGAACATATGAACTCACGCGCTCACCTGCCCCAACGCCGGGCAGCCGGACGATCAGGGGAATGTGAGCCAACTCCTCATAAGGCCAGGGGCGGCATTTGCGCATGATGCCATGACCATGCTCTCCATTTCCCATCGGTTCGCCATGATCTGAGATGAGAATCACCAGCGTTTCATCCCACATACCAAGCTCTCTGATCTTATCCAGAATCTTGCCGACGTATTTATCGCAAAGGGTGACGTTTTCCGCATAGAGCATGCGGATGTGATGAAGCTGTTCTTCCGTAAAATAATCGGCGGGCCCAAGCGGCGGTATGATCAAGTCCTTACCTTCATAATCCGGGTCGTACGGGCATTTCAGATTCGGGTCCCATACAGAAGGGGGATCCCAAGGTTCATGCGGGTCAAAACTGTCGACCCAGAGCATGAATGGCTTGTTTCTGTCTACTTCCTCGAGCCATTGGCAAGCCCTCTTGGCGATCTGACCAATGTAATTGTCCTCATCGCTCCGCCAGTGCTGGCGCAGTTTGAGGTATTGTGGCAGCTCATGCAAGGTGACCTCAGGGATGCCTATCCTGGGAGAGCCGTCCTTTTCCTGCATCACGTTATCTTCCAGGTAATCCTCTATTTTCAGTGAATACAGCTTGTCCTTGGCGTAATAATACTGATCCAGCTCATGCCCGTGGCAGAAAATGACATCGTCAAATCCTCTGGAAAACGCATATTTGGGAAGCCGCATGGGCGCGGTATCATAGATCAGACCGGTATGAACGCCCCGACCCCACATCATGTCAGTCACCGTGGTATCATCCATATCCAGTGGGCCCCATCCCTTGAAAGGCAACGTAAACCGCCCTGTCATCATGGCGCGGCGTACCGGGATGGTGGGAAGACCTTCGGCATAGGCATTTTCAAACAGCGTAGCTTCTTTGGCAAGGTTGTCGATATTCGGCGTTTTGATCCAGTCATTGCCGCAGCAGCCCAGGTAATTGAACTGCAGGCTATCGAGCATGATGAGCACAACATTCTTCTTGTCCATGATATATTCTCCTTTTTTTTAATTCTTGTTTTATCGCATTCCGCCAGTTAGCTGACAATCGGAACAGCATGGCATAGAACTCATCGACACACGGCTCCTAGGGAAGGGCAGCCTGCAGAGCTGCGCTTGCTCCAGCCTATACCTCCTTTCCCATCTCACGGCGTAGACCTCCATGGAAGTAAACCAGCGCGGGGAACTGGCTATTGCCTTTCGGTGAGTACATACGTGTTGGAGTTTTACCATCCGGCCCTAGTATCAAACGGTCATCAATGCTACTGACTGACCTTGGTTCTGTCCCGAAGGACTGCATGCCCTGCCTTGGTCTTCGATAATGACCGTACAGGGTCAGGCAACCTGCCGACAGCGGCTAGTTGATCCAGTAATGTTTTGGCCCGTGGTCCAAGTGGCATATTACCTTATCTTCTTTTTCAGGTTTGCGGTCATCTTCACAATTCCTCGTTTTTTAACACATTGTCTATCCTCTCGCTATCTGGTACTCTGCCTTTATCCCTTATTGAGTATATAAAAGTGTCAGACCTGCCGAAACCGAGGATCCAGCTTATCTCGCAGCCAATCGCCAAAGAGACTTAGTGAAATCACCACCGCGCCAATACATACTCCAGGAAAGACCGATACCCACCACGCCGAATCCAGATGCTGTCTCCCATCTGCCACCATGGTTCCCCATGCCGGGTCTGGCGCCGGAATACCTACTCCAAGAAAACTCAACGTTGATTCCAGGAGTATGATGCCTGCCGTTGCCAGGGTGGAAACAACGACCAATGTGTTCACCAGGTTGGGGAAGATGTGACGCATTATAATACGCGGGCTCGAGACGCCCGCGACTCGGGCAAGGGCGACAAAATCCCGCTCTTTCAAGGACAACGTCTCGGCTCTGGCGATTCTCGTGTACCCGGCCCATGAGAGCAGACTAACGACCAGTATCATGGTGAACAGGCTTTGGCCCATGACGATGACGATGGCCATAGCAATCAAAATCACCGGAAGAGACAGCACGATATCTACCAACCGCATGATGATTGCGTCAACCCAGGACCCGTAATACCCTGCAAGAAGCCCCAATACCGACCCCATGACGCCGGACAAGGCAACAGCTGATAAAGCAAAGATAAGCGAAACCCGTGCCCCGTAGGTGATCCGGGAGAGAATATCTCTTCCCAAGGCATCTGCACCCAGGGGACGATCCCAACTCCCATCCTCATCCCAAGCAGGGGGTTGGTATCTAGCGCCGAGATCGATCTCGGTAGGGGAATGCGGTGCCAGCCAGGGAGCAAACACCCCGATGATGATGAAGGCGGCCATGATTATGGTGGGAACTACAACATAACCCGGCTTTCTTTTCCATCGTGCCGGGAAGAACCCAATTCTAGCCCGGTCAAATGTAGAAGAATCTCCCAGACGACTCATGGTATCAGCCCATCCTTGGTTGCCATGTCTTGTTTCTCCATTGTTCTATTTCGTATATTCTCACCCTGGGTAATCGCTCAATTTCAGACTCCCATCCGATCTGGCCTCAATAAAGGTGACAGGACACCATATGGTTCGAGTTAACGTTTTTTGATGTGGGTGCCGTTTCCCGACAGATATCCATCACCCGGGGGCACCGGGGGTGAAAATGACATCCGGGAGGCGGATCCAACGGACTGGGAATCTCCCCTTCCAGAAGGCTGGCATCGCAGTCCAGTCCTCCCCGTGAGGC
>CAZWIP010000230.1:0-4618 GCA_964634125.1 uncultured Dehalococcoidia bacterium
GTATGCCATCGCAGACATCAAAGCAATGTCGGTACCTGGCAATATTGGAATCCACTCATCAGCAAGTACGGCAGCGGTGTCGGTGAACCGGGGATCAATAACGATGATCTCCGCCCCGGCTTCTCTGGCTTGTGCCAGATAGTAGCTTGTATTGGTACCGAAGATCGATGTGGCGGGATTCGCGCCCCAGATAAGAATGAGACGGGAATTCAGCAGGTCGTCCCGTGTATTGCCGCAGAAAAGTGTTCCATATGTTGCTCTCGCGGCAAAGACAGCACCTTCGGCGGAGTCGTCACCCCATGCCGACGTGTATCCTCCGAATTCTCGGAGAAGCTGGCGCACCGTGAGGTTGCCCGTGTGAAGGCTTCCTACGCCACCCGAAAGCGTGAGAGCGAGGATGGATTTTGGTCCATAAGTCTCTCTTACTCGTATGAGCTCTCGGGCTACTGTATCTAGGGCTTCATCCCAGGAGATGCGTTCGAACTTGCCTTCTCCACGCTCACCGACCTGTTTTTGCGGATAGAGCAACCGATCCGGAGAATGCATTTGTTTTCGCATCGCCCGGCCGCGCAGGCAGGCACGTATCTGCGGCTCCTCTCCATCATCGGTCTCGACTCGAATGGCCCTCCCGTCTTTAACATGTATTTTGAGGACGCATCGACCTCCGCAGTCATAGCAACCGCCGGAGTTGACAATAGTGACAGGACTTTCAGAAAGGGGTTCTCCCGATTTCGACATCAGTTGCCTCCCGGTGCTGATCTGACGGTAATCTCATTGCCTTGGGTGTCGCCTAATTTGTGCTGTTGTTTGCTGTGTTGCCGCTGAAGGCTATCTGTTCATCGACAAAATGCACTTCACACATTTCTACCACACCATATGGGCAATAGTTACCTGAATCACCTTTTCCAGGTAACGAACGCTTCCAGGAAATCCCGGTTGGTCTCCACTGCATTTGCCGGGAAATCCCAATCGGTATAGCCCAGGGCTACCGATACTATCAGGCGTTTTGAAAGTGGAATACCCAGCGCCCGCTTTAGGGCTTCCGGGTACGCAACCGTAATTCCCTGTATGCAGGTGCCAAGGCCGAGTTCCTGTGCTAAAAGCACGATACTCTGCGTGACAAGCCCCACATCAAACAAAGGCAGTTGGCTCTCGTTATTGTAAACGGACTCATCCAGGCAAATCAGAATTAAAGCCGGAGCATCGAAGAATCTCATGCCTCTAAGATGCCACTGCATTCTGCCTTCCTGATCATGCCATTCGATATGCATGAGACCGTAAAACATTTTCCCCAGTTCGACCTGCCTCTCCCTGTAACGCCCGGTGTAGAGTTGGCCCGGAACATTAGGCAACATTTGCGATCCAGCGAGTGTCTGTTCCACATTGGTTTTCCTGGCAATCTCCAGTGACTCTCCAGTCAACACCACGAATTCCCAGGGCTGACTGTTCACACTGGAAGGAGACCGTCTCGCCAGATCAAGTATCTCGGTGATCACATCATCCGGTACCAGATCTGGCTTGTATCCCCTTATACTCCTTCGGCTCTTCATCGCTTCTCTAAGATCCATCTTACTACCTCTATTCTCTATTAAGAATAAGAAACCTCTGATCGAGTTCAAATCAACCCACAGACCAACAACAGGTAAACGCACACGTTCATCCCCTCTCAAGAGGGGAAAGTAATGCTCTACTCGTTCATGGGTTTCTTAGCTATTTCAGCGAACTTAACGACAGTACACTTCGGTTTGGCTGGCTGTTTGGCAGGAAGCAGGAACCGCCAGAAGATAGTTCCCTCCGGGTGTCCGATAGTATCCAGCCAGTTCGGTACACCAGGATCCCGATGGGCGATCACAATCCGGTAAGAACCATCGGATTGCAGCACTGTCTGTTTGCGATTGAGAGATACCTGATGATCGCGGAACTCAAAGACCTGTACGTGCCGGTTCCAGAGCACCACGTTGGCGAAGGCGCATTCGGGAAACCTCCCCTCCATGATCAGTGCTTCATCCGGTCCGAGCTGATACTGCCCCTGCGCATAT
Organism: uncultured Dehalococcoidia bacterium; assembly: GCA_964634125.1. Lineage (GTDB taxonomy): Bacteria > Chloroflexota > Dehalococcoidia > SZUA-161 > SpSt-899 > JABMQN01. The sequence goes on from CAZWIP010000230.1 coordinate 2,040, forward strand.
GCGATGTCCACCGCTGCCCATGCCGCATATCCGGCCATGCGGAATATGAACGGTTCAGGGAGTTCATTAGGTGTATATGAAACGAAGGGAACCTGGATGGTGTAAGGTTCCGGAAGTTCGACGGTGCCTCCGCGCATGAATGCGGCTACGTCGGCAATCCTTTTTGCCAGAATCTCATCGGTGGTGAGCGAACGAACCGGAGGTGGGTCAAGCGGCTCAATATGGAGATCGATATGGATATCCGGATCGGCACCAGCGTTTTTCTCTTTCTCGAAATAATGGCGAGTCAGGATGCAGTTGGCGCTTGGCCGAAGTGGAATCCAGTTGCCTGCATGTTCCTCCGTGCTGAGAATGATTTCATAGCTGCCATCCGTAGCGATGTCTAAACTGCGATCGTTTACATCTGCCAGCACCGGTTCGACACCGCCGAATCCCAGTCGCCCATCGTCCGGTCGGCCGTGAACGGTGAACGACAGGTAGCATTCATCCCCTTTCTTACCCCAAATACGGTAAGAACGATCGTCCCGAATCCTGGAGAAATAATAGATGGCATCCGGATTGTCGCCTACCCACCGGCGATTGGTCGAATTAAGTCTCACGAACTCCGGACGCTCGGGATCGCCATAGAGCAGGTACAAGTCGATCCCCGCGCTGAGTAAATGAAACAGGTATTCGAATCCTTCTACCTGATCGATGGTGTGAGCTACTCCACGGTTCATACCCAGGTAAATATCGGCCGCGTCACGCAGTGATTCTAGCAGATTGTCGAATGCACGGCGAGAGTGGTGAGCATCGTCGGGTGCATTTGTTGATTTCTCCATTCATACTTCCTTCCGTGTTGCTATAACTTGGCGTTTAAAAATCGAATAAACGAAATGTCCCGATCGGTGGGCTGTGAGTGATATATTCCAGATCGATGTAGTTCCAGTTTGTTGGGGTCCATTCCCCGATACGATCACCTGCCGCCCATATGGCATCCATCTCCACCATCGGCACCACACAATAATTATCGTAGAGGTGGTTAACCATCTTTTCTCCGGCAGCGTCTCTTTCCTCTCGGGTAAATGAATCGAAGTACTCATTTATCAGAGCATCGAACTCCTCGCTCTCGTACATGGGAAACGTAGCGACTTCACTATTACCCCAGATGGTGGGACCCTGTCCATACGGCGCATAGGATTGACTCTGAATGAAACTCATGACATTGCCTGAGGTGTTACGACGTACAATGTCTCCATAAACAGCCATCACATTGTAGGGAGTGATGCTAGCATTGATTCCCACATCCTGCCAGTACCCCTGTACCGCAAAAAGTAGGTCTGTAAGCCCAGTTGATCCCGACCATTGAAGGTTCCATATCTCGGTATCGAAACCATTCGTATACCCTGCTTCAGCCAGAAGTTGTCTGGCTTGATCCGGGTCGTACGGATACGGATCCAAATCTTGCACCCACGGCGAATAGAAGTTCATCGGGGTCGGAGCGGCATATCCTTCGAAGATCGTCTGGCTGATCTCTTCCCGGTCGATTGCGAGGTTCGCGGCCTTGCGAACTCGCTCGTCCAACCAGGGAACATCAGGATCATAGGTTTCTACATCCGGCAGCCACTGTCCCATAAGTGCTACACTGTAGAACTTCGATTTGGGGACCGTAACTATTTCGAATCCCTCCCCTTCAAGGAACGAAGCCTGATTGGGGCTGACGTCCGCGATGTCGGCCTCACTCGTCTGTAGCATAGCCACACGCGTTGTCAATTCGGGTACTTCTTTGATAACAAACTTCTCAAATTCCGGTACAACTCGCCAGTGATCCTCCACGGCTTCCATCACGAGCTCTGATCCAATTTCGAACTTCACGAACTTGTATGGACCGGTGCCGATGAGGTGCTTATTGGCTTCTTCATTCCCTACAGCTTCATAGTATGCCTTGGACGATATGCCAATGCCATGTGCATGGCTGGGGCACATGTATCCCAAAAAGTCTTCAGCCCTTGCCTTGCTAGTATAAACTGTTACTTCGTAAGGGCCATTAGTTTCTACCCGATCGAAGACAGGGTCGATGTTGGTCTGGCAATTGCGGCATTCGGATAGCACCGGGTTCACCACCGTATCAATGGTGAATTTGACGTCTTCCGATGTCATTTCCCCCCAACCATCGTGAAATTGCACACCCTGCCTGATCTTGAAGGTGATGCTCATTCCATCGGGCGCAACCTCCCACGATTCAGCAAGACCGGGAATGTAGTCGTCGGTCCCTTCATCAAAGACCAGATAATCATATATGGGCGCCCAGTAAGGTTTCTCTGTATTCTCGCCCTGGGAAAACGGACCGATCCACGGTCTGACTGCGATGGTCTGAACCGTCATTGTAAGTGTTCCCTCAGGCCAGGCCGGGCCTGCTGGCATTGTGGGGGATGCCGTTGGTTCGCCAGTTTGCGTGGGTGACTGTATCGGCGTCGAATCTTCGTCGTCATCTCCACCGCAAGCGATAAGCAATGTCAGCAATAGTAGAAGGCAAGCCGTGATTAGCAATACCAACCGATGTATAGACATTTCTCCCTCCTCGTATTGAATCAGATTGA
>CAZWIP010000231.1:0-4294 GCA_964634125.1 uncultured Dehalococcoidia bacterium
AAGGTTGGGGAACATATTCGCTCCCCCCGCGATCTTGGCTTTTAAATTTCGTCTCTCGCATCCTTTGATCTTCATTTTATTGATCAAAGTAGGAACCGCTATGTCTGCAAATTTACATGGACGATCCTGATTAATGAAGGACCTTTTCTTGGGTAGTACAATATGGGCCATCCCCCCGATCCTTTTCTGAAAATCATATATACACACAGCAATACAGGATCCGATCGTTGTTACAAGATCATTTTCGGGATAGGTGACTGTAACCTCTCCCATTCCTACCCTGATCTTCATGGTGTTGATGCTCCTATTATTGGTCGCTCCCACTCAAAACCCGTTTCGCGTATTTTGCAATCTTATCAATGACATCCTGGGGCTTGAATGGTTTTGCAATAAAATCTTTTGCCCCAATCTTTTTTGCCTCATTGATTAGACTTTGTTGCCCCATTGAGCTACACATGACGACTTTTGCATCCGGGTCATTTTTCATGATTTTCGCGAGCGCCTCGATACCATCGGAGGCCAATTCTCCTTTCGGCATGATAATATCTAAGAGAACTAGATCCGGTTTGTGTTCATTGTAAAAATTGATAGCTTCATCCGGGTTTGTAGCCTCTGCAACGACCCTGTCTCCCGTTTTCTCGACGATCCTTTTCAAGTACTTGCGCATGAAAAGGGCGTCATCGCATATCATTACATTTACCATGCCGTAATCTTGTTTTCATCCCTGTTTATACCATAAACGATTGTGTGTTGTGTTACATGATACACAATCGATGGTGTGTCATTTTTCCACACCCTCAACTTTATCGCTCTTTCAAGGTGAAAAACGGTAAAGAAATGTTAATACACCAAAAATTAGAAAGGAAAGGAACTCTAGATACACATCCTCTAACCATCTTTGAATCTAAAGCAACCTCATTACAAGATAACAGGTGAGAAGGAAAAATGAGTCCTGTTAAGGTACTGGTGGTAGATGATTCACTTTTCATGAGGACTGTATTAACAGATATTTTATCCTCCGATTCAGGTATCAAAGTTGTTGGCACAGCACGTAACGGAAAAGTAGCCTTGGAGCTTATTCCTAAACTCAAGCCCGACCTTATTACTCTAGACATTGAGATGCCTGTGCTGGATGGAATAACAACACTCAAGACTATTATGAAAACCAATCCGTTACCAGTGATTATGTTAAGCTCACTGACTCGGGAAGGTGCGAAGCAAACTCTTGAAGCGTTGGAAATAGGGGCAGTGGATTATATCCCTAAACCAACAGGTTCCTCGAACATAGGATATATCAAAGAAACTTTGATCCAAAAAATAGTTCAAATCTCAAGCACCCAGATGAAACTTTTCGCCAGAAAACATAAGAGATCCATCAAGGAGAGCGTCCCACGGATAACCTCTGACTCAAACAAAGTCGTTGTACTTGGTGCATCAACGGGTGGCCCATTAGCGCTCACAAATGTTCTATCAAGTCTCCCGAACGACTTGCCACCACTACTTATCGTACAACACATGCCTAAGCCATTCACTACGTATTTCGCTGAACGTTTAGAAAAGGCAACGTCGTTCGAGGTTAGAGAAGCAGCTGAGGGTGATAGACTGTCCTCAGACCTAGCACTTCTTGCTCCAGCAGGATCGCATATGACTGTAACGAAACGGAAAAGAATACATCTTCACAAGGGGCCCGTAGTTTACAACCTCCGGCCAACAGTAGACGAGATGATGGTTTCAACAGCCAAAGTATTTGGATCAAAGACCATAGGTGTGATTCTTACTGGAATGGGCAGCGACGGAGTAAAGGGGATGCAAAGTATCAAGAAATATGGCGGTCTTAATATCGCCCAAGACGAGGAGACATCCGTGGTTTACGGTATGCCAAAGGCAGCTTACGATGCGGGTGTCGTTGATATCGTTCTTCCCTTAAATAAAATTCCTCGTGAAATCGTGAAAAGGTGTCATTAACAATGTCCACGAGCCAAGATAACCTGAATTATACAGAGGACAACTCTGCCGACCCAATGATGGATGAGTACAGGGATCTATTTTTCTTGGAGGTAAATGAACATCTACAGAACCTAAACGACTGCTTGATGGCGTACGAAAAGGATTCAGGGGAGATAAGTTACCTTGAAGAAGTCTTTAGGTCAGCTCACACCCTTAAGGGCTCATCCTCAATGATGGGATATGAGGATATATCTCACTTAACTCACGCATTGGAAGATGCTTTTGACCTACTCCGAAAAGGCGCGGCTATGCCTGAGGGTCTCATGGACCATTTCTTTAGTTCACTTGACCTCATCGAGAACAGAATAAAAAACTTGGAGAAAAACATCGACGAGAAGATCGATTTCCAAGATATAATAAACTTGATACACGAGGCCTTCGACTCGAACAAAGTTGAAAGTCAAATAACTATATCTGACGATATTCATAAGGAAGAGCAGAAATCAGAAGAGCGTGGGCAATTCAAACTACAATCCATCAAATCACTTCGAGTTCAAACATCAGAACTCGACCGTCTGATGAATCTTATTGGGGAACTAGTGATTAGCAAAGGTCAATTAACTGAGAGGGTCTCCAGGTTAAAAATACCTGAACTTACGCATAATGTGGAAAACATTGACAGACTTTCCACGGAACTCCAAGAAATCGTAACACATATCCGGTTGGTTCCGGTCGAGCATATCTTCAACAGATTCCCTCGTCTTGTTCGAGACCTATCTAACCAAAAAAACAAACAAATCTCATTGGTCATCGAAGGAAAAGACATCGAACTGGACCGCAAAGTATTGGAGGAACTAGGTGATCCATTGGTGCATCTTCTGAGAAACTCAGTTGATCATGGCATAGAGTTACCTGATGACAGAGAAGCAGCTGGGAAAACAAGAGAAGGGACCATCACGTTATCTGCTATACGAAAACCCGATCACATCATGATCATTGTCAAGGATGATGGGGCTGGAATAGATCCCGAAAAGCTCAAGGACAAAGCCATTAAAGAAAATATTCTATCCAAAACAGAAGCAGATAACATGACCGAAGGTCAGCTGCTAAACTTGATCCTGCTTAACGGATTTACAACGGCATCCAACGTAACTGAGGTCTCGGGACGAGGCGTAGGGATGAACGTCGTTAAAACAAAGATAGAAGCTCTTGGCGGAAATATCTTCATCGAGTCATCAAAAGGAGAGGGAACTACCATGAGTCTAAAGTTACCACTGACGCTCTCTATCCTAAAAGTAATGATAGTCGAGTCGGGAGAGACTAGCTATGCTATTCCCTTAAAATATGTAAAAGAAAACGTCTCAATAAGAAAAGGTCTGACCCATAGTTTAGGTAAGGATACAGCTATCAAGCTCAGGGACAGAGTAATCAAAATTATTCCCTTGGGGGCATTACTGAATACTTCCTTCTCTGATAATGAAAACAAGAAAATACTCGTTGTCCAAGATGGTACCTCTCTCTTTGGTTTGGAGGTAGACAAAATTGTCGAGATGCGAGAAATTATGATAAAGGAAGTAAATAGTACCTTCCAAAACACAAAGGGAATCAGCGGGGTAACGATTCTCGGGGATGGACGTATCATCTTTGTAATAGACCCTATTCTACTGATCTCCCAACAAAAACTAGTGAGGTAAAAATGATGGAAAACTTTGACTTTAACTCCGTTATGATCGATGATGGAGACCCAATGGGGACTCTATCCTCTGACATTCTAGATATAATCAACAAGACGAACGAGAACGAAGGAGTAGAAAATAGGGACGAGTACATAGCCCATTTCAACGAATCCATCGATAAAAGGGGAAAGAACAAGTTATCTCACCTGGTAGCAGATGGGCAGGTCATCTACCTGCTTAAAGCAGACATTCCCAGTGGAGGAATGGTTGGCATCCAGGTATTCATGCTACTAGAAAAGATCTCCGACGACGGCGAGGTATTCGGTACCTTACCGGACGGGGATAACGTCTCAAACGGGAAGTTCGATGATGGAATCATCCTGCTATTGACCCACAAGAACCCCCAGTTCTTTGAGGAGGTTTTCCAGGAAGTTTTCAACGTCTCACCCGTCTACGATGAGGTAGCACCAGAAGAGTTGGGGTTAGAGGAGGTAGAGAGCAAAGGTCTAGCTAGCCTCTCGGGGAACGACAAGATGGACTCACTCCTCACCAAGGTCGAGGATTTGATGCTCAGTGAGAACTCGGTGACTATCGGATCGGGAGCCAACAATGAAACGGGTAACCAGATCGATGAGATCAAGGTGAAGGTGGACGACATGAACAAGCTCTTC
>CAZWIP010000231.1:4304-4585 GCA_964634125.1 uncultured Dehalococcoidia bacterium
CATTGAAGAACTTGTCCTTGTGAGGAACCAGTTCATCAGGATCACCGAGACCCAAAACTACGCAAGTATCAAGGAAATAAACTCGACGCTTGATAGGACTACAAATGATCTTTATATGGGAATATTGAAGCTGAGGATGGTTTCAGTTGGACAGATATTCAATCATCTTAAGCAACTCGTATCGAAACTTGCCACAGAACAGAGCAAGTTCGTCGACTTCATCATACGGGGAGAGGACGTGTCGGTTGATAGGAAAATATTAGAAGAATTAGTCGATCCCA
>CAZWIP010000232.1:0-4583 GCA_964634125.1 uncultured Dehalococcoidia bacterium
AAGCCCTCCAGGGGATTTTTCCTAGAGGGCTTTTTGGCGTTTTGCTAACCATCATATTTTAATAATCGAGGTTTTCTGACCACCTATGATATTATTACTGCATATCTATTTTTGAAGACAAACACAAATGTAACTTCACTGTCAGTTTTTAAAACACCTCATAAGGAGACTGTGATCTAACCATGAATGTTGATGAAAACTACAAAAATTTAGCAGATTTATTACCGCAAATCGTTTTCGAGATTGACAAGTATGGCATTATTGCGTATGCAAATCGAGAGGCCTTTAATACATTTGGTTACACCCAAGATGAATTTGATGAGGGAATAAGCGGGATTCAAATGTTTGTTCCTGAAGATCGAGATAGAATCGAAGAGTCTATTTCACGGATATTGAATGGAGAGAAGCTGGATGCGGTTGAGTTCACCGCAGTACGGAAAAACGGTACCACATTCCCGGCTTTGGCCTATGGAGTTCCCAAGATCAAAGATGAAGAACCCGTAGGTGTTACTGGAATTATTGTAGATATTAGCGAGCGTAAGGAAGTCGAGAAGGAATTACGGCGAAAGGAAGAACACTTTAGGGCACTCATAGAAAACTCCTCAGATGCTATTGCTATCATCGACACGAACGCTACAGTTTGTTACCGGGGGCCATCCGTTGAAGAGATATTGGGCATGCCGGTGGATGATCGAATCGGGACAAATGGACTTAATTTTGTTCACCTAGATGATTTACCAAAAGCTGCAGATTTATTTGAACAGCTATTACGGAAACCCAATTCCGTTATACACGCGGAAGTACGTGCTCAGCATCAGAATGGCTCGTGGCGCATTCTGGATATAACTGGTAAAAACCTACTCGATAACCCAGCTGTTGGAGGCATCGTCGCCAATTTTCGCGATATAACCGAGCGTAGACAAACAGAGGATGCCCTCAAAGAAAACGAAGATAAATTCAGGACGATCTTTGAAAATGCTAATGACTTAATTGTTTATGTGGATATTAATGGACGAGTTATTGATGTAAACAGCAAAATTGAAGAGTTCGGTTATAAACGTGAAGAGGTTATCAGAAGAGAATTTCTTGAATTTGAGATTTTCGAACCCAAAGAATTACAAAAAAGCCTGGCATTATTTAAAGACAGAGTTGAAGGTAAATATGGCGATATTACGGAATTTGAGATTTTTGCAAAAGACGGGACAAAGCTTTTCGTTGAAGTGAATTCCAGGTCAATAGAAAGAGACGGCAAAGTACATGGTGTTATCAATATCATAAGAGACATCACTGAGAGAAAGCAGGCAGTAGAAGCGCTTAAACGAGCCTACGACGATGTGGAAAACCAGGTCAGGCTGCGCACTGTTGAACTTGATGAGTCCAACAAACAGCTGCAAAAAGAAATCGCTGAACGCGAGCGAGCCGAGGAGGAACTCAAACGCAGTGAAGAACGATTTAGAATGCTCATAGAGAATTCTTCTGATGGCATTGTTCTTTTGGATGGAGAGGGATCAGTCGTATACTCCAGCCCTTCAGGTGGACGTATTATTGGCTACGAACCTGATGAATGGATTGGCAAATCATGGTATGAATTTATTCATCCAGATGATTTAGAAAACATAACTGATGTATTTAGTAACTTGGCCAACAACCCAGGAAGTAGCGCAACATTGGAAGTGCGCTACAAACATAAGGATGGATCATGGCGATGGCTAAACGGTATAGGCAACAATCTTCTTGATGATCCTCGAATCAACGGTATTGTTACGAACTACAGGGATACAACAGAACGTAGAAAAGCAGAAGAGGAAACTAAACGACTTAACATTGAACTAATGGATACAAACGCGGCTCTTGAAGAAGAAATATCGGAGCGCAGGCAGGTAGAAGAGGCTCTAAGGGAGAGTGAAGAAAAATATCGTTTAGTAGCTGAAAACAGTGATGATTTGATAGCTTTGACTACCTTGGATGGTACATATCTCTATGTAAGTCCTTCACATAAGAAACTCGGTTATGAAGCAAAGGATCTTATTGGAATGCCAGGAATTGATATTGTACAACCGGAAGATAAAAATCTGCTGTTGTCCCAGTTTCAGCAGTCTTTACAGCAGGGTTCCACGACCACCACTGAATATCGGATTCGTGATAAATGGGGGGGCTGGCATCTCATTGAAACTACTTCCAATTATGTGACCAATGAAAGTGGCAAGAAATTAAGCATAGTACACGTTGCACGTGATATTACCGAACGTAAGAAGGTGGAAGAGGCACTGAGAGAGAGCGAGGAGAAATTCAGGACAATTTTTGAAGATGCGAGTGATGAAATAATTTACCTGGATGAAACTGGAACAATCCTTGATGTAAACAAAAGGATTGAGGATGTTTGGGGGTACAAACGAGAGGAAGTGGTCGGGAAGAACTTCGGAGAATTCAATTATGTCTTACCAGAGAGTTACCAGGATATAGCCGAAAAGCTCACGGAAGCATTTGATGGCGAAACTACTATTGTAACCGAGATAAAAGGGAGCCGAAAGGACGGAACTGTTCTCCTAACTGAAGCAAGTGGCAGGGTAATCCGGCTTGGTGATGGGAGAAAAGCCGTCTTGGTTATCGTGAGAGATATCACTGAACGCAGGCAAGCAGAGGATGCGTTAAGAGAGAGTGAAGAGAAGTACAGGGAGGTAGTTGAACGTTCCAATGATGGAATTGTGGTCATTCAAGACGGAATCGCTAAGTTTGCCAACGCACGTATGGGGAAAATCATTGGCTACGATATACAGGAGAGACTGAATACACCATTTTCCGATTACGTCGATCCAGATGAACTCCCTGACGTAGCTAAATATTATGAGCAGCGGATGGCTGGAGACGCTGTTCCAACTATATATGAGACTATTTTAAGGAACAAGAATGGCAACAAAGTCTTTATTGAGTTTAGCGGCGGATTGGTAACATACGAAGGAAACCCCGCTGTTCTTGGCTTTGTGCGCGATATCACGAACCGTAAGAAGGCAGAAGAAGCACTGAAGGATAGCGAGGAGCGATACCGAGACCTATTTGAGAGTGCACCAGCCTCTATCACAGTGCTCGACGCTTTTGGTGTCATTCTCGATTGCAATGAGACGACAGGGAAACTGGTAGGTTACCCAAGAGAGGAAATCATTGGCCAACCATTTGATAAGCTGTTGACACTTGATCCTAATGATCTGCCCAAGTTGGCAGAAATTTTAGAGAAGATGGTAAAAGGCCTAGAAGTTGGACCTTTAGAACTAGAAATAATTAGAGCTGACGGAGAGAGGCGTTGGATTAGAACTGTAAACTCCCTTTTAATGAAAGGCCCCGAAGTTGTCGGTTTCCATATATTCGCTATGGACATCACGGAACGTAAACAGGACGAGGATCAATTGCAGATTTATGCAAACAAACTAAAAGACGTGAACGAAGAACTTTCTCATTATGCATATGTTGCCTCCCATGACATTGGTGCTCCCCTGCGAGTGATTCGTCTTAATACTCATCTGTTGCGCAAAGAGTTATCAAACACACCCTTTCAGGATAACAAAGATCACCTCAACAAAATAGACGATTCAGTGGCAGAGAGCTTGCAACTAGCTCAGAATTTGTTGGACCTCTCACGTCTGGGTGAAAGAGAACTCCTCATTGAGCCAATTGATATCGGCGCATTACTTCAGAAAGTAATCGCTTCTTCCGGATTATCACCAGATATAAATATTGTTATGGAGGGCGATTGGCCAACCATCAACAGCAACTCGATTCTGCTAACTCAGATTTTTCGTAATCTGATTGATAATGCGATCAAGTTCAATAACAAGCCTAGCAAGCGTATCGAATTTCGGTGGAAGGCTATAGGGAAGGATGACTACGAATTCTCTGTGAAAGATAACGGCATCGGCATCGCCGCTCGTCACCATGGAGATATTTTCAAGGTATTCAAGCAACTTCATCTTAAGGAAGAGTACAAGGGCGCTGGTATCGGACTTGCTATTGTCAAGAAGGCAGCTAGTACATTGGGCGGTTCGGTACAATTAGAATCGAAACCTGGTAAAGGAAGTACTTTTCATGTGAATATTCCTAAAGGCCAGAGAAAAACAAAAATCTAAAAACGTATCCCAAGATTCTATTGAAGCGAATTTGTTTACCCGAATACAATCATTCTAAATCCAGAAGAAATCGAAACTGGTTCTCAGATTTATACCAAAATATAACCAATTTGTTACCGTTTTTATTCTTGATTTGTTCTCTGTTTTTATCCTATGCTAGAATGACATCTCCCAAACTATTGAAAGTTTTTGTCCAGATTGAAGTAACCGCAACTCAACGCAGTTTTGATACAGTACAGAGTGAAAATCATGTCTATCAGACCAAGAGTAAATGGAATAGCTGCTATGAACCAAGAATGCGGACCAATAAGAGTATTGATGGCAGATGATCATCAAGTATGGCGTGTCGGTTTGGCCGAAGTATTTGAGGCTGAGCCTGATATTACTGTTGTTGGCGAAGCTACAGATGGGCAAGACGCCATCAAAAAAGCTCTGGACCTTAAACCGGATGTCGTAATAATGGAT
>CAZWIP010000233.1:0-4572 GCA_964634125.1 uncultured Dehalococcoidia bacterium
ATCACTAGCCATTAAAGTTGATATCTCTCAAGAGAATGAGGTAAAAGAATGTGTTAAGCAGACAATCGATGAATTTGAGAGAATTGATATCCTTGTCAATTGTGCCGCATATTTGGATGTCAATGCCGGTGGGAAATTCTATGAAGAAGATGTTGTCGATTGGGATAAGCATATTAATATAACGCTCAAGGGAACCCTTTATTTTTGTAAAGCTGTGATTCCTTTAATGATGAACCAGAATTATGGTCGGATTATTAACATTACCTCAGCTGCAACCAAAGGTATTCAACCCGGAGGACCATATCTTTACCCGGCCTGCAAAGCAGCTATCGCGACTGTTTCCAAGAATCTTGCCGTAGAAGTAGCTCGATATGGAATATTGATTAACTGCGTTGCTCCGGGACCGATTAGAACGGAAAACCTACTAAGCCAACCCTCTGAATTCCTGGAAAAAATAGCCAGACCGATTCCATTAAAACGTTTGGGAGAACCTGAAGAAGTTGCCAACTTGGTGATATTCCTGGCATCGGACGAGGCAAGTTATATCACTGGCCAGCACTATAGCGTCGATGGTGGACTTGTAATGATCTAGTCCTGGAGGTGATAAATCATGATTGTTGTTGCTGAGAACATCTGCGTGGGATGTGGACGATGTCAGCCATTTTGTCCAGAAGAAGCCCTGCTAGCTTGGGGCTATCTGCAAATCGATCATGAAAGGTGCACCGAGTGTTTAACATGCATTGAGAATTGCCCGGTCGATGCTTTAAGCTCGATGGAGAACTCGCAATGAGGCAAGATAAATATGATGTAGTAGTGATCGGTTCTGGCGTTGGGGGGTTATGTGCTGGTGCGTTACTTGCCCATAAAGGCTATAAATCGTTAGTTGTGGAGAAGCTGCCTGCAGTAGGAGGCAGGTGCTCAACTATTGATTATAAAGGATACAAAGTTCCCGTTGGCGCAGTTGGTGTACCAAGTAGTGGCCCGTTCCGAGAGGTTTTCGACGAGATCGGCGCTGAATTTGATGTGCAACAGCATCCTGAAGGCAAGTATCTTGTGGATGGAGCCGAGATACCTCTACCAGAAAAAGGGCAGTTTAATGCTGTGTTATCACACTGCTGCCAGGATGAGAGCGAATACAATAGAATAAAAAAAGCTATGCGCCGGGCCGATACCTGGGAAAAACCATCCAACGAAATTACTCTACGTGACTGGCTATTACAATATACTGATACCGATAACGTACATGCATTGTTCCAGAATGTCTGTTCAGCTTTTATCATTGCGAATGCTCATGAAGCTTCAGCACAGGAGTTTTTTGATGTACGAACCGGCATGATGAGGTCATATGGCGCGGCATGTTTTCCGTTAGGTGGGAGCATTGCTCTGATGGAGTCACTGGTATCGGTAATCAAAGCAAGAGGCAGTGATGTTTGGACTCGGAGTCCTGTTACGAGTATATTGGTCTCAGATGAGAAAGCGAGAGGTATAATAGCGGATACTCCACAGGGAAAGATCGAAGTTACAGCCAATGCAGTGATCAGTAATGCTGGCCCCAAACGGACTGTCGAGTTGGCTGGCAGAGACAATTTTGATAAAGGCTTTCTACAGGAAGTAGACAGAATGAGGCCTGCATTTCAGATGTGGATAACCACCATTAGTGATCGGCCACTATATGATTGGCCTGTAGTGACTACCTTGAAGACCAGAAGAATGATAAATATGATGATTCCTTCAATGGTCATTCCTGGATTGGCACCTCCGGATAGACATGTACATTACTCAATATCTGGTCCAGCAGAACAAACAGGACACTGGAACATGAAGGAGGAAGTAGATCTGCATATCCAGGACCTAAAAGATAACATTCCTCTCTTTAGTAAATATGGCGAAGTTCTTCATGTCGGGTGCTATTGGGGGGATTGGCCCACGATAACCAATACACCGTTCCAAGGGTACCAGCCAATGAAACAGAAGACACCGATTGAGAATCTGTATCAGGTTGGAGAAGCTGTTGGACCGCGAGGATGGTTGGGTGGAACGCCAGGATGCGCCTTTACGGCTAAAATGGCAGTGGAGGAAATTGATAAGCGCATAACTCGGCAGAGGACCAGGGATATTGAGAAATCGGCGAAAAAATGATAGCGTGTAATGCAGGGTTTGGATGATGGCGTTTCTGAAAGAATATGACCTGACTGGCAAAACAGCGATCGTTACTGGCGCGGGTAGAGGCATCGGCAGGGATATTGCCCTGACACTTGCGGAAGCCGGGGCGGACGTGGTTGTTGTGGCTCGTACCGAGAGCCAGATCAACGAGACTGCTGCTGAAATCCGACAGTTGGAGCGGAAATGCTTGACTGTTCCCACGGATATTACTCGAATTGATCAGATTCAAGACATGGTGGCAAAAAGCCTGGCTGAATTTGGGAAAATTGACATCCTTGTGAATAATGCAGGCGCGGGGATCGACAAGCCAATTGCCGCTTTGCCACATCTAAAGCTATCGCCGATGACTGAAGAGGAATGGCATCGGGTAATAGACACGAATGTGACTGCTCCATTCCTACTGTGCCAAGCCGTTGGACCTCACATGATTGAGCGAAGACAGGGAAAGATCATCAACATCACGTCCGGAGTAGCTAGTAGAGTGGGTATGCTCTACAATACCGCCTATGTAACCAGTAAGGGAGCCCTTTCTCTATTCACCAGAAAATTGGCCTGGGAATGGGCTCGATACAATATAAATGTAAACGCCATTGGTCCGGGAGGAGTGGAGACGGAGATGGCAGCCCCATTGTTTGCGCCTGAGTCCAAAGATTTCCTGGATAAACTATTGAACCAGATACCATTCCACAATTTTGCGAAACCGCGAGACATTTCCCTCCTTGCCGTATATCTAGCTTCAGATGCCTCCAATTATGTTACCGGTCAGAATATCTACGTAGACGGTGGATTCACCGGTTCAGGGTAGTAGAAGTGTGAATATGATTCTGTTGGGGCATGCGAAATTGAGATCAAGGCTAGATTTATTTTCAAATGTACAAAAGAAGCAGCTTGATAAAGTTAGCACTTCCTCAAACCGCTCTTCACACTCATTCCATTCACCTTAATTAATCCGTAGATCTACGGATTGACTTATACTCGTTTCAACGATAGTGTTACAGCAACCATCACTAATGACATTGAATTGTGAACAATTCTATTGTTTGAGTGTGGGATCAATGCGTATATGCATCAACCGTCGTAGTATATTCGCAATGCGCTGCCTGTAATTGGTTGTTAACATGGTTAGATATCTATTGAAACGAATCAGCATCATCCTTGTCACACTATGGTTATTAAGCATTGTAGTATTCATTCTGCCAAGAATTGCGGGGGATCCTGTCTATCTGTTACTGCCCAGTGAAGCGACCGAAGCCGATAGGGAAGAACTCAGAGAGGAATTAGGTCTCAATAAATCCATACCCGAGCAGTATTTGATATTTATGAAGGATGTCGTTGCCCATGGAGATTTCGGGGAATCTGTTTATTTAAAAGAACCTGTTACCGATCTCATTGTTGATCGCTTCCCAGCGACCCTGAAACTCGCCTCTGCTACGTTCGCTTTTGTCATGCCAGTAGGTATTCTTCTGGGGGTACTGGCAGCCATTCGTAAGAATCGCTACCCGGATGTTCTGGCACGATCTGTTGCAGTGCTGGGTCAATCCCTGCCTGGTTTCTGGGTTGGTATCATGTTGATTTTGCTGTTATCTGTAACATGGGACTTGTTGCCAACATCAGGAATGGGCGGCCCAGATACATATGTCATGCCGGTCATCACACTCGGTTGGGTAAGTCTTGCGGCCGTGACCCGGTTGACGCGTTCATCAATGCTAGAGGTTTTGGGAACGGACTACATCATGTTTTTACGTGCCAGGGGTGCATCTGAAAAATCCGTGATTTTAAAACATGCTCTCAGGAATGCTGCCATCCCGGTGGTAACAATGGCAGCGATGATGTTTGGCTATCTATTAACAGGTTCGATCGTTGTGGAAAGCGTATTCGCATGGCCGGGAATGGGGCGTCTTGCATATGAATCCGTAGCCAGAGCTGATTTTCCGCTGATCCAAGCTATCGTTCTTTTTTATGGATTCATATTCATTTCAGTGAATCTATTAGCAGATGTTCTCTACTCATGGCTGGATCCGCGGATTCGCAGTGCATAATGGATTCACACAGGTTTGCGGAATCATGCCTTGCATGATTCGAAACTGATTTAACTTGTACAGGGTTTTATGGTGAATGAATTACTTGTTATTGAGGACCTGAAAACGTACTTCTTCACGCGAAGAGGAGTAGCTAAAGCGGTGGACAGCATCAGCTTCACTCTAGGTCATGGAGAAAGTCTAGGTTTGGTGGGAGAATCCGGATGCGGTAAAAGCATGACTTGTCTCTCCATCTTGAGACTCGTACCAGAACCTGCAGGGCGGATCGTTGGTGGACGTATTCTTCTGGAAGGTGAAAACCTCCTGGAAAAAAGTGAGAAAGAGATGCGTAAGATCCGGGGCGGTCAAGTAGCAATGATCCCCCAGTCAC
>CAZWIP010000234.1:0-4568 GCA_964634125.1 uncultured Dehalococcoidia bacterium
GTCTCTCTCAAAAAATCAGCCCATTCTGTGCCACATGTGCTGGAAGGCTACAGATTATAGATTCTGTTTTCAGCAGGACGGTGAGATCATCACCGAAGCGGGGCCGAACAGGGTACTCCAGCTTTCTCATGCTGAGATCTTCGCGGATACAACCTTGCATTGGGATTATTTCTCGCCGAACGCAGCTGTTGATATTACACTAACTCGCAATAGCGTGGCAAATGGGTTTATATTGGGGCAGAATTATCCCAATCCCTTCAACTCCGGTACCCTGATCGACTACACGCTAAACACTGAGGGACATATCAGACTTCAGGTATATGCGCTCTCTGGAGAACTGGTCCGAACCCTGGTTATGGCACATCAGACAGCCGGGAAACACAGGCAGTATTGGGATGCATGTGATGATGCCGGTGAAACGCTTCCCTCCGGCATCTATTACCTGCTTCTACAGCAGGTCAATATGCAGAGCTCAATAAAAACCGTCATTATGCGGTGATCGTTCACACCAAGAGCTATGGAGTTCCAATGAGATATCCCTATTTGGCAGTTGCCATCCTGGCACTATTCGTTCTGCTGTCATGTGCGGGTGTAGCACCTCAACCAGAGGTTGACAGCAGACCATTCATCGTCGGGGGTGACATATCCTTTCTACCCGAGATCGAAGACCATGGCGGTACATACTCGGACGAGGAGGGTGAAAAGGACCTTATCATACTCCTGAAGGATCATGGTTTCAATGCTATCCGTCTGAAACTCTGGCATACGCCCGAAAAACCATACAACAATCTCAACCAGATCAAGGCCATGGCCAAACGTATCAAGGCTGCAGACATGGATTTTCTGCTTGATATCCATTACTCCGACTGGTGGGCTGATCCGCAGAAACAGATCAAACCTGCAGCCTGGGACAGCCTCGATTTTCCGATATTGGTTGACAGTGTCTACCAGTATACCCACGACGTCATCGGGGTACTTGGATCTCAGGGCACGACACCCACCATGGTACAGATCGGGAATGAGATCCGTCCCGGTATGCTCTGGCCGGATGGAAGAGTGGATGGCGAATTCGACACTCCCGATCAGTGGGACAAACTTGTTGCCCTGCTGCAGGCAGGCCGAAAGGGGATCCTCGATGCCGCTGGTGATGAGGCCCCTGAGATCATGATCCATTATGACAACGGTTGCAAGAACGAGATGGTGCGTGGTTTTTACGACAAGCTAATAGCCAGGGACCTGGAATTCGATGCCATCGGCCTGTCATTCTATCCCAAGTGGCATGGCACCCTGGAGGAGCTGCGCGCAAACCTCAACGATCTGAGTACCCGCTATGCGAAGGATCTCTATGTGGTTGAGACCTCCTATCCCTGGACCTTCGACTGGAAGGACAATGCCGGCAATATCCTGGGCAGTGAAAGCGATCTTCACCCGGGCTATCCACCGACCATCGAGGGTCAGATCGCATTCTATCGTGAGGTTAATGACATCGTCCGGAATGTCCTGAACGGCCGGGGGCGGGGATTGTATTACTGGTCACCGGAATGGATAGCGGTTGAAGGTGTCGATTCTCATTGGGAGAATGCGACCCTCTTCGATTTTGATGGCCGGGCGCTGCCTTCCATGGATGTGTTCAGTGGGATGGAGAAGAAGAAGTAGTAGAAAAGTTTTAGTACATGTGGTTTAATGATATCGACCGATGCAAGGGGATCAGTTGAAGCCTTATAGGCCACTGTTGAGAAGCATGGTTAAAGGATTAATCAAGACGAAGTTAAATCCTTGCCGTATGTATTGAAGAGCCATGAAGCCTTTACACCAACAACGGTGGTGATCAAGACAGAATTGATCGTTCGTGGCTACACAATGAGAAATACCATGGAGAAATGCTTGAGCTC
Source organism: uncultured Dehalococcoidia bacterium (assembly GCA_964634125.1). GTDB lineage: Bacteria > Chloroflexota > Dehalococcoidia > SZUA-161 > SpSt-899 > JABMQN01. Next base: position 1,893 of record CAZWIP010000234.1, read on the forward strand.
AGGGGAATCACTATGATGATCATGAGGGCTACCGGGATTGTTATCCTGATGATCAGCGCCGCACTACCATCATTCTCTCAGGATCGCTTCAGCCTGATCCTAGATAAAGACTGGCGCTTCATGAAAGGTAATATTAAGGGTGCTGTGGAAGCAGACTATGATGATTCCAGCTGGCGTGAGGTACGGGTACCACATGACTGGGCTATCGCAGGACCTTTTGAGAGCACCGGGGACGGGAATACGGGTAAACTGCCCTGGAAGGGCCAAGGCTGGTACCGCCGGGACCTGGATATTCCCGAAGCCTGCGCAGGCAAGACGGTCTACCTCATTTTCGACGGGGTCATGTCTTTTCCCTCCGTCTACATCAACGGAGTACTCGTCGGTAGCTGGGATTATGGCTATAACTCATTCTACCTGGACATCACCGATCACCTGACTTTCGGGAACGTGAACAAACTCGCTGTTCACGTCGACACAAGACAGCATGACAGTCGCTGGTACCCGGGTGCCGGTATATTCCGCAAGGTACAGCTTTTGGCAGTGGATCCCGTTCACATCGATATCTGGGGCGTAGGAGTTCACGCCACGGACATCAGTGATGACGCCGCGAAGGTCTTCATCGAGACAACAATGAATAATGGCACTGATCAGGATCAGTCGATCCGGGTCCTGCAGCAGATCAAGAATGCTCAAGGCAACATTGTTGCCGAAATGGAATCGTCTTTAACCGGTACAGGAAATGGTCTGAAGTGCATTGACAGTCTAAACCTTTCAGATCCGCGCCGCTGGGATATAGATGATCCCTATCTTTATGAACTCAAGACTGTGCTTTTCGTGGGTGGGGAGCAGAGAGATGCCAAGACCACGACCTTCGGTGTTCGCGATTTTTTCTTCACGGCCGATGATGGTTTCCACCTAAATGGCAGAAGGGTCCAGTTCAAGGGAGTCAACTTGCACCACGACCTGGGACCTCTGGGAGCGGCCTTCAACACCCGCGCCATGGAGCGGCAGCTGGAGATCATGAAGGAAATGGGCTGCAACTCGGTACGCAACAGCCATAATGTGGCAGCGCCGGAACTCCTTGAACTCTGTGACCGCATGGGATTGCTGGTCTTCGATGAGATCTTCGACAAGTATGATGGCAAGGCGGACATCGTCGATACAACGGATTTCAATGATTTCGCGCGACGTAATATTCGGAACTTCGTCTTACGGGACCGGAACCATCCCTCCATTTTCCTGTGGAGTGTGGGCAATGAGATCGGGGACGTCCAGTGGAACATCGAGGGCGGTTTCCAGAAGCTGGATACCATGGTGTCCCTGGTGCGAGAGTACGATCCCAATCGGCCTGTAACCCTGGTGTGCGATAGCCGGGAGAGCGCCAAACTGAGACATTTCGACTATTATGATGTGCACTCCTGGAATTATGGTCGCAGGTGGAGCCTGGCCCGGGAGTTGGAACCGGGGAAGGCCGTGATCATCAGCGAGTCAGCTTCCACCCTGAGCACCAGGGGATTTTACGAGCTGCCCCTGCCGGAAGTGAAAACGGATTTCACCATGTCCCTGCAGGTAAGCTCCTACGACCTGAATGCCCCCTGGTGGGCGGAGGTCGCGGACGATGATTTTATGTGGCAGCAGCAGGAACCCTACAACGCAGGCGAATTTGTCTGGACCGGATTTGATTACCTGGGTGAACCCACACCCTACAACAATCAGTGGGCCGAAGAGAACGGTATGGGTCCCGAGGTCGCCTCCCGGAGCTCCTATTTCGGGATCGTGGACCTCTGCGGGATCCCCAAGGACCGTTATTACCTGTACAAAAGTTACTGGCTGCCGGAAGAGAAGACCATCCACATTCTACCGCACTGGAACTGGCCCGATCGCATAGGCAAAGCCACTCCCGTATTTGTTTATACGAATGGAGACAGCGCCGAGCTATTCCTGAACGGCAAGTCCCAGGGAGTACAGCGCAAGCAGCCGGATTCAGAGAACTCAATCGAGCGATTCCGACTCATGTGGCTCGACGTCGTCTATGAGCCCGGGGAACTGAAAGCCGTGGCTTACAAGGATGGCAGGATCCTGGGAGAAAACTTCATGCACACGGCCGGTGAACCGTACCGGTTGGCCCTGACACCTGACCGTGAGATCATCCGGGCAGATGGGGAGGATCTGTCCTTCGTTCTTGTAGAAACATTTGACAAGAATGGCAATCCCACTCCTTTGGCTGCTCAGCCCCTGCGTATCTCTCTGAAAGGTTCTGGTGAGATCGCGGCTGTGGGGAATGGCAATCCGCAATCGTTCAAATCCTTTCAGTCCCAGACGGTTGACCTCTTCTACGGGAAGGCCATGATCATCCTGCGTTCTGGTGATGAAGTAGGTACGATGAAGTTGAAGGTGAAAGGGCCAGGCCTTAGACCTGCCGCCGTGAAGGTCATGTCGGTGTCACCGGAATGATTTGGATCGATTTGCTCTGACTTTCTACACGAGTAAATTCATGCGTGGGCAGTCTCCCCTGCCTGCCGCCTGACGGCGTCGGGCAGGCAGGCCATCGGCAGGCCACCAATTTTCATATTCCGCCCTAAGCTCAGTAATATCAACCAGATATAAGTCACCGATATCTACCTTACAAGCAGGAGGTGAGCGCTCGCAGGCCCCGGATGGGCAGGTCACTCTCCA
>CAZWIP010000235.1:0-4563 GCA_964634125.1 uncultured Dehalococcoidia bacterium
AGTAATACAGCGTTCAGTATGTGGAGGCCTGAGACCAAAATCCTCTATTCTGGACTAGCAAATTCTTACTTGACTCCATATCTAATATATTGGTACATGGTATTTGTGGAAATTATTATCTACCGCAATCGAACCATCAACCTCCTTTTCAGGTAACTCCCCGTAGATGCATAATACTGTTTCTTCAAGTCTCACACCATGGATACTATGCAGACTTATAGTACGGAGACTTCTTCATCATCCAGTGCCTGACGATAGGGCTAAGTACCTTTATGAAAATCCTTCTCCATCCATAGATCCGTTGTAGTTCCTTAGTGTATTGATCGAAAGAGTGATTCTGGAAGTTGAGAAGCCTCTGTGACTCCTCAGTATCCATGAAATCGGTATACCAGTAATCGCTTTCATCATTGGGTACTCTGAAAGCTTTCTCACTGACCATACCGATTCCCAATGCCTGCAGCATTTGCGTCTGAAAATACCGGTTTGTCATCTGGCAATTTTTGCCGCCCCCAATGTACAGTATCTTCCCGATGGTGTCAGCTTCGACAGAATTGACGATTGCCGTAGCAACATCTGCCGGATGGACAAACTCCATTCGTTGTTCCAGTGGAATGTCAAACAAGGACTCAAGAGAACCACTGATATCGCGATCCCGCATGTCAACTTGCGGGGCAACACCGAGTCTGAGTATCGTCCAGCCAATACCGCTTTCCATCAACTCCTTTTCTGAAGCTACTTTACAGTGGGTGTAGTGATCTGTTGGCTGTACGGGTTCATCGGCCCTTCTGGGTGGTGGCTCAGAGAACCTGTTCCCATGCACTGATATTGAGCTGGTGAAAACCATCTTGGGAGGTTTTCCATGTCGTTTCGCGGCTTCTATTACGTTGTGTGTCCCTCCAACATTGACCCGGTATGCGAAATCAGGAGACTGTTCGCTTAGTGGAGGAATAATGGCAGCCAAATGGAGTATGCACTCTTGTCCCTCAACTACCTGAGATACGATTTGCGCATCAGTTATATCTCCCCAGCTTGTCTGGAACTTCCCGATCTCGGAAAGCCGTTCCATCTTCTTTGCATTTCGGGGATTTTGCATATCAAAGCATAGTATTTCGTGTTTCTTGTGCAGGAGCAGAGCCTCCAGCGTGTTTGATCCCAGATTGCCAAAGGCACCTGTAAGCAGTATTTTCATGCCTGTCGTCTCCTTATCGACATCACAATGGCACGTCATTTGATGGGGGTGGACCCAGAGATCAAAGAGTACATTGAGAATATGCAGCCCATTGGACGCATTGGCCATATACAACAAGTGGCGTATACGCCTCCTCTTAAGAACAAACCTGTATTATCTAAGCGAATCTAAACCTGCGAGAATTCCCATTTGCATGCTATTTCGTCTTTACTGCTTCGAGGTGGTCTCTTGATACATTTAGCCTCGATATTAGGATTAATAACGTTGGCAGCGTATTGAAATGTCCAACCGTCGAGTTCCTGGCATGCGAACGCTATTGATGCATCGTCCCCATACATTTCCATGAGTTCAAGAGGAAAACACCGTGTCATGGTCATAACTCCATGAGAACCGCTTTTAAGATCATATTCCTCTTCGGAGACCCCTCCGGTTGTCGGGTCGATCTGGAAGTACTTGAACAGGGCAGTCACGTCGTCGCCTTCTATGTTCAACGCCTTCAGTCCACGACCGATATGCAGAGGTATGTTCCTTCTCCATGCCTCCTGGCCCAGTTCCGAATCTTTCCCTTCGGCGAAGTTTTGCTTGACAAGTTCGCGCCAAATTGCGTCTACTCCCAATATGAGCTTGCCTTCAGCATCGCGAAGTCTTATCAGAGCCTCCTTCGAGAAGTCTTCAAGTTTCAAAGTTACAGTATCGGTTATGCCGTAGAGACATCCAACGAACATAGGTATCTTCATTTGCCACGCCTTTTGACTTAGTTCATTTGCCTTCTCTTCGCCAAAGTACTCCTTGACAAGATCGCGCCAAATTCCGTCTATTCCCACTATGAGCCTGGATGCAGCATCGCATAGTTGTACCAGAGCCTCCTTTGAGAAATCTTCAAGCTTTAGATCTGGTTTGAATTCCCCATTATAGTCCTTCAACTCTTCCATCGTGAAACCTCCTTTTTCTCTTGTCTGGTAGAATGTATGGTATAAGTGGCAGCAAACACGACTAAGTAGTCTCTGCCAGAAGCCCCCTCTGTTCCAAATCACTGACCAGTTCTGCCAATCCCAGTTGGTGCAGCTTCGCTTTGGTTTGGAAACCAGTGGCTACATCCCATTCTCGTAATTGGTAATACTCATCTTTCATGGCTTCAAAGCTGGTTTTGTCTACCACGGACCCTTTTTTAGATATGATCTCTCCGTTCTTACCCGGTACGAGACAGCCAGCATTAGCTTGATCTAACCAGGACTCGCCTGTTATGGGCTGTGAGTGACGACTCTCGGGGAGTACATCCCCCAACCTTCCTGAGTGTCCTTCTCTGCAGAGAACGGCCCTCTGAAGATTGAAAGCTTTTTCGCCAATTTCATAATAACTCTGCTCGTCCACTTCCTTGCCCAAGACTGCTGACAGGATTTTACTTTCCATTGTGGGATCTCCAACATGATCAGGGGAGTGTAGGGAATCCATAATAGGCCACTGCCAATCACACAGAATGAGACACTCTTTTGCATATTCCCGATCTTGAATCGTCTTGGCTGCCAACGCTTTACCTTCATATGTGGAGAAGTCAGCAGCTATCTCGCTGCCCCAAAATCTCTTTGCAATACTACGGAGTACTTCACTGGAAGCGATAGCGCCTTCTATGTTCCTAGCCCAGGCTTCCCATTTGTACATTGTTCCTACAATTTCATGTAATTGATGAATAGAAGGCCTTGGCTCCATGGCGTACATCAACGCAGTTGTATTGTAGAGCCGAGGGCCGTACAAATCGCCCCACCCAGCTTTAGACAAAAGATTAGCAGCGTTTGATTCGGCGGCGTCTCCTAGAGTCTTAGCTGCCTCAATAGTCCCACGCGCGAGTACATCTCCAAAGTCTCGCCGAAGAGATACCATCTCCACAAAAGTCTGAATGAAGTTCAAGCTACCGATCTCTTCCATAGGAATTCCGATATTTTCCCCATTCAAGATTCCAGCTTCATTGCACTCAATCAGCCATAGTATCATCATCTGCAGGGCCATCGTATCGAGGCCGTATTCATTACACAGTTTGTTGGCATGGAAAGGCACATCGTTCCATTGCCCGTAGTATCCCTGCGATAACTGCTGGTAGAACCAGGCGGATTGGCACATGAACTTACCAGTCTCGCCACTATCTGCTTCGTAGGTAACCCTCATACAACCCGTGCAGCCATAGCAAATCTGTTGTTTTAGCTTGGGCAATGTTATTTCCAAGGGGCCAAGTACATTGTGATCAGCCTCCACCAGATGGAAAGGGAGCCTTTCGAAGTCACGGAATTTCCTACTTAGTTCCCGAAATCTGTCTGGGTCTGCTATTGTCACCTTTCGTTCACCGGACTTCACTGCAATAGCTTTTACATTCTTCGATCCCAAGACAGATCCAAAACCACCACCACCACTCGAATCGTTATCCGCAAGCAAGCTGGCCAGGACAACCATATTTTCACCGGCAGGACCTATGGCCACGACCCGTGCCGCGCTATCCACTTCATCCTTGATAATTTGCCGAGTCTCAATCGCTCCCTTACCCCACATAAACGAAGCATCCCTGATCTCAACAATATCATCATGAATGTAAAGGAAGACGGGTTTTTCTGATTTACCACGAAGCACGAGCGAATCATAGCCAGCGAATTTCAGTGCAGTTCCCCAGGTGCCGCCAAGGTTTGCATAACTGAAATGCTCAGGGTTTGTCACTGGAGACTTGCCACACACTTGCCAGCGAGAGCCGGCGATGATTGGAAGTCCAGCCAAGGGACCAGTGGTGAAAACCAATATATTCTCCGGATCAAAGGCTTTGGTTTCAGGTGGAACCATGTCCCAATATATCTTTGCGGCAACACCTCTTCCACCAATGAACCCGTCCGTATATACATCAGAGGGAATATCTGATATTTTGCCTGATGTAACATCAACCATGAGAGTTTTTCCACTATAGCCATATCCACCCATTCTTTTCAATCTCCTATATGTATTTTCTCGTAGTCAAAACTCCGATTCTTGATCTCAATTGTATTGGTCCAACTGTCTTCAGCTTAGCCCATAGCGCCAAATTAATATAACTACACCAGTCATATAGTTATACAAAAGCGATTTTGGTAATAATTGGCAGTTAAGAACAGTTTTGGGCACAGTATAATATTATATGTCCCTATATGTCAATTAAAATCATAGAATATTGTATTTTAATATCATCGATAACATTAGTATGCCCGTTATTGAAAAATCCACATACTTATGCTAGACTTTTTCAACCTCGAAAGCTTTGAACCGAGGTAATTATGCAAGGGAGTATTAGGTATTGTTTTATTTGTAAAGGGAAATTACATGTAATTAATCTCATATATTAAATCTATTGGAATTAGAATATT
>CAZWIP010000236.1:0-4539 GCA_964634125.1 uncultured Dehalococcoidia bacterium
GTTGCATAAATGCAGCTGAGGGGTTAGCCTATCAGTGGGGGAAATACAGAAATGGAAGTGTCCCCCACAATGGAAAAACATCCCTGGCAAACCCACTACAAAGTTACTATTACTCCGGCGAATATATATGACACTTGGTTACATTTGCCCGTCAATGATATGAAGTATCATATTTAATTGCCGGAATACTAATTGGTCAGATTATAACAGGGCATTGATAAATCGGGGAAGCCTTCGAATTGAATCAATCGAGAGAGGGCATGGGGTACAAACGATGCTTGATAGCGGAAGTTGCATGATAGTATCCTGTTTCGTACCCTATTCCCACTAGTTCCATTGAAGCGGCAGTTCCATCAATCAAATCAATCATCAATCGAGATTAGTTTCATGTAATAGTCATTTGGAGCACTGAAAGCAATATCTGATTGACATTAGCTATTACAATGAAGTATGGTGAGCTGCAACTTTATTCAGGAGGTATCTCAATGACAGCATACTGCATGAAATGCCGCGCCAAGAAAGAGATGAAGAATCCCAAGAAAGTGATCATGAAAAACGGTAAGCCGGCGACTCAGGGTGCCTGCCCAAAGCGCGGCACCAAGATGTTCAGAATTGGGAAAGCATAGGACTTAAATCAAAAGATCTGATATGCGAAAATCCGGGCTCTTATGTTGGAGTCCGGATTTTAATTTTGTCGTTGCCGGTCTGATTATCGGAATACGCCGCTTGTGATTTAAAGCCATTTTTGCTAACATTTTGCTAACGAACTTCTTGCCACTTGCCGATACCAAATGACACTGGAAGGTACAGACGGGATTTGAAGAAACAGACGGGTTGATCCTAAACGCTACTGGCCGTCACTCGACGGTACGTCAGGTTTGTTTCTTTTAATCCGGGTGCAATGTGAACACCTCTCCAAAAGTCTATCACTCTTTTCCAAGTGTCCGTCTCCATTAGACCACTTCAAAAAGTATGGTCGGGGAGAGAGAGGATTAGAATCAAACCACCCTCTGCTTCACGGTGATTGTTCGCTTATTCTTGCTCCAACACGCCTAGTGGAATACGAATGTAGCCGTAAAAACCGGTTGTTTAGTTCTATCTATTGAACACTGTGGCCCACCACTCATCGTGACAGAAGTCAAGACACCACAGTCCGTCCCCAAAACCGTTCATCGTGCGTAGATACGAAAACAGACCTCAGTCTACCACAACTTTTGGATGGATTTGTATTCAGTTACAAGCTTGAGGGCATGTCACATCTAACCATCGACCACCATGAACATAGGATACGACTATTCATTGGGTATCTGAAGGATCAGAAGTGCTCCCTAGACATTCGCAGCATTACTGTGCATCATATCAGGGGCTTCCTTGGTCATATGAGGGAGAGTCGCAACCTCGAACAATCAACCGTACAAAGATATCTGGTTGCTCTCAAAGCATTTTGGAGATGGTGTATCCAGGAGGGATTCACTGAGGATAATCCCACAGCCACAATAAAGCTTGGCAGACCAGCTCAGAAGGTCGTCAAAGGCTTATCCCCCGAACAACTCAAAACATTACTAAACAACCTCAAAGATCGAAAACATGAGGACGCGCGCAACAAAGCTATAGTGTTAATCCTGGTCGATTGTGGTCTTCGAGTTTCAGAGCTTGCAAACCTGACCATAGATGACATCGATTTCGAGCGAGGCCTTATCCAAGTCATGGGCAAAGGATCAAAGCAACGACTGGCACGAATGGGCCTGAAGACTCAGAAGGCAGTTTGGAAATACTTGATGATGCGAGGCAGAACGGGCTCTATTTGGCTATGGCTAAATCCAATGGGAGAACAGTTAACAGCTAATGGGGTTCAACAGATGATCCGTAATCTTGGTAAAGACCTTGGATTCAGACTATACCCACATCTACTTCGGCACACATTCGCCATCAGTTTCCTTCGCAATGGAGCTAACGCGTTTGAGTGTCAGTACTCACTTGGGCATTCCAGCCTTGAAATGACACGAAGATACTGTCAGGCACTTAGTTTTGAGGATGTATTCAGACGGCATCAGATGGCATCACCTGTAGACAACGCGATGAAGAGATAGCCATGCCACTATATTACAAACCAGACAAAAGTTGTAATCGCCTATTGAAGTGGATTTCAACGGTATGCGATCAATCAAATGGACCAAAAATGTTTTCCATGGATTTCCCTACCATGCGAATCGCCCAGGCCCGCTTACATAGCTTCCCTGTGAATAATAAGGAAAACCGATTTCTCGAGCCAGCTATCCAACTAGGATTTTTTCCCAGTTTATCCAGCGCTTCAGCCACAGTTTTATCAACTTCCATCACCTGTACCATTGAATTCAGTTTGGGCTGGTTATCAAGCAGACCGGGAGTTTTGGTCATGCCGGGCATGAAACCCAGCACATCGATTCCAGATTTCTTCAGCTCGTACCATAGGCTCTCAGCCAGTATCAGGTTATAGGCTTTTGTTCCAGCATAATTGGCAACATAAGGTGCACCGCCCATTGCCGAACCTGAAGAAAGGAAAATCATACCACCACGTTTTCGTTCAGCCATCTTCCCCCCAAAATGATACGAGAGGATCAAAGCCGCTCTTACATTCACATTGAGTTGGGTCAATTGCTGCTCGAGAGTGTGCGATAGAAACGGGCCGACTTTTTCAACTCCAGCATTGTTGATTAGCATTCCGATTTCAAGTGAATCGGTGACTGACGTTATAACATCCAGTATATCTTCCCGGCTCAAATCTAGAGGGATGGTAGCCGTTTCCACACCGTATGTTGTGTTGATACGTTCAGCCTCTTCATTAAGCAGTTCAGCACTTCTTGCAACCAGGACGACATTCAGTCCCCGATCAGCACATTGATAGGCGAATTCAAGACCAAGACCTTTTGAAGCTCCAGTAATCAACGCCCATTTGCCGTATTTGTCTTTGAAAGATGTTGTCATTGGTACCACCTAATCCACATTATTAGTATACATTTGCTTACCACGGATGATAAATAAGTGCATGTGACTTTTCCACTGAGTGAAATATTTGTCCATAATTTAGCTTTGGGAAATGATACTATACCGCACGCGATATAGCAAGGAGCTCTGTTAATAACCAACGTAAATGGACCTCAGTCTATTGAAGACTGCGGTGTCGAGGTTTTCAGCTACGTTCAATTTGGACGTATCCCTTTGGGGGACTGATCGCTTCTTCGAACTACACTATATGTATCGTCACCTTGTTAGCTGTAATGCAGGAAAAACCAATTGTAGCGGCGCTCGGGCTTCTCGAATATGAAAGAGTCAAGATACTAAATCCAGTTCGTCCCGGCGATCGACTTACTGTATCGGCAGAGCGCATTGAGAAACGGGAGTCTCAGACCAAACCTGATCGTGGCATTCTTCGTACGCTGGTTGAAGTCAGAAATCAAAATGATGAACTTAATTTGAGCTACATTGCCACAGTCATGGTAGCAAAACGCTCATCGTGATCCGGTATCTCATTGCAGTCAACCGCAATAGAATCATCCTCACACCCCCGGCACGAACCACTGTCCATGCAGAATGCGACTAAAACAACAGTTCGAGGAGTTTGAAAATCTGAAAGTAGTTTGTATTTACCAACTTACAAACTTCAATCCTCAAATTTGGGTTTCCGTCCTTGCTTTCGGGCGATGTTCGCCTCTTCAAAATTTTGTGTTGTCAGGCGGACATAAAGCTGGGTGTGACTCTCAAGTTCAATAGCTGCATCGAGGCTTCCTGTCTCCATGCCGGCCCACATCATTCGTTTAGTTAGCGAAACACCTTGAGTGCTCCATCCGTTGATCTGATCTGCCAGGTCGAGAGCATTTTCAAGAAGTTTGTCATCATCTACTGTACGTGAGACCAACCCGATTTCCGCCGCTTCGCTGGCCGAAACATCGCGCCCTGAGAGCATTATTTCGAAAGCTCTTGATGAGCCAACTGCACGGGGCAGCAGGAAACTCAAGCCGAGTTCTGTTGCTGTTAAACCGTTATTGATACCGGCTGCCCTGAAATAAGCTGATTCACCGGCAATGCGTATGTCGCAGCCCAGAGTAAGGCATAATCCACCACCAATGGCCGCACCATTGATTGCACAGATTACCGGCTGGGGCATATGGCGTATAGCGGGAATTAAATCAGCAAGAACGGACATGGCTCGGGTGGCCACTCGGGTAAGTGTGAGCCCTTCGCTGTTGGGTGGCGCTTGCAAATCCTGTGTGTCAGCCCCGGAGCAGAAAGCCCGCCCGGAACCTGTTAGGATCGCGCACCATGTATCATTGTCTGAGGCTACCTTGCTGATAGCTTCATGGAGGGGTACTACTAGGTCAAAGGCCATAGAGTTCATACGTTCAGGACGATCCATTATGATTACACTGGTATGTGGTCGCGGTTTTTCTATTCGGACGTAGCTCATTATTCATTATCCTTATTTCAATAGTTTAAATATTTATATGTTATAGGGCTATCTCCTTGACTGGACCAACCACAATATGTAGTATCGGGAGGTGT
>CAZWIP010000237.1:0-4031 GCA_964634125.1 uncultured Dehalococcoidia bacterium
GCTTTCACTTCAAATTCATGAAACACTAGGACACTGCACAGAACTCGATAGAATTCTCCAGACTGAGGTAGATTTCGTTGGTCCAATTGGTAGAAATTTCTTTTCACCTGAAGAGATAGGTAAACTGTGGTTCGGGTCTGAGGATGTAAATATAGTTGCAGATGCAACAATCGAGGGAGGGCAAGGAACATTTGGATACGATGATGAAGGAGTCCCAGCAAAGAAAACTAATCTTATTAAAGAAGGAGTCTTAGTGGGACTGCAAAGTTCTAGAGAAACAGTGGCTGAAGCAGGCCTTAAAGAGAGTAGTGGTCAGTACCTTGGAACATATGGATACGATCAACCCGTTGTACGAATGACCAATATCAATCTATTACCTGGAGATTGGAAGAGGGACGAACTTATTGAAGACACAAAAGAAGGGATATTAATGAGTGGTTATAGCACAGAAATCTTTGACCAGAGAAGAACAACATTTGGTTTTGGTGCACAAAAAGCCTGGAAAATCAAAAACGGGGAATTAACAAAAATGTACCGAGACCCAACTTATTATGGCATAACTACGCCGTTCTGGAGAAGCTGTGACGGAATAAGCAGCGATAACTGGGGTCTTGGATATGGAGGAGGATGTGGAAAATGCAGACCGGGACAAAGTGGAAGAGTGGGACATTTCTGCAGTTCAGCAAGATTTCACAACGTCCGTGTAGGAGGAGGCGGAATCTATGAGTAACCTAAAAAGTTTTGCAGAAGACCTAATCACATCCACATTAAGGAAAAAAGCAGATCAAGTAGAAGTTGTTATTAAAAAAAGCCATATTGGCGTAGCTCGCTTTAAAAATAATTCAATACATCAAAATATAGAGAGTTATCGCCCAATTGGACCTCCTTACAATAACTATTCAGTGAAATTGAGAATAATTAAAGATAAAAAACTTGGTACAGCAATTTCCTCGAACTATGATAAAAAGGAGATAATAGAAGAGGCTATCAAAAGTTCCAAATATGGATCCGAATACGAAACTTTCACACCACCAATAAAGGCATCTACTTTATCCGGTTTATATTACAAAGATACTGCGAACCTTGAACCAGAGGAAAGAATAGAGGGAGTAAATAGGATCGTAAATTACTGCCAAGAATACAACGATCACATAAAAGCAGTTGGAGGAATGCTATCAAATCTCTCATCAAAAACAGTTATAGCAAACTCTCTGGGTCTTGAAGCAGTACACAAATTCACAGGTTCGCATGTAATAGTGACCGCCATCGCAAAGGAAAATGGAAACGAGGGCTCAGGATACCAAAGACAATGTAGTAGAAATTATCACGACTTGGATCTAGAACAAGTGGCAGAAGAAGCAGCAATCTCGGCACTCTCTACCATAGGATATAGAAAATACCCAGTGTCTATTGGGAAACGAACGGTAATATTTGAGGCAGAGGCAGCAGCTGAATATTTAGGAACTTTGACACAACAGGTGTTTTCGATTAGCAGAATGCCTAGGACTAGTAAAAAAACACCACTTGGTGAATTAGTATTCGATGAAAAACTAACCGTTCATGATAATGGGAGAGACAGACGAACACTACAAGCATCAGCAATAGATGGAGAAGGGACGCCAAAAAGTGACCTTTGCTTAATTAATAATGGAGTACCTGAAAACAGGTGCTATAACAGGGACATGGCTAAAAGCGAGGGAAGAAACACAACCGGTCACGCAGCAAATCCCTGGACTGGGTATTTTTGGACTGGAACAGGTAACGGGTCAACATATACACCAACAAACCAGATTATCACACCGGGAGTAAACTCCTTAGAAGATCTCATCAATGATACACGAGATGGGGTCCTTGTCCGGCGCCTCAGGTGTCCTGCTGCAAGAGGCCAAACAATAATGCCAGATATAATACGAGCGGATACTCAAGAATGTTGGACAATTAAGAACGGTGAGATAATAGGACCAGCGAACTATCTACGATTCACGGATTCACTTGTAGATACAATGAAAAATATAGAGCTAGGAGACGAAACAACAGTAAAACAGGTTGGATCATTCGTGATGCCAGCAATGAAAATACAATCTCTCAACATCAGCCAAGCATCAATAGTTATGATTCAATAATTTTTGCCTGGATTAACTTTTTATATATATATTGTAATTATCATAATTGGTTTACATGAGAAAAAAGATTAGTAAACTAAGTCTTTTAGCACTTGCTGGATTGCTGATGGCAGCATTCTTTGTACAAGTAGCTCAACCACAAGAATCAGACAAATACTTTTTCGAAATAACAATAATGCTCGACGCCGGTAATATTGACGCTGTCGAAATAATGAAGAACGGATGGGAACAACTCGGTATTAAAGTAAATGTTGTATCAATGGAATTCTCCTCAATGTTCTCTAAATATATGTTTAGAGAATCATTCGCAGGAGCAACCTATGATGAGGGCGGATACGACATAGCTCTAACCGGAGGAGTCTACGCTGAAGATCCTGATAGCTTCAGTGCATATCACTCAGATTCACGTCTAGGTGTAGGAAGATTTCCAAACTATAATATGATGATGTTCACAAACGGAGATGTTGATAGGTTACTAGAAGAAGGATTAAATACAGTAGATCGAGACGCACGAATACCGTTATACAGGGAGATCGAGGAAATAATATCCGAAGAACTACCCTTAATATACCTCTACAGAGACCCAGCGATAAAGGGAACAACTGCAAACCTTGACTTAGGTCCATGGAGACAGTTCCCTGGAAGCGCCTTATACCAATATGCCTACGAGTTTGAATTCACTGATTCAACCGGAGGAGAAATGGTATTCATCGGAGACCAAAACCCCCCCGGCTTAAACGCAGCCTACTCAATCAGCACAGTTGGGGTCAACAATGCTTACTTGGTACAGCAAACACTCGCTAAAACTACATTACCTTTCGGAACTTATGAACCAGTATTAGCAGAGAGTTGGGACGTTTCAGATGATTTGAAGACATACACTTTCCACATACGGGAAGGAGTAACATGGCATGATGGAGAGGTTTTCGATGCTGAGGACGTAAAGTTCACCTTCGATATATATATGAATCCAGAAGCAGGAGCATCAGGACATGGATTATGGGCAGCAAACGTAAAAGAAGTAAGAATGATAGACCAGTACACTATAGAACTCGAAACCTACGAGGTCTTTGCACCTACAATCTATCGCTTCGCAAGAAGGATAATCCTGCCCGAACATATATTGGGTGATGTTTCCCCTGCGGCATTAAGAGCGGACTCATTCAGCAAACAACCAATAGGAACAGGACCCTTCAAAATTGTAGAGTGGGTCGATGACGAATACATTCAATACGAAGCATATGATGATTACTGGGAAGGCTCACCAGCCCTTGATAGCATACTATTCAGAGTAATTCCAGACAAATCAACAGGCATTGCAGCTCTCGAAGCAGGAGAAGTACACCTAATCGAACAACAGATCTACAGGACCGCATTAGTACAAAACTATGATAGGTTGAAGAACGACTCAGATCTCGAAGTAACAGTTGATCCACCGACAGGGGTAAACTATTTGACTCTTAACCTAGAACACCCGATACTCAACAACAAATTCGTCAGAAAAGCACTTGCTCACGCAATAGACCTTGATGGAATAATTGATGGGCCATACGCAGGACTTGCAGTTGGGTTCTCACAGAGGTACTCACAGCTACTTGAAGGGTATTACAATCCTGACGTCAAGAGCTATGAATACAACATAGAGACCGCAAAGGAGTTCATGGAGCTGGCTGGATATGACTATGATCTACTAGAAGAACCAGAGATTCCAGAAATAACACAGAGTACAGACTATGTAACAATCATAGGAAGCTTAATGGTAGGGCTCGTCGTCGGATTCGCTGTTGACAGATTCGTGGTTAACAAAGAATAGAAATCCAATACCCATTTTTTTCCTTTTTTTCAATAAATTGTTAATTAGATACCCTGATTCGGTGAATAAGTGAAATGAATAATCATAATGTTCCA
>CAZWIP010000237.1:4041-4517 GCA_964634125.1 uncultured Dehalococcoidia bacterium
GTTCATAATAAAGGTCCAAACGAAATATTGGAGGAAATATCAGATTCAATTCCAATAATGATTGATTTGTACACTACTCTGATCGATCTAGATAATTAACTTAATATGTATACGCCGATTCCACTTTATTGACGCGCGCGGGCTGATTAAATAATTATCGCGGTTGACCGGTCAAACCGTTGTCTTCATCTTCTGATGGTCTTCGGATGGACTCTGGCCATGTGTTTCGGCATATTCTCCGCTTTAACTCTAGCCCCGCACAGGCTACATGTCAGCCAAACCCCCTTCACCGTTGGCGTCATGAGCTCGTTTATGAGCTCGTCCACCGTCAAACCTTTAGTCTTGGCCAGTTCTCTGACCCTCTTGGCGGTCTCCTCCCTGACTGTCAAGGAGTACCAGCCCCTTTCAGGCATGGATGTTACTCTGTCGGTTATCCTTAAAAATTTGACCGGTCAATTATTTAATTAGCCTGCGCG
>CAZWIP010000238.1:0-4486 GCA_964634125.1 uncultured Dehalococcoidia bacterium
TCGGAGTACCATGTCCCGGCACTATCACGTCAGCACTTGCAATGATGGCAGCTACGCTTTTCCACGTCTGGATGATTTCTGCTTGCGAGTATCTGTTTGGCCAATAATACTGCCAGGCCATGAGCCATTCTTCATTCAGGATGGCATCACCTGCAATGTATACCGTTTCTCCGGAAGATGATCGGAAAATCAATGATTTCAGATCGACACTATGTCCCGGATAGGAAGAAGTGCGGATTCCTGATGACCATATTTCATCGCTGGGATTAAACCATCGGTAAGTTGGTTTTGGTGTTCCCGGAGGAAACCTGAGGGTATGATCATCATGTGGATGTGTGATAAAAACGTAGCCCATATCGGCGAAGGTCATCCCGAGTTCATTTAAGACCTCAATTGAATGCTTATACCCATCGGTGGTGAAACAGGGATCGGTGAGAATGCTGGTTTCGATTGAGGGAGAATGACCTTCAGGCCATATTATGGCCGAAGTGCTGCGATGTTCTGCGAATGGGAGTAGTCTCCCACTTGGCTTTGCCCTGATGCTTCCGGGCTGTAAGATAGCGTAGTTGAATTGACTCATGGTCCTGAAGTCCATGAATTTCGATGGCCTGACTATACCATAACCCAATGGCGATTTACAGGTGGTGTGTTGGAGTCGGCGTGCATAGGAAAAGGAACCGTGGTTGTGTCATGCCGAATCAAGTTCGGGATGACATGATCTGGCCGTGTGCTAATTACTATATTCGAGGATTATGTCTCCTTCCCCAAGAAGGAGGGAGTTTAGGGAGAGGGGTGTTGTCACCTTCACACTGCCCTTTGCAATTTGTGGAGAAGCAGGAGTGAGATTACTTCGATGAAACACTTCACATCAGGATAGCTACTGAGCCGTCAAACCACCATCGATAGTGATCATAGCTCCCGTAACGAACGAGGACTCGTCTGAGCAGAGCCACAGAACCGTGTTGGCAGTCTCTTCCGGTTCGCCAAACCGTCCGACCGGCACCAAACCGGTGATATAATCCTCAAGGCCAGCATCAATAAGTCTTTGCATGAATGGTGTCCGACAGGTGCCTGGACAAACTGCATTCACTCGAATACCGGTTTTGGCACATTCCAGTGCGGCCGTTCTTGTCAGGCCAGCAACACCATGCTTGCTGGCAGTATACGCCGGTGCTCCAGGAGCACCAACCAACCCGGAAGTAGATGATGTATTGACGATAGCCCCCCCTCCCTGTTTTTTCATCCGAGGTATCTCATATTTGAGACAGAGCCACACCCCTTTAAGATTTATACCCATGACCCGATCCCAATTATCTTGAGTGCAGGTGACCACACTATCCAAATCCCCGTTAATTCCGGCATTATTATGTGCACAGTCCAATCGTCCGTAAGTATCCATAGTAGTCTTAATCAGTGATTCCACTTCGCTTTCTTGACTAACATCAGTCTTAACAAATACAGCATCTCCACCACCATCCTTGATTAGCCTCACGGTCTCCTCCCCATCAGCGACCGCTATATCGGCTACGACGACTTTGGCATTCTCTCCCGCAAAGGCAATCGCTGTGGCCCGGCCTATTCCCGAACCAGCGCCTGTTACGAGTGCAACTTTCCCCTCGAAACGTTTCATGGTTTCTTACCTCCTCAGTCGCTAACATTATCTCTGTTGAAATCCGGCAGATCTCTGTCATTCCGGACTTGCAGACTGTGTCACAACCCCAAAACACTACCAATTGTGGTGTCATTCTGAACAATGTGAAGAATCTCCCAGACAACAGCTACTCAGAACGAGATCCTTCGCCTGCGGCTCAGGATGACATTATGACACAGCCTCTTGATCCGGAATCCACCATCCCCACCCATCTGGATTCTCGCTTTCGCGAGAATGACATGTTGAACTTCTATGGCCATAAGTCATTGGCAACATCCGTGAGTCCCAGCGCTTCAAGTCTCACCTTGCTTGGCTTTCCAGTTTGCAAATCCCAGTCCATGCCATCGAAGAACCCAGACCGAAAATCATCCGCATCAACCGTCACATTGGCGGTTGGCCCTTCCGTTAGTGGCGGATTTCCAATAACCCTGCCCGAAGATATCCTGAAATCGTCCGGCTTCAGTCCCTCGCGCACAGTGAATGACTGCCGCATGTGGGCTATCCTCTCACCAGCCTCGAGAATCTGGGCCATACCGAAGTCCCAGCCGGTTGCGGCCGCAATCAGCGTATCAAGGAATCCAAATTGCGCTGCCGTCCATTGCAGGAGACACATCCCGCTGGCATTCATCACCTGGCTCATTTTCGCGTACGTAGGATCGGCTGCACCCGAAGTGTGGCGCCCGGGAGTAGCATCGCATTCGTAGGAAGGCGCAAATATAGACATGAATTTTGGATCATGCATCGCCAGTTCCTGCCCCCCAGCATGAATGGCATACTTTTCTGATCCATTGCCGATTCTCTCGGATGCCCGTTTAACTCCATCGGCTAGAATATCACCGAAACCATCACGTTCAGCCAGCTTTTCTGTCATGGGCACAATCGCTTCATGTTTCCCCCAGGCCAATTCAATCCCGCCAGTATCAGCTTTAGTGATGATCCCATTCTCGTAACACTCAATGGCGAAAGCGATAGCGGCACCGGCCGAGATGGTATCCAGCCCGTATCGGTTGCAGATATCGTTAGCTTTGATTAGCGATTCCAAATGATTGTTAAGTAAAAGCATCCCGAATGCACCAGAGGTCTCGTACTCGGGTTTATGCCCTCCGGCTTCATATTGATACGACGTCCCCGCCTTCATAATCCCCTTGCAACGAACCGGACACCACAGACAACCGTGTTTACGTTCCTGCAGAGCGATTATGGCATCGCCACCGATGGCTTCTGCATCAGGGAAATCCACCGAACCAATACCTGCCCAGTTCTTCACTGGTGAGTCACCGTTTACGGCAGCATTGGCATTGTCTCCGCAGGTACCCCATTTTTTAAACCGCTCATAGTAGTCTCCCGATAGATGAGCAACAAATTCCTGTGCCACTTGTTTGATTCTATCTCTATCAGGTACTGGAACTTCACTGGTTCCCATAGCAACCACGGCCTTGAGTTTTTTTGATCCCATGACTGCTCCCAGTCCTGACCTTCCTGCGGCGCATCCGATATCATGCATGACGCAGGAAATAAGTGATAGCTTCTCTCCAGCTGGCCCGATGCAGGCGACCGCGATATCCTTGCCAAGTTCAGCCTTGAGTATTTCCTCTGTTTGCCTGGAGTCCTTCCCCCATAATTGACCAGCATCTCTCAGTTCGGCCCTGCCATCTTTGATGAAGAGATAAACTGGAGTGGGTGATATCCCGCTGAAGAAGACCGCATCATAACCGGAGAATTTGAGATACGGGCCAAAATATCCCCCGCAGTTGGCGTCTCCCCAGCTACGGGTCAGCGGGGACTTACTCACCACCGTAAACCGTGAACTGAACAAACCGCGCACACCTGTAAGGGGACCTGTTGTGAAGCCGATTGTATTGTCAGGCCCTAACGGGTCAACACCTCCCTGCTGCCGGCTATATAGTATTCTGGAACCTAGCCCGTATCCTCCTATAAAATCCCGATAGAACTTTTCATCGGGCGTCTCTTCGCTGATTATTCCTGAAGAAAGGTCAACAAATAATAGCTTGCCCATATAACCTGCAATCATATGATCCTCCTTTGCATTAGGATTCTCTGGTCTACGTGCAATCGGTACAGACCTAGGTTCATTCCATTTCAACTAACTGTCGATAGATATGGTTCACCTTTTGAAACAAGATTTTCCACTCTCCGTTACGCTTGACATACTCCTCATCATACGAGGCCCCAACCCTAACCGCTTTATTGGTATGAGCCTCAACCATAGTATTATCCAGTTGCCAGAATCCACGAGCAGTTGTGGAACTTAGCATCTCAATCTCAGGGTTGTGTCCCTGTGGATCAACCAGGGAAAAGGCCGAAGTCATGCTCCCTTTATAGAAATCCGCCAGGACCGTTTTGTCCTCCATTTGCAGGCCATATCCGAAATCCACCACCGCATCATCGGCGTAACAATCCATGAGTTCGTCCCACTGATTCTTGTGAATGCAGCGCCAGTATTTGTACCTCAGCTGTCGGATTGCCTCAATATCACTGAGCCTTCTACATTCATCTTCGAGGGATTTGACTCTCTGTTCCAGACTTTCAATATCAGTCATAGTCTAACCTCTTTTCCTCGAATGTCTAACGCGGACAAGCCACCGAAATTCCTCTCCCTCGATGGGAGAGGCTAGGTGAGGGTATTAAACTCTTGTTGGTTTTCCTCATTCACAATGCTTTTCACCCTCCCTCTGTCCCTCCCGTCAAGGGAGGGAGGTTTGCACCTTCTAACTCCTGACCTCTGGACACCATTCAACCGAAATTTCAAATATCTTCAGTTAGGGCGTGTTCACACTAAGCAGCGCATCGTTGATCAGAGCGAAATAGATGAAG
>CAZWIP010000239.1:0-4407 GCA_964634125.1 uncultured Dehalococcoidia bacterium
CATCTATTTCGCTCTGATCAACGATGCGCTGCTTAGTGTGAACACGCCCTAATTACATTCGTTCTTGTGGTCATGTACAGGCCAAAAGTGAAAATGACGTACGATGTGCGAATTTGAACCTTGTATCTTGAGCACTGTATACTATTTACCAGTCATTAGTATGGAGGATATGTAAGTGCTGGAGAATTTCATGGGGAAAATGCCTTATATACCGGATTCTTGTTTTGTGAGCAATGCGGCTTATATTATGGGTGATGTTGAGTTTGGAGAAGGGTGCAGCATATGGCCGGGAGCGGTCATTCGGGGAGATGCGCCGGGCGGAGTTCATGGAAATAAGATGACCATCGGGAATAACACTCACATCGAGGATAATGTTACTGTACATTTTACCAAGAGCATAGGGGATAGGGTGGTGATCGGGCACGGGGCTGTGGTCGAAGCATATTCGATAGGAGACAATGTGCTAATTGGTGATAATGCTACTGTGCTGGCTTATTGCAAAATTGGCAGTAATTGCATTATTGCGGCAGGATCGACGGTTGTGGAGGGAATGGAAATCCCGGACAATTCCTTTGTTACTGGTGCACCGGCAAAAGTCAAAAGTAATATCTCCGAGAAGCAACTGGCAATGCTGGATCAACTGCTCTCTTTTTTCCCGCCATTGATAGCTGAGCATAAAACAAGTAGGGGCGAATAGGGCTGAGTTTCAAACTCGCTCCTACATTCGTTCGGGGGCATTCATGCCCATAAGATGTAGTGCTTTGGCCATCACGATTCTTGATGCTTCAACTAGTTTGAGACGAGCTGTGGTGAGTTGATCGTCTTCAGTGATGACTCGGCATTTCTCGTAGAAGTTATGAAAAGATGTGGCTAATTCCTGGGCATAGTAGGGAAGATGTTGGGGTTCAAGGGTTTTTGTCACGATTTCCAAAATCTCTGAGAACTGTATCAACATTTTGATGAGATCCGACTCTGACGATTCAGTTAGAAGCGATACGTTGCCGTTCGAATAGTCGATTCCTTTCTCATGAGCAAGGCGTATGATACCCGCAATGCGTGCGTGTCCGTACTGAACGTAATACACGGGATTGTCCATCGATTGTTTTTTGGCTAGCTCTAAGTCGAAATCCATCTGGCTGTTTGCCGAACGAGCCAGGAAAAAGAAACGGCAAACGTCGGCACCGACTTCTTCAACCACTTCGCGCAATGTGATAATATCTCCGGTTCGCTTAGATACCTTTACCAATTCATTCCCTCGGCGCAGGCTGACCATTTGAGAAAGCAGAATATCAAGGTTGTTTCCTGAAATTCCCAACGCCTCCATGGCTGTTTTCATTCTGGAGACATGTCCCTGGTGATCAGCTCCCCAGATATCTATTACGCGGTCAAATCCCCGTTCTTCAAATTTGTTGTAGTGGTAGGCAATATCGGCTGCGAAGTAGGTAGGAACACCGCTTGAGCGGACTAAGACATTATCCTTATCTTCACCGAGTTCGGTCGAAACGAACCATTGCGCTCCTTCCCGCTCCTCGATATGGTTATCCTGTTTTAAGAGTGCCATGATTTTCTCGAACTGGCCGGAATCGTACAACGTTTGTTCGCTGAACCAGTTATCGAATTCCACACCAAGTAGCTTCAAATCCTCATCGATCTGTCGGAGCATCTTTTCGAGTCCCAGTTTTCCCAGATGTGCTTTGGCTTCCTCTTCTGACATACTCTCGATTTTTGATTTCTCACTTTCGAGGTCTTTAGCCAAGTCGATTATGTACTGACCGAAGTAACCGTCTGAGGGCATCTCGGCAGGAAGCCCGAGAACTGCTTCACAGTAACGCGCGTACAGAGAAGCGTAGAAGTTGTCCATCTGATTGCCGGCATCGTTGATGTAATACTCTTTCTCAACTGAATAACCTGTTACACTCAGGATGTTGGCCAGAGTGCTGCCCAGTACTGCTCCGCGTCCGTGCCCAACGTGAAGTGGGCCGGTAGGGTTGACGCTGACAAATTCCAGCTGGAGCTTGGTGCCCTGCCCCAGATTTGAATCGCCATATTGAATGCCCTGGTTTACAATTTCGTCAACTTGCCGGGTGAGCCAATCATGGCTGAGAGCAATGTTAATGAAACCTGGTCGCAACACCTCAACCTTTTCTACGCCGTCGATTGGAGATAAAACACTGGTTATGGCTTCAGCGATAGTGAACGGATTCATCTTGGCAGCTTTGGCCAGTTTCATTGCAACAGTTGCCGCATAATCGCCATGCTCCGGGTTTTGAGGATGTTCAAGGACAATATCAGGCAAATCCACCTGAGGTATAAGGCCCTGTTGTTGTGCTTGAGCGGTGGCCTGTTCTAGTTTTTTTACGATTGCATCTCTGATCATCGAAACTCTCTTATTCTAACATATAGTTAAGTCCGGGCGGGATGTAGATTCTGCGTTGTGTATTATCGAGGGCAGGAAGTAATACTGTAGGAGTTTGGGAGTGCTGTAACTAGGTTTTGCCGAAAACCATGAGGATCGATGTTATCAAGGGGAATCAGAGGTATACGATGAATGTTTGGGCCTAAGATACGCAATTGCCTGGTCGCGTTCGATATCAATCCATTGACAGGCGACCAGACAATCACCGCACAAATTGCAAAGATCAGGTTTGAACATTGGCGTTGCCAGATGTTATCTAAAATTCACCGGGATGCTGCGGGTTCTTGTTGAACCATTGCTTGGGATTCAGGATGAACCCTAAAACACTGGCTTTGAACATGTACTTCAGTAAGTCCAGCAGGTCTTTGAAGGCCAGTCCTCCCCTGATTCTCCACTTCACCGGGTCGGTGACGTCTATGTACATAACCAGAAAGTCACCCTGGCGTTCCAGGCCAGAGATATTGCCTGTTAGTTCCGTTTTGCCCAGTCCTGTTGATCTGAAAAGCATTGTACACCTCCATGATAATTAGCTTTCGGCTCTCAGTTATCAGGTGTCAGTTCCCCGCCACCCCTGATTACTGACCGCTGAACGCTATAAAATGTATCCGTTTTCCCTTGCCCTGACAACCGATTCCGGTAGAGTCCACCACTGCTCGATGCCGCATTCCTCGGCGATGGTGGTGGCGCAGTTGTAACCAGGACCCCAGATAACGCAGCCACCGGGCCAGACGCCGGCTCCGCCAACGAATAGGTTCTTGATCGGTGTGACGTTGTGAGAACATTCCTGGTTGGGCCTGAGATATCCCATCTGTAATGGATGATACTGTCCCTGTTTGTAGGAACCTCTGACCATGTTGGCGAATTTGTTCTGGATATCGGCCGGGGTGGTGATGTTCCACCAGAGGGCCTTATCCGGGGTTATGTTGGGAGCGTACTTCTCCAAAGTGCGAAGCTGGTATTCGGCCAGCTCTTTGCGGTAGTTATACTTGAGCCACTTCTCATGTCCGCCATCCTTCAGCTCATACGGAGCCATCTGGGAAAGCAGTCCGGAAGCCCTTCCTTCCGGTGCCTGGTAGGGATCATGAACCGAGGGGAAAGTAGCAATGTATCCGGCTGTTTCGGGAAGTTCACCGGTGGCCATCATATCCCATTCCTTCAGAAGCTCATCGCAGCTATCGTAGCCCAATACGTACATGAAGGCCTTGTTGATATCCGGGTTAGACTCGGCGGCCTTGAATCTGGGCGGCTCGGCCAGGGCCAGGTGAAGGTCCAGCAGGCTCCATTTCTCCCATTGCCAGGAATTGCACATGGCGATGAAGTCCTCTTCCAGGTTCTCCACCCCGACGTACTTCAGGAAGGTCTGATGGAGATCGATAGTGGAAACAACGGCCTTGCTGGCCATATACCTGGTACCGTCTTCCAGTTCCACCCCTTTGGCAGCACCATTCTCAACGATGATTCTCTTGATCTGGGCTGATGTTCTGATCTGTCCCTGGTTTTCAAAGACATTTTTGAGGATGGCATTGGATACTCTATGGGAGCCGCCTTTGGTGAGGCGGTAGTTGCTCATCCGGTTAAAGTAAAGCGGGATGAGATAGCCGACACCCGATTGGCTGTGATCCAGTCCCCAGTGGCAGACACCGTACATCATCAGGGTTCTGACGTGGTCATTTTCGAACCTTTCCTTGATGACCTCTTCAGGGGTCTTCTCGGAGTAGTCGGTGAGCTTTCGGCCCAGCTCTGAATTCTCCGCCCTGGCAGCCATCAGCGGCGCCGGTTCGGGCTTGACGAAGGTCTGGGGACCCAGCATTTCCCGCATCATCTCATCGCACTCGGCGTACAAATCACGGAAGGAATCAGCGTCCTTTTGGGAGTACTGGGCGATGGACTGGGCGGTTTTCTCCGGGTCGTTGTAGACACAAAGGCACCGGCCATCGGGAGTGGGCATGGCCCACTGGAGTTCAGGGAGAATATGCGTAAGGCCATAGGTT
>CAZWIP010000240.1:0-4397 GCA_964634125.1 uncultured Dehalococcoidia bacterium
TGCAATCGTCGTGCGTCCAGCACCCACTCTTGACCAGCGGATGAGTCTGCCACTCAGCGATGAATCGCCGCCCGGTGTAGCCGTCGTGCACTACAGTGCAGCCACTAAAGGCCACAGCCAACAAAACCATGGTCACGATCGTAAGAACTGCTTTCATTGTATCACCTCGTTGTAGGGTTCAATTATTCAAGACTATTGATATAAATCAACAACCTTTAATAATCAAAAACTGATCTACTATCTACGCTCACCAGCTCAAGATTCTTCAGAAAACTGACTAATCTTGACTCATGGATACTTCACAGAATAGGAGGGGATACCGTGTTTTTCCACTGGTAAGCATAGTCAATAGACCAGCTCACAACAGTATATTATAATATTCCCTCACTTCTTGTCAATACCAACTACTTACAATTACGATTATAGCATATTTTTATGCTTTTGTCAACCCAGAGTCCTGAAACATGAATCATAAAACATGAATCAACTTAAAAAAATAGCTAAAATTACTACAAATAATCTTTCTTTTTTGATCAATACTTACAAACAATATATTACTTTGGGTCTGGGTGCTCATTGAGTCGTATGCAGGGCCACATCCCCTAATAGAACCACGCGAATCTGAGTACCCAGCAGTTTTTCCCCGCCGCTCGCGAGCGGCGGGGTTTGGATACTTTTTGCTGTCAAAAAGTATCTTGCCAAAGGCAAAATCAAATATCTAGATTAAATCCTACCGAAGAAAATATTCAATTTACCTTTTTAATGAGCAACAAAAAAAGACCCCGACGTGACGTCGAAGTCTTAGGTCTTTTTTTATCTAAGCAGCAAGCTGCGTTTCAAACTGATACCAATCAAATCCTTCATGGGCCAGAACGATTAGCAAATCTGTACTCTTGATCCTGGTATTAAATGACGGGCAGGAATGAGGCACGCCATTCTGAACCAGCGCAAAAGTATTAATTTCAATTCCTGTCCTTTCAGCAGCCTGAATAACTTTAAGTTGATACTCTCCCCAAGTCATACCCACAACCCTTTGCGGTTTGACTGTTTTGGGATTTGCACCCTCAGTGTTTTTCAGTAGCCTTTCAACAGCTCCGTATGAATGCGGGTCATTAAATTCCTGAACAACCGCTAGCACTTCCAACGCTTCATTGACTGATAGCGCATTGGGGTGCTCCCGGAAAAGCCAAGTATTTTTCTGACCTACTTGAATATAAATCACCTTGGTTTCTGATCCCTTGAACTTGTGCAAAGCCTCAACAATCGTGTTAGTTGAAGCATCACTGTCAGGATTGCCTGGATCAAAGGGAAAAACCAATACTCCAACTGCAGATTCAACCCGCGCATTGGCGTAAGTCTCTTCAGCAATAAAAGATCCTCTGACAAAATGTACTCTAGGAATTACTGCCACACTTGGCGGCAACTCGTCAATCTCATTATCTACAAAACATACTCGTGCATCAGGAAATGGAACCCTGATCTCATCAATAAATGTAGTAGCCACTTCTTCCCCGGGGAAGTTAATGACCACAAATCCTCCAGAGTTTGAGTCTTGTATCATTCCCTTCCTCCTCCGCATGTTCTTATCTGTTCTGTTATCCAAATAAGCTCCAAAAAAAGCTCCAAGAAACATAATTCCAACAGTTGTGACAAGCATGGTAAGCCATTGCCCAGACGCAGATTGGGCAGGATTATCACCATAACCTACTGTAGTGAAGGTTTGCCAAGTAAGCCAGATAGACTGCTGAAGACTGTATCCTTCAACAATCATAATTCCGACGATCATCATGACCAACAAAACCACAAAATAAAAAGCCAGATTAACAACTGTACTTAAATGCAAATTGCCATGTAGTACCTTTTTCAACCTACGCGGCAGAAAATGTATAATCATATTTCCACCTCCTACTCGTCTTTCCAAGCTTCGTGCAAATAGAATTCTAACAAAACTGGTCGCATCATGGTATTAATGTGAGTAAATTCAGCCTGCAGCCAACCCTTACCGAAAACCAGGGCTTTCTGAAAAATCTCTGGTGTCAGGTAGCGTGTCTCAACCGAGAACTCAATCCGGTCAATCTGACGCTTGACTTGCTCCTGAGTGCGCTGATCACGCCAACCCAGAATAAAACCCCAATCACCAAAAGACGGCACATTATCGTGGTATGGCACACTACCAAAACCTGCAGCTTCCAGACTCCTCTGAATACACAGATAAGCCTCCTTAGCATGATATGGAGAAGTTGATTGGATAACCAACATTCCCCTTTCCGCCAGGACTCGCCTCAACTTCTGGTAGAATTCCTTGCTGTATAGTTTAGCCAACTCAACTGAGTTTGGATCTGGTAGATCAACAATGATCACATTCCAGCGACCCGTGGTATTGCTCAGGAACTTGTCAGCATCCACGTTCATGATCTGCACGTCTGCGATCAACTCAGTTTCCATATCTCCATACTGATCCTTTTTATCTGTCTCCATAAACAGAGACGAGAAACCACCTGGAGTAACTCCACGGCCCAAAGATGTCTGCACTCGAGAATCCAGTAGTGAATCCCCATTAAGCTTGCGCATAATCTCGTTGCTGCCGCAAAATTCTGTCATGGCTGGATCAAGATCAACTAGTAGAATTTCTTCAACTTCATCGTATTTCAGAAGCTCTCTCAGAGCCAAACCATCACCACCACCAAGCACTAGTACTCGACGATGATCTGGAACTAAACTCATCACAGGATGAATCAGTTGCTCATGATAGATCTCTTCATCAACACTTGAGAACTGAAGATTACCATTGATATAAAACCGATATTCATCTGCCTGACCATACTTAGACTTGGTCATGACTAGACGTTGGTATTTAGTAGTTGTGGCGAATACGATCTTGTCATCGTATAGCTTCTGCTCTAAGGTCATACTCCAAGAACGATTCTGGGAATAGCCCATGAACATTGCCCCAACTGCAATAGCGATCAGAACCAACATGCTGATTTTATGTCGAACTAAGCCATGCTTCATGAAATAGGTAAAAGTCAGAATTGCGATTGCAAAGTTTGACCCTGCTACCATAAAGCTGCTCTCAGTTAACGGAAAATATTTCAACAAAACAGTAACCCACAAGACCATGCCAAAAAAACTACCTACATAGTCAGGCGCAAATACATTGGAAATATTTGTTCCCAAAGTTCGAGAATACACTCGATTGATGCGCATAACCAACGGAATTTCAAATCCGATCATAAACCCAATGGCTGAGACAACTGTATAATGCAACAGGGCAAAATGGCTGTCCATATAACCAAAGGCCATATAAATACCCAAAGGAGCAAACCCAGCAATTAAAGCTAGGAGAACTTCCAGGATAATAAATTTTTCGATCAAAAACTTATCACTCATAAATTGCTGTGCCCAGGCAGCGATGCCCATCATCAGCAACATCAGAGCAATAACAACACTAAACTGCTCAATTGAATTTCCTAGGATATAAGTAGACACAGTCGACAAAATGTACTCAGTTACCAGACCAGCTGCGCCCGTCATAAACATAGACGTACCCAGCAGAATGGTTGCAAAGCGTGGCTTACTAGTCGTTTGACCAGCAGGCAACACACCCGCATTAGTGATGGTATCTGTTGTCATTTTATACCTCCATCCAAAGCTGTTTGGTTTTCAACGTTCTTTGCCTTATTAGCAAACTGCAATAAATATTATTTACTCTAGTTTACCAATAAAAATTTGTTGGGGAGTTGACTGAGTTGTCAGCCAACTCCCCATGTATTCAATTGTAGAACAGGCCTAGATCTACAGAATGACTCCGCAGATCATGATGGCCACTGCTGCGATGACCGCTTCGGTCAGCACCAGTGCCGGCACGTTCCGATCCCGCTTCACCTCGATCTCGAGGGTGGTGTTAGGAAGGAACAGCCAGTCGATGAACTTGCGGAACACGAGCAGGATCACCACTCCGTAGGCAGCCCACATGAAGAAGCCACCAATGTCCGCGCCCCAGCTCGTGAACGGTCCACTGACCGCTGCTGACAAGATCATGCCGAGCGCGATGAGCATTCCTGCAAAGCTGACGCCAGCCGCTGCGTTTCCGTTCTTGATCTCTCCGTTCACCGAGTACGAAGTCACTGCCTCGTAGACCTTGGCCAGAACGATCAATGCCACCTGTGCCAGAGCGAAGAACACTGCGGCCTGGAGGATTCCAGCCCACATGTTTCCGCCTTCACCAGCGAAGGCGCCCTTGAGAACGAAGCCTGTGGCCACATAGGAGCCAAGCTCAGCGATACCCACTGCCGGGTTGCCTTGCTGACCCTGCCCCATGTTGCGAACTGCTTCTGCATCGTTGTTGATGCCAGCCAACAGCACACCGTCGTTGATGGCTCGAGCCACGAACATCA
>CAZWIP010000241.1:0-4391 GCA_964634125.1 uncultured Dehalococcoidia bacterium
AGATGAAAACTGGATACCTCATCTGGTTGAACCATAAAAACATCCAAATGTAGAAACCAAGAAAGGAGAGGCATACATGCCCAAAGATGAACGATACGACGTCGTCATCATAGGCGGTGGGCCCAACGGGATGGGCGCAGCCGCATACCTGGCCAAAAGTGGACTCAGTGTATGCGTACTGGAGGAGAGGACCGAGTGTGGGGGGGCCTGTGAGACAGTGGAGCCCTTTCCCGGAGTGCGTATTACTCCCCATGCCGTACTGATGTACGCTTCGCCGGCTCCGGCTTTCGAACAATTGGAGTTATGGAAGTACGGCTTCCGGATGAAGTGGAATCCGACAGGCTGGCAAGATCTACTGGAGGGCGGCAACTCTACCACACAGGGAGTTGCCAAAAATGATGAAAAGGACGTTATGGGGTTTGCTAAGCTCGGAGGACTGCTCGGTCAACCCAATCCATTCACCAGGGAACTGATGCGGGCGGCTTTCTGGTGCCCGCCTCATCCCCCAGAGATCGAGGTCACCGATGAGAATGTCCCCTACATGCAGGTCTATAAGAAGCATCAGCCGGATGTATGGACGCCGGAGTTACGCCAGTGGACTATGTTCGACATGATGGATGAGCACTTCGGCACTGAGGCGTTCAAGACCCTAATGGCATTTGCAGCCTATGGCTCCGGAGCTGCCGGTCACTGGGAAGGCGTGGCCGTTCCAGCCCTCCTGGCAGTTCAGCTACTCGTCATGCCCAATTGTGGTAGCGGAAGTATCCCGAGGGGCGGATTGCATGGCTATTTCCATGCCATCCATCGTGTTGCCGTTGCCCATGGTGCAGTCGTAAGGACGATGTGCCCGGTGGAAGAGATCATAGTTGACGATGGCAGGGCTGTGGGAGTACGACTGCAAGATAACGCAGCTATGGGCGGGAAGAAGATCTGGGCCAACAAAGCGGTGATTGCCAATGTCGACTACAGGCAGACCTTTTTTGACATGGTGGGAAGAAAACACCTTGAGCCTAGCTTCATTCGCAATCTCGAAGACGTAAGTTTGAAGAACGGTACACTCATGGTAACCCATTATCATACCAAAACACCGATACAATGGAAACCCAAATTTGCTGAGTTGGAGAAGCAAAGCTCCGGTATTGATAAAGCACCATACGGGATTGTGTATCCTTCCGATTCTCGTGAACTGTACTACGAAAACATTGCGGATTGTGATGCCCACAAGAGCATGCCCACTGTACCCCCGGAGAGGTACATGTGGATACAAATCCAATCACAAAACTTCGATCCGACTGATTGCCAGGGTTCCTATCCGAACGGATACATATCAGCCACCTTCGAATCGAATTTGTCCATACCGGAACTCATGGTAGAGGGAATCGATACCCAGATGGAAAGAAAAGCCGAGCTCGATGAGTACATGCGCCAGTCTCATAGTCAGGCTTTGGATGGGCTCGAACCTGAGAACATAATAAAAATCTGGTCGTCCAGCGGGCGTGAAGTTGAATTTCGCAACACGGGTCTTATCGGTGGTACTTGGTGCGGCACACGCAATTGCGGTGATCAGACGGCAGAAAACCGGCCCATACCGGAACTGACCCGGTACCGCTCGCCAATCGATGGGCTCTATTGTTGCCACCAAACGATGTCTCATCCGGGCGGGCTGTGCCTGATGGCGATTCCGTACAATTTGATGCATATCCTAATTGAGGACGGGGTGGTCGAAGACCCTGGCAAGTGGTGGTATCCTTCGCCCTATTATATTCCGCAACATGGTAAAATATCTGCTATACCCTGTTAGATTTGAAATGGAGGTAATAAACAATGACCACAACATCAGAACCACAAAGAGTCTCCATGGAGGAGAGCGTCAAAAGGACCATTCCCTTTGATTGGGGGTTTGGGTCCACACCACGTACCAAGAAACTGAGAGATGCGATTTGCTGGAAATCTTCAGTATCTGATAACGAACTGGAAGACGCGGCTATCGGTCTGCCGGTATGTCATTTTCGCCCGGGAGTCAGGATTGATATGAACAGAGCCCGGCTTGCAACTGCGGCCTTCCGGGAGACCGAGGGGCAGCCGAAGGTGCTGCAATATGCTCGGATGGTTGAAAAACTGTGTGATGAGATGCCCATCTTTATCAAGGATGGCGAGCTCATTGTGGGCGATGCCAACGGCGGAGCCGATAAAATCAGGTGGTACCCGGAAACCAATGTGGACTGGATGCCGGAAGCGGTCACGACGGGAGGATTCGCCGAGCTTGTGACCGAGGATGAGAGAAGAGAGATACTCGAAGATATCTGCCCCTACTGGAAGGAGAGGAGTATAGTAGGCCTGGCCAAGTCCGCATTTCCTGAAGAAATAGCGCCCACAATTATGAGTCATGGAACCTTTATCACCAACACCTGGGAGGCAGGGTTGGTCGCTCCATCCTGGGACTGGGACGTACTGTACAGGGATGGACTGGCAGCCAGAATCGCCTCGGCTGAGGCCAGCCTGAAAGAGCTGGATGAGAAGGTCACCGAGATGGATCCGGGCGAATATCTTGAGAAAAAGTACAACTGGCAGGCGATGGTGCGAAGCGGGAAAGCGATCATTCGATATGGAGAGAGACTGTCAGCGCTGGCCAGGGAGCAGGCGGCGGCCCAGAAGGACGAAAAACGCCGGAAAGAACTGGAAGAGATGGCAGAGGTTCTGCAACATGTTCCTGCCAATCCGCCACGAACCCTCCAGGAAAGCCTCCAGTTCTATTGGACCGTCGAGGTAGTGGTGCACTACTTCGCCAGGTGGGGCGTCGCCAGTGGCGCCAGGTTTGACCAGATATGGTGGCCGTATTATGAAGCGGATATGAAAGCGGGCCGGATCAAGAGGGAAGACGCGCTTGAATTGGTAGAGTGTCTCTTCATGAAGATTCAGGAGATCGGGTGTCCCTTGGAGTGGCCCCTCATATTTGCGGGCATATCGGGTTCCAATACTCTATACACGGCTAATATTTGTGGCACTACCCTGGATGGAAAAGACGCTTCCAATGATTTGAGCTGCATCGTCATGGAAGCCCTGGCCTATCTGCGCCTGACACAGCCCCCGATGGCGCTACGCTACCACCCAAACATCGCGCCCGAGGTAATGGAAACGGCCATCAATCTGGTGCGAACCGGCCTGGGCCATCCCTCCTATTTTAACGAAGACCTGATAGAAGCGTGGGCACTGACGAGGGGCTATTCCGCGGAGGATGCCAAGAAAGCGCGGCCCATCGGGTGTGTTGCTTATAACATCATAGGCACGACCCAGATATGCACTGGCCTGGTCAATGTCGGAACCCTCAATTCCGCCATGGTTCTGGAAGAGGTACTGCACCGGAACGATCAGGAGGTTAGATCCGGGCATATCGTTCTTCCCGCCGGCAAAAAAGCGATCGAGATGCAGTCGGCCGATGAATTGCTGGAAGCTTACCTGGAGCGAGTGAAGTACTATTCTAAAATCGGGCAGGTTTCCTGGAATATCGTTCAGCAGGTCCTGATGGATCATAAGCCTGATCCGGCCAACTCCCTCCTCAATGATGTGACGCTCGATCGGGGGATCGACCTGTTGCGGTACAACAAAGAAGACGATACCTGGCCGAGTATCATCATCTATGCGGCAATCAATGCGTCCGATTCCCTGGCAGCTATCCAGAAGCTGGTCTTCGATGAAAAGAAGTACACTATGGAGGAACTGATCACAGCCTTACAGGCCAACTGGGAGGGGCACGAAGTGATGCGGCAGGATTTCCTTAATGCGCCAAAGCATGGCAATGATGACGACTATGCTGATGACTGGGCGGTCAAAGTTATCGTTGGCATGGATGATGTAATCAAGACCTTCAAGGATGGCTGGGGTTGCCCCTTCGGGATAGATTCGAGTACGGCCACCGGCTATACCATGATGGGTTTGATTTCCGGGGCCGGCCCGGATGGAAGGAAAGCCTCCACACCGTTGGCTGACGGCACTCGTTCACCAATGGCAGGATCAGATATGTATGGCCCCACGTCCGTGCTGAACTCGGTGGGCAAGGTTCCTTTCAGGCATACGGAGTTGTTTAACCAGCGATTCATGTCCGAGTACTTGGAAGGTGATAACCGAAAGGTCTTCGCCGATTATCTTAAGGTCTGGCATTCAAAGGGAATTCCTCATGTTCAGTTCAATGTGGTCAGCAGCGAAGTGCTCCGGGAGGCGAAGGCCCAGCCGGAGGATCATTCCGATTTAATAGTGAGGGTGGCCGGGTACAGCGCTCACTTCATTGATCTGGCAGAGAATACTCAAGACAGCATCATTGAAAGAACCGAACAGGCCTTCAACTAGATCGTATGCAGAGCATGTTAGATGCACAAGACAGATTATTAGATAAT
>CAZWIP010000242.1:0-4352 GCA_964634125.1 uncultured Dehalococcoidia bacterium
AAAGCACCCTTAGTTCTACCCCTTTCAGAATTCACACAAAAGATTGTACATTACCGTGGATCAGGCTCGTTACTTACTTGATGCTTATCACACCCGTATTTTTTCGCAAGCTCCATCACTCTATTCTTTGCTACTTCTCTGGAATAAAACGGACCTACAAGCACTTGCCAGTCCCTTAGTGTTGGGTATTCTCGCCTCCACTGACGTTCACTTTGTTGAAGGTCAGTGGTCATTCCTATTCGACATCCCATCACTACTCCTTATTCATGAACACGGTCATCAACGACTAATGTTTCCAATATCCTACCTAACACCAGACTGATAGTCAAGGAGAATTGAATACGCCACTTTGCTGATGCCATATACAAAAGGTTATAATAGAAAGGCTGGTGTGCAAAGAGATACACTTTGGCTGGCTTATTTGGAGTGATGGCAACGCAAGCCCTAACGTCAGCAGTAATGATATATCTACCTGATGATGATGTTTTTTTCAGATAGAAGAATGCAGGAGTAGAAGTGGAAATATTGCAGCAGATTAAATATGAACCCGCTAAAGTTACAGGCGGATATACAGACCGAATACTTAGGGTCGATTTGGGCACACTGGAAATCTCGATTGAAGAACTTCCACCCGACTTCAAGAACAAATACACAGGTGGTCGGGGAT
The DNA here is from genome assembly GCA_964634125.1 of uncultured Dehalococcoidia bacterium. GTDB lineage: Bacteria > Chloroflexota > Dehalococcoidia > SZUA-161 > SpSt-899 > JABMQN01. The sequence continues at coordinate 668 of CAZWIP010000242.1, forward strand.
ATGCGTTAAAACTGATTTGGGACGGTACAACTCGCCAGACCCGATATGACAGCCCTGAAAATATCCTGGTGATGGCCAGCGGACCATTGGGTAACGAGCCAAGTTTTCCGGGAACCGGCAAATTCATCGTCGGCACCATTTCACCCCTTACCGGCACTTTCATTGATTCCAATATCGGTGGACAATTTGGTCCGTTGCTCAAACTGGCTGGTTTCGATGCCATAGCCGTTTCGGGAATATCCAAACAGGAAACCGTCATTCTGGTCGATGGCGATGCGCAAACCATCAGTATTGCTGCTGCACCAACTTACGGTGAGGAAACCGATAAAGGTGCTCTCTCCTTCGGAGAAAAACTGCTCAGCGATGTTAACAGTGGAACGTATAGTGATACCGTCGCTGCTGTAACTATCGGACAGGGTGCGAATACCACTAAATTCGGGATAGTCAACAGCTTGTATTTTGATAAAAAACGAAACCGCATCCGCGCCAAGCAGGCTGGAAGGGGCGGCACTGGAACTGTAATGAGATCCAAAGGCCTAAGGAGCATTATCGCCCGTTCCAGTTTATCGAAAGCAAATGGAAACAATGCCATCGATAAGGAAGGTGTACGAAAGGCAGGCTCTCATCTGAGGGAGATTGTCGCAAAACACGATCCGGAACAACTCAATCTTTCAGCGTGGGGAACCACTGCTCTTTCCGAGTACATGGATAAATTCCATATTCTACCGATCAATAACTATCAGTTCGGGCAAAGTCCCCAATCCCTAAAAATCTTTGCCCATGTCTTTTTAGATAACTACTTTTCGAAGAAACTGCCTGATGGATGCTACTACGGGTGTAATCTGGCATGTGCCAAAGGTGCAGAAGATGTTGAATTGAAACGTGGTCCGCGTGCAGGTCAGAAGGTCGGTGTTGATGGACCTGAATACGAAACCATCGGTGCGGTTACCTGCATGGGCATTTTCAACCCCGATTTTGTACTGGAATATAACTGGTACTGCGATGAACATGGCATCGATACCATTTCTACAGGCGTTGTGATCTCTTTCTATATGGAATGCTTTCAGCGTGGCTTTCTGACCGCCGAAGACACAGGATATGAATTGAAGTTTGGTGATGAAGAATGTGCGTCCCGACTAATCCATGAAATAGCCTCAGGAGAAGGTTTCGGCAAAATAGTCGGACAGGGTGTGGACTTCGGTAAGAAATGGGTCGCCCAAAAAGCTGCCGCCAAACAGGGAACTTCAGAGGATACCATAATGGCTGAACTGGATAAATTCGCTATGGTATGTAAGGGTCTGGAATTTTCCATGTACATCTGTAAAGAATCTCTTGCTCAACAGGGCGGATATGGGTTTGCACTGAAAGGTCCGCAACACGATGAAGCATGGCTCATCTTCATCGATCAGGTTCACAAAGAGTTACCCACTTTCGAGCATAAGGCTGACGCTTTGAGGTTTTTCCCACTCATCCGCACATGGTTTAATGCCACCGGGTTGTGCAAGCTCCCATGGATCGACGTACGCCATCCGGAGGCTGCCAATACCGCCAATCCTTCAAGAAATATTCCAACTTTAAACTACTATGTGCAGTATCTCAACGCCACAACTGGAAGCAGCAAGACGCTTGATGACGTTTTGGAGGATTCTGAAAGGCTAGCTATTCTTCAGAAACTTGTTAATCTGCGCCAGGGGAGAGGAACTCGGGCCAGTGATAATATTCCTTTAAGAGCAATGGGACCTGCTTATTTCAATGAATATGAATCTCGGGCTGAATATTATGAGGAATGGTTGACCGAACAGCTCGGAGCCGACAAAGTACCTTCAAGCCCGCAGGAGAGGCATGAACTTCTGATAAAGATGAGGAAAGAATCCTACCAGACGCTCTGCGATGTTGTTTATAAAGCGAAGGGTTTCACTCCTGATGCGATACCAATGCGTGAAACAGTGCAGAAGTTCGATTTGATGGACGAACAGGCAGACAAGTTGCTAGCGGAATTTGGAGTATAGGAATTCTAGTATTTAATGAAATGGTGGTTTCAATTGAATTCTTCGGAATACAGCGCGTCGTGACTAAAACCGACGGTATCGATATGCCAATATCAGAAAAGACAAGCGTGATTGATGTACTTGAATATATCCGAGAGCAGTATCCCGCTCTCCCCCTCGATGATAAGATGATCCTTATAGTAGTTAACCAGGAAATGGCTGCTCTCGATACAGTGTTAAGAGACAATGACACTGTATCATTTATACCCTCCATCGGTGGAGGGTAACACCATTCTGCTCAAAGACCTGCGAAGAAACGAATTTCTGGTTTGAGCTAGACTCGCTGAGTCTAGCAGCATTTCACTTTCACTATGACATTGCTGCTTGCTGAAGTTCCTGAATACGTGTCTGGATACTAGTCTCCGATTTAAGAAAAGAACCGGTTTCAAACGCTTTTATAGGAGTGTAACCGGCAATTAAAGCGGCTTCTTTTTCAGTCCTACCGCTATTAACTGCAACTGCAAATACTTCGTGTTTAGGGTTTCTCAGGGCCGCCATCGTCTTTTTCTACCTCCGACAAATATGATGATTCACTTACAATAAAAAGCAAATCGAAAAGGGAGCATACCCATAAAGCCAACATGCACAATTAATCGAGTAAATCCCCCCTTAGTACTGAGTTTAGCAGCCCATAACAGGCAAATAAATAGTACTTATGGACTAGTAGAAAATGCTGGCGCGGTATTGTTTGAATTTATTTGGATGCTAGCCAGGCTTTCGCATCTTCGAGGGATTTGGCAAAATGCATATCTCTTTTCACGGCCTGAGCGACTATTCTTTTGATTCCAGTGATACCAACGAGGGATATTGTTAGCGTAATCCCCTGATCTTTACATGCATCAATCCAGTGCTTTGCTGCCGCTGTAGAATCGTCATTCATAAAACTATCTGTAACGTCATTTAATACATAGACTATTTTCATACCAGACTTGAGGAATTCTTTCTCGCTTTCTTTGATAGTTTGCGTGTATTCATCTCCCTTTAGTCCCTGATAATTATTGAACAAGATTTTCTTTCCCTTGTGTTCAATCCAGTTAACACGCTCGCTCATTTCAAACCTCCTGTTGCCACACAATTACTCGGCTATCTCATGAAGAGATTTACCACATTTGGGGCACGCTTTCCAATTGTCCCTCACCACATCACCACACAACGGGCATTCAGATACATCAGTAATCCGTCGAACAATCTGTTCCGAAAGAGAAGGAAACTCTGTGTTCTTATAGGGAATACCTTCGAGCCACACCAGTTGAACCCCACAGTGAATGCAAACGCCAACACCACTGGCTGTATATCTGCTACAAACAGGGCAAGGGAATGCTGAGGCATCAAGGCAATCTTCCTCATCGATCCTGGCAACGTCAACTTCACACGAAGGACACATCCCCCAATAGAGAGCTACTTCTTTGCCACATTCAGGACATGCGATAAAAAGTGATTCCTGACAATGGGGACAATATCTCCAGTGCTCAGAGACACCGCTATTACATCGAGGGCATATATCTTCATAGGGTACATCTGGTGACATAATATAAACTCCAGGTCTGTCAAGTTTGGCTAGCATTATAATCTGCGACAACTCGTTTTGCAACCTCCAAATCAATGCAATAGTCGACGCCGGTTTTTTCTGCACACGG
>CAZWIP010000243.1:0-4343 GCA_964634125.1 uncultured Dehalococcoidia bacterium
ATTGTAATATATTTTCGATGTTTTGTCTAGTATTTAATTGCCGGGTTAATAACCAGAGCCACAAATGGCCATCACGTTGCTGGATTCTATAATTCAGGAAGTGACAGTTTTGGAGCGACGAGCCATCCGACTATTGAATGGGTAAGGAATGATACAACATGGACGGCTATAGGAGGACCGCATATCGATCTGGATACATGGTATTTGGTGAGTATCTCTGCTGGGACACCAACTGTTAATCTCGATATCGATAATTACGATACGGATTCTGATGTTTATGATAATGACTTCACCAACGCTGTTTCAACTGAAAAGATAACCCTTGGAGAAAGATATGATAACTTCGGCACCGGCCAATCCTATGAAGCCTATTGGGATTGGATTCGAATACGCGAATATGCTTCGACAGAACCAACCGTCACTTTGGAGGACGAGGAGCCTTTGCTAACAAATTTACCGGTGGAGATCACACTGACTACAAATACCTTTGGTTATGAAAAAGTCGGAGGTGTGAATGGGGAAGATATTCGATTCTTAACTTCCAGCGGTACGCCTTGTGACTACTGGATAGAGACTTGGGACACGTCGAGCACATCTACTATCTGGGTAGAGCTACCTTTGTTATCTACAGGTACAACAACTGCGGTGAACATGTATTACGGTAACTCAGGAACAAGCGCTGGATCAAATAAGAGTGCAACCTTCCCGCTATACGATGAGTTTGATGATGAATCCGTGGATGCAAAGTGGACATGGTTGAACGAGCCATCAACTTGGGACGAAGGAACTACAACGGCTGGGCGCCTGCGTATGGTAAGCGAACAAAACAGCGATGCGTGCGGGAATCAAGAGAATGGTCAGTTGCTGTATCAGGAGTTCTCAGGCGATTTTGAGATAGAGACAAAACTGTATGCAACTCCAAGCCAAAACACTGAGCAATCAGGGATATTTGTAATGCAGGATGTTGATGACTTCTTCAAAGTTGGTTATGGATACATATGGTTCATTATTGGCGGACGTGGGCCAGCCGTTTTTACCGAGGTGAATAACAACTGTACGTTACAAGCCAACGTGCTGAACAGTAGCTCTCCCAAATATTTCAAGGTCAGACGAAGCGGGAATTCTTGGCAAGCATGGTATCACAATGAAGGAACTTCAGTATGGACATTGCTGCACAGCTGGACTCAAACGCTCACCGATCCATTGCAGGTAGGTGTGGGAGTAGCTGATGGCGGTGACTGGCCTCACTCAAATCACGTAGTCGAATACGACTACTTTGATGGTCAGAAACTTGCTTCCTCAGATCCGACTGTGAGTCTCGGGCAGGAAGAATCCACTACAAGCTGGATGGATTATTTTGGTAGTACGACAGCTATCTCATCTTCCGGCACTGTAACAATGAGCAGCGGAGATATTAATGTCGATATGGATCCAAACACGATAATCATATACCCGACTTCCGATTATAGTATAAACCTCCCCAGTGTCCGTGGCTCCGCAACTCATTACGGGGCAGTTGATGACCTAGCCGGAGCCTCTGATGGAGCAACTACTGATGTTTTCATTGCCAACAACACCGCCTGGAAAAATGATCTGTATGGTCATAACTTCGATGATGACGACTATCCTAGTGGAGATATAATCCAGGTGAAGATGTATGCTACTCTTGCGCTGTTCGGTGGTTCTGCCAGCTGGGTCAAGCCTCTTTTCCACGATGGTACTCTGCATACCGGCAGTGCGTGGTACGTAAGTTGGAATTATGCCACGCATAATCCGTACGAACGGGACATCACATCCTTCAGGGAATCGTGGTCATGGGATGATCTTAGGGACGGTTATTTCGGCGTATCCATGAGGGGGGCATTTCTAAATGGGGCATACTGTTCGCAGGTTTATCTTGAGGTTACCTACAGTAAGACAGGTGATGTCACCTCCGACGCTATAACACCGACCAACCTTTCCAGCTGGGGCAATTTTTACGGCAGTCATACTTTGCCCTCAGGTACCGATATCACTTACAAGATTCTGGATGCCTCTGATGATTCGGTATTGTGTACTATCTCTGGAACTCAAGCAGCCGCCGGTTTCAATATTTCATCATGTGCCAGCAGCGCCAGCTCCATCAAGCTGTATGCTGCACCAACGACCTCCGACACTGATAACAACCCCACACTGCATGATTGGAGGGTAACCTGGTTTCCGGATAATTCGCCCATAGTGGATGTAGTGGGCCTATATGAAAGCGATGATAGCACTCCGATTGGCATTGGTGGGTCTATGGATCCACAGGTTGAGTACGCGATAAAAGTAACCGTCGCCGATGTCGATACCCTGGATGACATAAATGAGGTTGAGATCACTATCTTTTATGACAATTCTGGGACCGACTCTGCTGCTGCGGGGAGTAGTGATACCCAGACATGCGCCATTATCACATGGACTAAGAGCGGCTCACCAGCATGGACTATCGATCCTTCGTCAAGCACAACATGGTCAGTAGAAACTGGAAACTGCGGAACGCCATCAATAAGCATCACTGAGGGCAACTGGTGGGCTCACTTCAAGCCAGGGAAAGTAGCCACCGAATCAGGCGCTGCGGATGATTGGGATATTTATGCCAAGGCAACGGATGCATCAGCAAATAACGATGATCTCTACAGCCGCGACTATGAGATGAACTGGTACGGTGAGATAACGGGAGTTACCTCAACCTTTAACTTTGGCAGCATCGATATGGGCTCAACAGATACAGCCTCCACAGGTGCTATAAGCGCCACGTATATTTCAAACGGTGCATACGATGAACAGACAAAGTCAGATGCTTCATGGACCGGGCAGGGTACAGGTGCCACAATAAACCTGGATACAGGGGGAAGCCCTTCAAGTGCGGAATTTTCTCTCAAAGCTGATGATGATAACACGCTCGATAGTGCTATACAAGTTCTAACAACGTACGTCACCATAGATGACTCCGGTACGCAAAGTGTAGAGGCCGGCGTTACCCAATCCAACAACTACTTCTGGCTTACCGTAGGTAACGACAGTTTTCCAGCGGAGGAATACCAGGGCAGTGTCTACTTCGAGATAGCCGATGGCTCATGAGAAAAAGGACACACGATTGCAGCAATTCGAGGTGAGGAAACGAGAAAGCAGGCTGGAATCGAAAACGATTTCATCCATAGTTGTATCGCTGACAATGCTGCTCATCATACTTCCGGGAATAGTCCTGTCTGCCACTGAATCCTCTTCCACCGGATCATTTACTATAAACAACGTAGACCCAGCGATAACCAGCGTACAACTATGGAGCACAGGAACAAGTCCCGCACAAGCTATTACCATGACCCCGCAGGTGCAATATAATGTAAAAGTAGCCATCAATGATCTCAATACACTCGATGATCTAACTACAGTGAAAGTAACCATCTATTATGACACCGACGGTTCTTATGATGAAGGTGATAGACCTGACATGGGGAATACACAGACCGGAGCCATCCTGACCTGGACCAACAGTGGAAGCTGGAGCATTGATCCCAATGCCAGTACAACATGGTCTGTCATCAGTGGCAGCTGTTCACAACCATCTCTTAGTGGTACCACAGGAACATTTGAATTCCATTTTAAACCAGGCAAAGTAGCTACTGAGACTCCAGGAGCCGCCGAGTGGCATATATACGCCATAGCCACAGACAATGCATCAGCTACTGGCGATTTTGCCCAGGATGACCGTGAGATGAACTGGTACAGTGAGATCACCAATCTGACAGCCACTGCCGATTTCGGGACCGTACCACTGGGATGTACTGGATCACCTTCAAGTGCAGTAAGCGCTACATATATCTCTAACGGTGCATATGATGAACAGATTAAAACGGACACTCCGTGGGTTGGGCAGACCTCCAGTGGGACCATATCTCTCTATACCTCAGGGACCGGCCCCGGACAAACTCAGTTCGCCCTCAAAGCGGATGACGATGCAACAGTCGCCGACGCAGTACAGGTACTAAGCGCATCCTACACGACAATAGATAACTCTGGTACACAGACTGGAGAATCCGGAGACACACAGACCAATAACTATCTTTGGCTATGGCTTGGTAGCACTGGTATCCAAAATGAGGAATATCAGGGCACAGTTTATCTCAAAATTGCCGACGGTTCATAAAGGAGCAAAAGTGGCTGGTTTTTTAGCACAGATCCTCTGAACAAAGGTTAGCAACCTCGAGTATGAGATAATCATTGATGACAATGAAAAAGACACTATTGTTAGTAGTAGCTATGTTGTTAGTACTATTAACCCGGCAATTAAATACTAGACAAAACATCGAAAATATATTACA
>CAZWIP010000244.1:0-4306 GCA_964634125.1 uncultured Dehalococcoidia bacterium
TTGCATCAGTTACAAATCCATCCATCGTACCTACATCCGTATTAACAGCTGCCATAATCATCCGGTTCTTGAGATTTAAACTTCCAATCTTCCCGGGTTCAAACAACTTCTCGAATTTGGGATTCATATCATGCTCTCCTTCCGCCTGAACTTTTACAAATTTCTTTACAGTGGCAATGTTACAGAATCCTTATCGAATTCTTAATTGAGAGAAAAGTCATTCACCACAAGGCAATAGACTTTTTTCTGGCATACCGATATCCTCAATCTATGGAGTGTATACCATCGGCACCCATCCCTCGTGCATTCTGAACAAATCCCTTTCTGCTTCCCTTGCTTCGTAAATTGCATAATAGTTCAATGAAGTTCGTTTGGTCGGTGAGTAACTCCACCGTTCGACGCCATCAATTTCCCCTGACCAAGACTGCGCGGCATTATATATAGCTTGACCATCAACATTCTCTGGCCCGACTTCGTTCGCTGCCTTGGCAATAATACTGAATATTTGATAGAAGAAGTTTATATCGATATACCCAAGCCCCTCTCCCATGATCTCCTCAGCCTCATCGGGGTGTTTTTCATAGAGAATCTCTTTAGTCAGGTCGATCAGTGTCCCCGTTTCGTTCCACCATTTGGCTCCTCTGACCAACAGCATCCCATCGATCTCATCCCACATTTCGCCATCATCTATCATCTTCATAAAGGCATCATGAACATCGCTGCCAGCAAACTTTGCATCGTATCCTGCAGCACGATATTCATCGGCGAAACTGTTTAAGATTGTAGGTGGATAAACATAGTCGCAATCTTTCAGAGCCTCTACCTCTGGTCCCCAAGTGAATGAAAAGTTGGTTAGATAGCCCCCCGCGAACTCAAATTGCTCCGGATGAGCATCACAATACTCTTCCATTGCTTCTAAAAATAAAAGGGGATAATCACTGGTCCAATCAGCACCACCAATCCTGGCGGGTCTGTCTTTGGGGAAATCCGGATCATTCTCGGCGATCCATTTCATAAGTGTATATGCATCCGTTGTTATAGGAGTCCCGAGGCTAAATACGTACCCTGGAGGGTCCAGGCTCTCTGGAAGGGCAGCAGCAGCAAATATAGGGATCTGATCCTCATTTGCTCTCGTCCTTGTCGCGAGCGTAGCTGACGTAACACTTGTGTAAATTAGGTCTACCTCTCTCTCTTTGAGCCATTCGTAGCCGGGTATATCATTGGCAGGATTCATTTGACTATCGTAAATGACAGTTTCAAACTGAATCCCAGGAATGATCTTTCGTTCATTGTAATATTCAACCAAATCCTCTAAGGCCAAATCGATGGGAGCTATTGCATTCGCACCTGGTCCCGTCTTGTCCGTAAGATTTCCGATAGTGATGACAACATCTTCAGCTGGAGTAGGTTCAGATGTAGGTTCGGTTGTGGGTTCAACTGTGGTTGTACTTGCAGGAGTTACAGTGGTCGTTGGATCTTTCGTCTCATCATCATCGCAGGCTATTAGTAATGGAAACATGAGCAGCGTCACTACCAATAAAAAGATTCCCTTCATGATCAAGATTCGAGTCATCGCTCCCTCCTTTTCATCTGAGTATAAGCTGACTACTCTCAATAATCTCGCTAAAATTGGATCGGGATTGCACGACCGAAATTTGACGGTCTATCTCAAAAACTCACTTGTTCATGATAGGAGCAATCCGCCATCGACTACTACGACACTGCCGGTCATGTAATCTGCGGCAGGACTTGCAAGCACGAGCACCATTTTGGCAATATCATCAGGCTGAGCCATTCGGCCGATAGGTACGCGTTGCCAGAAGATATTTGCTATCTCTTCACTGGCCTGAACCATATCGAGCATTCCCTGATTTCCTGGTGTTTCTGCAGCACCCGGAGCCACCGCATTCACCAGTATTTTATGACCTATTAAGTTCAATGCTAATGACTTGGTCAACATGATGACACCACCTTTAGAGGCATCGTAATTAGTTCTCTCCATATTGGGATGAAATCCGGCTGTGGATGCTATGTTGATAATCTTCCCGCCACCTCCAACCTTGATCATCTCCCGGGCAGCGGCTTGTGAATAGAAAAACACTCCTTTTAGATTGAGATCCAGAACTCCATTCCAGGCTTCCTCTGTCATATCCAAAGTTGGGGAGAGTGGGTATACACCTGCGTTATTCACCAGAATATCCAGATGCCCGAAGGCTTCCACTGTAGCTTCGACAACTTTAGTTGCGTCAGCAGTGCTGGAGGCATCAGCCCGCATTGCTTGAGCGTGGCCTCCACTTCCAACAATCTGTTCCACCGTTTGATTTGCGGCTTCCAGATCAACATCGGTGATCATTAATGCGGCTCCAGCTTCTGCTAATCGTAAGCAGATACCTTGACCAATACCGGTACCTCCACCAGTGACTATTGCCACCTTGCCATTGAGGTTAAGTAACTCATTTACACCTAGTTGTGACATCTCAAATACGCCTGCCTTTTAAAATTTGTACAAATCTCAGCGAATTACTTCCCCAGTATCAGCTTGTCAACACAGTGGAGGGCAACACTCGCTCCGCCTTCTACGCCAACCACTTTGGCCTCGCTAATGGTCTCACTAACTAAATAAAAGTTTTTAACTCCCGGTGGTATCATAGATGGTCTGTGATGCCCTACAACTCCTGGTGAGTGCGCTAGAGCCCATGGTGCGGTGTGACGCATTTTCCAGAGAATGTGCTCTTGCATATCCGGAAATACGTCTTTGAGATCCTCTTCATAAAGATCGAATATTCTCTCGATTTCAAGCCTGTTCTTTGCTTTGTGTAATTCCAGAGGATCTGCTATTTCATTCCAATGGTATTGAAGACAGAAAACACCCTGATACTGACCAACTTCTTCGCCATATGGTGGTATGAAGATTATCAACCCACCTTCATCCCCAATACGAGGAAGCTTAGGTATCCATCCGTAGGTCTGCCAATCGTCCCAGGGGAGTTTATCCAATCCATAGATTAGAGTGAGTATTGGATTGCGTTTCCCTTTTACCCGCTCCACCCAGTCGATATACCACTGTGGAAACTCGTCTTCTGACACGATATTGAAAAGATCCCATATTGGAAGCGTACTAATTACTATAGGAGCTTCAATAAGTTCCGTTTCGGCAAGATGCCCATAGAACAGTTTTTCACCTTTCTCAATTCGGACACCTCTTGCCTTTCCATCTTCGATAACGACATTCAGCACAGGAGTGCTTAGTCGTATCTCTCCACCCTTCTCGGTGATTGCCTCGGCCAGAGGATCGATTATAGTGTTGCACCCATATTTTAAATCAGCCATCAGGTGTTCAATAGTTCCAGCAAACTCTATTCGTTCCTTGATGTATGAAAGAATTGAATGGGCACACATATCCTCGTACTTATGCCCCCCTAACAGTGCATACACAATATGCCAGAAGAATAAATGAACTGACTGATCGTCCGTTCGTTGTGAAACCCAATCTTTGATCGAAATGTGTTGCGTGTTATTGATGTCTTCCCATGAAGCTCCAATGATATCATCAGTGAACATCTTTACGAACTCATCCGAACCCAAAGTATCCATAAGACTTGTCCACTTGCCATCCATATATACCTGTGCCGTCTCATGATAGGCAAATTCAGGCATGGTTTTTCCCACCCTGCGATATACTTCCTCCATATAACCAAGAAGTGCTATACCATGCACGCCGTTATCAAGTACATGTCCTTTATGTTTTATACCGTAGGCCCGGCCACCGATATGATCGGCTTTCTCCAAAATTAATACTTTCTTTCCTGCTTCTGCTAACAATGCTCCTGTGCTTAATCCAGATGGCCCGGCACCCACTATGATTGCATCGTAATTTGACATAGAATTCCCCCTTCATTTGTTGATTTGAACTAAATCCGAATAGGTGTTTGCTCCATGAAGCAATATTTTTTAGTTATTTGACTTGATCCGGAATGTAATCTAACAAAAGTCAAACATCTTGTGAGGATATCGGGAATTTGCCTCAGAACGTCTCCCCCTTTAACGTACTGAAACACGAAGAATTGTTATTGGCGGATTTTGAATGAATCGACCGCCATCGAGTGCAAACGAGTGTAGCACGATGATAGATTTCTGTCAACCCCTTTTTGAAGTTAATTTGACCTATTGTGAAAAATATCATATCACAATTTGATATATTTAGACATATATTATATAATAATGACCATAATATTATTCTGTTGAAGTATTTGCGTATAAGGCAATTCCTGGATATATCTTCTAAAATTTATGGCTTATAATTAAA
>CAZWIP010000245.1:0-4297 GCA_964634125.1 uncultured Dehalococcoidia bacterium
TTCGATTATTATGCTCCCCTTGCTAATATTAAGAATATCACTAAGAAATTCGATGAGTTCTCTATTCGCTTTGCCTTTAACCGGTGGTGCAGAAATTTTTACTTTCAAAACACCATCTTCAAAACTCGCGATCTCATTCTTTCTTGAATTGGGCTGTACTTGCACAGCTATTCGAGCCCGCTTGTCTTTCATAGTACATTATTGCCCCGATGGGGTTATATACCGTACTGGTGTACGGAAAGGTTTGATCTGCTCTTCAACATCCTCGTTGACAACATATCCGGAAAGGTGCATCAGCGTATCATACAATGACTTGTCGATCTGCTCTTGCTGCATGGAAGCCTGACAGGGAAAGTGGTGACAAATCAAACCTGCTTTTGGAACAGCTTCATCCGCATGCAACCCAATGAGACCTTCCGCGGTATGATGGCTCGACCCGCAGGGTGCACCCCGTTCAACCTCTACCGACTTGATTAGCTTAGTCTCCGGATTAACTGTGATCTTGAATTTGGGTCGTCCGAAACACCTGGCAAACGTCGAGATTACATCGCTTTCATATGATTCGGCAGCATGGCGATAGCCATAGTTTTCTTCTGTAAGAGTGCAAAACGTCTTGGGAAACGCTGAGCCTATACCCTTAGCCGTTAGTTCCCTTTGTATCTGATTCTTGAGTCCCATAGGCACCCATTGCGAGTTATCAATGGGAGCTACCACTCCTCTGGCTCCGGTCATCGCAACAATATCGGGAATCAACTGAGGCGATTGCTCTGTTTCACTCAAGAAAACAATCAAGTCTGATGGCGGTAATTCAGACGGCAGGTATTCTTCGGGATCATCGATAAGTGGCGGTAAAGCAGTAGTCAGCTTGTATGATTGCACCGTCCAGTCTTCCGGGCATCGCTCTTTGATATTACGAGCAATCCTCTCCCCATATGGACCTTGCTCGACTATCAAAATACGCATGATTTCTTCCTGTAAGGGCGAGTTTGAAACTCGCCCCTACGTAATGTCCGCTATGTTGTTCACCTGCCTGAGCCACGTTAGTGCTGCGTCCATCACCGCCTGGTTGGTACGCAACTTGTGTTCCCCAGCAGGTATCATTACCAGCTTTCTAGGTTCTTTAGCAAAGGCAAATAACTGAGATGCATGATCGGGAGGGATGGTTTCATCGGCATCTCCATGGATTATCAACAAAGGGCGAGGCGACACTTTTTCAATGCAATCAATGGGACTAACCTGTCTAAAATGATCGGCCCACTCCTCAAGAGATGGAGGGAAGTCATCATCCTTGATCGTACCCACCTCACGGCATTGTATCAGAAAGTCTTCCGTTTTCCTGTTAAGTGCACCAATCGAAAATTGAGCCGGGCATGCACATAAAACCAGAGCAGTGACGCGTGGATCTTGAGCAGTCACATAAGCAGACGTAGCGGCTCCACCACTGAATCCCATGAGAGATATGCGAGACTGATCGACGCCATCAAGCTGAGTTAAATACGTGATGATTCCGTCGAGATCACGAGTCCAATCGAGTAAATCCAAGTTGCCTTCGCTCAAACCGCAGCCTCTGAAATTGAAAATGCAGGTAATGAAACCTTCTCTGGCAAAGCTTTCGGCAAGCAAAGGATAGCCTCTGTCATTAGGGGCTGAAACAGCAGCCGGTATGCCATGGCAAATACACAAAACAGGATTGGAACTCCCCATGTTCGGTGGGTAGAACAATTCGCCAATAAGCTTGATTCCATCTACAATTACAGAGAATCGAGCACTCAACATAGCCTCCTTCAGCCGAATCCCATTATAGCTTGGGCCATAGCGAAAGTCGAATTGAACATTATCTATAAATTTGCACAACCATACTAAAGAAATTGTTGCAACTGCTCTTTCACAATTCTCCCGATTTGGCTCCTCTGTGATATCATTACTTTGCAGAATTCTTAATTGGATTGGCAAGATGGTTGACTATCAACATATGTTTCGAACCAATTATAACGTTTGTATTTTTTAGAAACGCACCATAGGGAGGTCGGGATACGATGATGAATACTATTGAAACCTATAGGTTTTTTTCAGACATAGTACCGCAAATCATTCTTGAGTTAGATAAATTTGGAAGGATCACATTCGCAAATCGCTTGACTGTTAATACTTTCGGGTACACCCAGGATGATTTTGATAATGGTATAAATGGGATTGATTTATTTGTTACTGAAGATCGAGAGAAAGTAAAACGAGCTATCGTACCGATGTTTAATGGCGAGAAACAGACGCCAATAGAATTGACAGCTATCCGTAAGGATGGCACTACCTTCTCAATTTTGTTCAATGGAGTTACTAAATTCCAGGAAGATGAACCTGTCGGCATAATAGCGCTTCTCACTGATGTTACCGATCCTGGACAATCTGAGCAGTCATTAGCTAGCCAGGAAGACTATTTTCGGCACCTGCTTGAAAATAGCTCAGATATGACGGTGGTATTAGATGCCAATGCAACGATGGTTTATGCGAGCCCTTCTCTTAAGAATATGGCTGGATATGAACCACATGAGTTGGTTGACAAATATGCTTTCGATTACATACATCCCGAAGATATTGAAAAATCAAAGAGTCTTTTCAATGATGGAATCGAAATCCCAGGTTTCACAGCTTCTATTGAAACTCGTCTTCTGCGTAAGAACGGGAGTTGGCGCCATGTCGAAATGACTGGTAGAAACTTGTTAGAAGAGCCTGTAATTAAAGGAGTTGTTCTTAACTTCCATGATATTGAAGATCGCACGCAGGCAGAAGAGGCGCTGAGGGAAAGTGAAGAGAAATTCAGAACGATCTTTGAGAACGCTAATGACATAATTATCTATGTGGACACCGACGGTAGAATCATGGATGCGAACCAAAAAGCCGAAGATATTGGCTACAAACGCGATGACATTCTCGGGAAAATGTTCACGGAACTGGAAATCCTGGAGCCTGAAGAGCTACAAAGAGCCCTACAACTACATGAAAGCGGGATTGCGGGCAATCACCACGATCGAACAGAGTTTGAAGTACGTAAGAAAGATGGGACGAAATTATTCGCTGAGGTGAATTCAAAACTCATCGAAAAGGATGGCAAGGCGCTTAATTTCATCAATATCATAAGAGATATCACGGAACGAAAACGGGCCGAGGAGGCTTTGAAACGAGCATACGACGAGGTTGAGGATCGAGTAAAACAACGAACTGCCGAACTTGCCACGTCCAACGAACAGTTGCGCAAGGAAATCGCTGAGCGTGAGCGGGCAGAGGGAATGCTTCAAGAGCAACACAATTCGATACAGACTTACGCTAATAAACTAGAGACAGTCAACGTGGAGCTTCGCAGTGCTCAGGAAAAACTGATTAAATCGAACAGGGAATTGCAGGAGAGCGAGAAGAAGTACAGGGACTTGGCTGATCTCTTACCACAGCCCGTTTTCGAAGCTGATCTTGAAGGTAATTGTACTTATGCCAATCGGAATGCACTTGAGACTTTCGGTTTCACTCAAGAGGATATAGACAGGGGTGTAAATGCTCTTGAGCTATTCGTTTCGGAAGACAAAAAGAAAGCCCAAGAGAGTATATCGCGACGATTGACACGAGAGTCGTTTCAAGGTCAGGAATACACCATGATTGGAAAAGGCAGTGATGAGATAATAGTGGCGCTTTACACCGACCTTATGGTACGCGACACTGAACCTGTGGGGATCAGAGGGATAGCTCTCAACATTACCGAGCGCAGGCGAGCTGAGGAGGCACTAAGGGAAAGTGAGGAAAAATTCAGGACCATTTTTGAAGATGCCAATGACGAAATTATTTATATTGACGAGTCCGGCACTATCCTTGATGTAAATAAAAAAATTGAGGGCTTTTGGGGCTATACGCGGGAAGAGATTATAGGAAAGAATTTTGCGGAATTCGACCTCATTTTAGAAGAGAGTATGCAGGAAATAACTGAGTTGTTTATTAAAGCGTTTGAAGACGAGATCCCCATCTTGGCCGAATTTTACGCCAAGCGTAGAGATGGAACACCGATTTTGGCCGAAGTGAGCGCCCGAGTAATCCGACTTGAAAGCGGGCGAAGAGCCGCTTTGGTTATTTTAAGAGATGCTACTGAACGCAAGCAGGCGGAAGAGCAACTTAAAAAATATGCCACGGAATTGCAGAATGTGAACGAAGAACTATCTCACTATGCCTATGCTGCCTCCCATGATATCGGCACTCCACTACGAGCCATTCGCTTTAACACTCATCTATTACGAAAAGAACTTGCAAATATATCTTT
>CAZWIP010000246.1:0-4278 GCA_964634125.1 uncultured Dehalococcoidia bacterium
AGTCTCTCTCAAAAAATCAGCCCATTCTGTGCCACATGTGCTGGAAGGCTACATGTCAGCAACGGTCAATACATCCAATCGGGTACCAAGCTCCACCTGACTCAAGTACTCCAACCCATCTACTCCTCGTATCTGATATAGCTTAAGGGCGTTGCTACTGGCGATGAAGGCAATATCATCTTGAAGCTTTAAGTCTCGTACTGATCCAAGGTTTTCGGTGTAATGCTCACTAATGACTGGATTTTCGATGTCGGAAATGTTCACTAAGTAAAAACCGCCACCATCGTTGAACCGACCAACCAGAAGAACTGAGTCATTAGCATAGACAGAAGCTGAGCGAGCGGAGGTACCAATATCAGCACCTTGTACGAAATTATAGTCTGGCATCATCTCAAATACTGCCAAACCCGGCCAATATCCCTTACAGTTAAACAAAAAAGGACTCGAATAGGATTTAACTGTACCATTTGAAAGATAGGTCATCCCTAATTCTTCGGTAGCTGCACTGGAGTCAATTCGAACGATATGTAATGCATTTTCAGTACTTATAAATGCAGTGTCTGAGTCAATGACGATTCCAGTTAGCGCTGTATCGTAGCCCCAATAGGTTACGACCTGAGGTGAAAGCGGTGTTGCCATGTCAAATATTCGAACACTACTTGAAACGTACGGAAAGTAGCTGTTCCGAAGTAGAACCCCGTAATCAGCCGTGAACGTGAAGTCTATAACTTCAGAGTACGAATCCTCTATTCCATATGGGTAACCAAGACTTGATAAGTGGACCAGTGATTCCGCATTGAGAACCCTCATGCTGTCTGCATATCTGGCATATAGAAATCCGTTGTGATATGATGTTTGTTTACTCGGAAGAGGGCTGTCTGCAGTTACAACCGGGCTGTTAATACTACTAAAGTCTACTCGTGATGTTCCATTTGATAAATGAGAGATCCAGAGAATCGAATCCTGAACTTCTACATCATAGGAATGGAGTCCCAGATTCAAGCTCGAGATCAATTGTGGAGAATAGAAGGATGATACATCATAAAAATATATACCCGACACCAGATCCAAAGCGATGAGTAGTTCATCAGAGAGATATAATGCTTTTACAAGAACTGGTAATTGGAGTTCAATAACTTCCACCAAGCTATCGTGACTAATCACCTCAAACAGAATGATTTTAGCTCCAGCGCCGAGGAACACCCGGCCACTATCCGCAGCATTCGTTAAGGTTGCCCCTCTGAATATTCTTGCTGTTGGGAGCACTTCGGTGCTTTCACTTATATCAGCAGCTGCAGTAGTTACACTGAGCAGAATGGCTAGTGTTGTTCCGAATCGAATCATTATACCCCCACGCATGTTGGAAGTTAGCTCATGAAAAGGAAGAGGGGTAGGAACAGTTCACCTGAGGTGTTTCTCACGCTGAAACAAATCTACCCAATCGACCCTCTAAATGTTGCTAAAAAGTTGCTATAGTATGCCCCAAATGGCCGATTTGTCCACCTAACTAGGCAGATTACAATAAGGGGGTTTCGGAAACAGAAAATCCCAGAAACCGTTGTGGTACTGGGGTTCAGGGTGTGTGGCCAGGGACGGAATTGCCATCGTCCAAGCCAAAGCTTGTCCTCGGCTCTGCTGTGAGACCTGCCGCTGGCAGCTCTCTTCGCGGTGAACCGCCTATTCGCTATCGCTCATGGATTGGTTCGCATCTACGTCCGGGAACACAAACAAAAAAGGCTCACTTGCGTGAACCTTTTTCATTTGCGTGGCCAGGGACGGAATTGCCATCGTCCAAGCCAAAGCTTGTCCTCGGCTCTGCTGTGAGACCTGCCGCTGGCAGCTCTCTTCGCGGTGAACCGCCTATTCGCTATCGCTCATGGATTGGTTCGCATCTACGTCCGGGAACACAAACAAAAAAGGCTCACTTGCGTGAACCTTTTTCATTTGCGTGGCCAGGGACGGAATTGAACCGCCGACACGGGGATTTTCAGTCCCGTTGTCGGTCTCTATAGTGAGTTGATAATCAGTGAGTTACAGGGGTGGTGGTTTTGGCGTGTGCGCTATGTGTGCAGATTATCGTTCAGTAATGGTCCAGTGTTATAAATGGCGATGACTGTATCTGGTGTTCTCCCGGTAGATTCAGGTATCAATGCAGGTCACATACTTTCAGTTCGACTCTAGCATTGTGAAAGAGAATACGATTAGTAGCTTATTTTATTCTCATTCATGTTGACATTCTGCTTCGCAGTATAAGGGGGTGCAATATCTATCTTTATGAAATCAACCGTTTGGTGGTAAACCTGATGGCTATACTTATTGTACCCCTCTATATCATGTCCCAAACAGCTGTGCAGCCTACTGGGTCGGGTAGTGAGTCAGATCCATATCTAATTGGAACTTGGGAAAACCTGTACTGGATGACTCAAAATCAAAATGAATCAGTCCTACACTATCTTCAGACGGCTGACATTGATTTAACCAATACTGACCCACCAATTGAAACTTGGGATAATGGAGCGGGCTGGACCCCTATCGGGTACTTCAACTCCACCAGTGACCGAGCACGTTTTATGGGCAACTACGATGGCAATGGTTACTCTATTTATGGAATGTTCATTAATAGGGAATCGACCAATTATGCCGGATTATTCGGCCTAGCCAGTGATGGTGCTTTAATCACCAATTTAAGTGTAATCAATTCAACTGTGATAGGTGCTTCTTATGTTGGGGGAGTATTAGGTAGTAGTTCCAACCTGGCCACCTTAAGTAACTGTTTTAGTAGTGGGACAATACAGGGTAACGAGTATGTAGGTGGATTGCTTGGGTTCAACAATGATGTCGCATATGTGTTCAACAGCGGTAGCTCCTGTAACATTTCTGGATTGGCCTATGTTGGTGGTTTAATTGGTTGGGATATCCATTCAACCGTAATGAATAGCTATAGTACTGGGAATGTGAATGGGGGAACAGGTGTCGGTGGTCTCATCGGCATGGTAAATAATTCCACTATCACTAATAGCTATTGTAACGGCAGTGTCGTTGGAGACACCTTCATAGGCGGTCTTGTCGGTAATGACCCCTATTTAAATTCCACGATCACTGGTAGCTACTGGAACGTTGAAACATCTGGGCAAGACTCCTCTGCAGGTGGAATTGGAGCAAGTACAATTGAGATGACATCTATCTCCACCTACCTAGTAGCAGGTTGGGATTTTGAAATCGAAACCGAAAATGGTGCAGATAACATATGGGATATGGACCTTCTTGGCTCCATTAATAGCGGATATCCGTTTCTTAGTTGGGAAAATGGAGAAGATATCATACTCACTAATCCTGACTTGGGAATTTCTGAGATCAGTCAGGTCATAGCGGAGCAACGCACCGATGGAAGTAAACTGGTCGACATCCACTACAATCTCTCCGGAGCTTCACAATACTACCAGGTCACCTTGGAAGCCAGCCTGGACGGTGGTACGAATTACACCGCTGTATCAAATGTCACTGGTGATGTGGGCTTTGGTGTCACACCTGGCAGCAGCAAACACATTCTCTGGAATGTGGATTCAGAATTACCGAATCAGTTCTTACCCACTTCAAACATCCGTATTTCTGCAGCTGAGTCTAGTATCCCTCCAAATGACTTTGAGTGGGTGAACGTACCGGGGGGACCATACACTTTCGGTGCTGGTGACACAATTCGTGAGGATATCACCTACAATTATTTACTGATGAAATATGAAGTCACAAATGAGCAGTATGTGCGGTATTTAAATGAAGCTCTATCTCAAGGTGAGATTTACGTGTCCTCAGATAATGTATACGGATATTACCCTGGTGATGAACATTGGTCAGAAGGTGATTATAAATTGACACATCTTAACAGATGGTTCGATCTTCTTTACGCAGATAGTGTCTTCACTGTTCAGTCAGGATTAGAAGTACATCCAGTTGAGTGTGTGACCTTTTTTGGTGCTAATGCTTTCGCAGGACATTATGGGTTGCGTCTTCCTACAGAATATGAATGGGAAAAGGCCGCACGAGGAATGACTGGTTTCGACTATCCTTGGGGGGATGTGATTGACGGAAGTTGGGCCAATTATCGCAATAGTGGAGATCCTTTTGATAATGGAAGCACACCAGTTGGATTCTACAATGGTCTAATGCAAAATGGGTTTCAGACATCGGATAGCTACTCTCCGTATGGCGCATACGATATGGCTGGGAACCAGTGTGAGTGGACATCACCGTTTATGTGGGCGGGGAACAGTTGGGCCCGGG
>CAZWIP010000247.1:0-4271 GCA_964634125.1 uncultured Dehalococcoidia bacterium
ACTGTACGGTTTTAGTGGCCTTTCATGTGTCCCATTTTAGCTGACGGTCTACACTGTGGATCCGCCCACCGCTGCTTTGACAGCATCAAGTCCGGATATGCACGTTACCGTTATTGACTACGATGATAAATACAATCACTTTGAAGATTGCTACTGGACTTGCCAATTCTTGGGCTACAACGATAACGACAGTTTGCTTGAAGCCAACGAGAAAGCCCAGATTACTCTGTGGCTGGTGGAACATGATGCTACCGACTTCAACCTGCGTGTTGCCAATACCACTTATCCCTTGTTTGATATGGGTGATGACAGCAACAGCTATTTGTTGGATGCCAATCACCAATTCAGGCTGCAGATCAAGACATCTGAAGGTGCTGTTCTGGCAATTGAGAGGACCTTGCCAGCCTACATTGATCCCTCGATGGACTTGAACTGAGTTGGATAGAACATCCCACAGCTTGGTACGGGAAGTTTCACTCTGATGAGAGTACGCGGATTACTCTGGAAGAGAGACATGACGATGACAGGATCGTGGAAACCGTTAGCGACTATAGGGTGCGGGCATTCCTCCTGAACATTCGGATAACATTTTTAACAGTTCTGCCGCCTGGAAGGTGACGTAGATCTTCGAAGGAGCGGTTAAGGCTTGGGACTATCGATCAACAAAGGAATTGTTGAAGCACACAAAAGAAAAATATGGATCGAATCTGAGTTGTGATGGCTATGGCCCTTTTCTGTATGTATGCCAGAAATGTGAGGGAACTGGGGCTTGCGAAAAGGAACGTTGTCCCCATTATTAAATACCCATTTTCTGAGATGATTGTACCAGTCATACTCAGAAAAGAAAAATTTATTACCATATCCCCTTCTACCGAGAGCGTCTGTCATGGACGCTCTCTTCGTTTATGCGGTCGAAGACAGAACACCACGGGTTTACCCGTGGATGAATGAGCAATATCCAGCCAAGCTAAGACTGCGAAGCATGGTTTGCTTGGCTGGACAACTCCGTCAGGAGTTGTAATAAACGCGAAGCGGGCGTTAGCCACAGAACCCCGCCTTTAGGCGGGGGTATCTATCCCAACATCCACCACAACCCACTCCCAGTTGCACCCGTGAACACTGCTGCATTTTATAGATAAATCCGTGACATGACAGACACATGTAAACGTGATATAATTAGCCACTTTATGCTAAACAAGGCATAAACGCTGATGAACACAACGATCTTGAATTACGGGCAATTATGACATAAGCAAGCAAATGAGCTGTAGATTACGCTGGATACAAAGTGTCAGTAAACAACCGGGAGGGGAACCGGGTTTGAGATACACCACCAGACAAATAGTCTACAATGGCTGCGTTACACAACTGAAAGCAACCTCAAAGATGGCTGTTCAGCTAATGCTGGACGGCCTTCTTGATTTTTAGCCAATGAGTATGCGGATTGGTGGAATTTGTTATTACAGGGCATGATGCTTTACTTGCCTAAAAGAAGGGGTTAAATGATGAAAATGCCAAGTCGAGTGGGAATGGTTGGAATGGTAGTTTTATTGCTAATATTGTCACTGTTGGTTGGCTGTAGCAGTGACGATGATGATGGCGAACTCTTACCCCTGGCCGAACCGACAGTGGAACAGCAATCCACCATGGTACCATCGGAACCTCTGGAAGAAGTTGTCATCACTATAGGCACCATTTCGGACTTAACTGGACCATCAGCACGAGCCATTCTACTGCTAGATATGGCATTGGGGGACTTAGTAGAACACTATAATAATAACAACCTCATCCCCGGGATCGAATTGAAGGTAGTTACTTATGACGGGCAATACGATCCTTCCAGAGATATACCAGGATACGAGTGGCTGAGGGAGAAAGGTGCCGATTTGATATTCACCCCGGCAGGCGGGTCACCAGTAACGTTGAAACCCAGAGTTGACCAAGACAAAGTCGTGTTGTTTGCAGCAACCGTTAACCTGGAGGCGCTTTCTCCACCTGGATTTGTATTTAGCGTTGGCACCATTCCTCAACATGAAGCATTTACCCTTCTCAAGTGGATCGCGGAAAACGATTGGGACTACCAGGTCAAGGGTCCTGCGAAGATTGGCGTGGCTTCCTGGACGGCAGGCTACCCCGAACTCTTCCTAGATGCGATGGAGGAATATGCCCGGATTCACCCGGATCAATTTGAGTGGGTGGGCGGCTATCTGACCAATATGAGTTTCACGTGGGGTCCTGAAGTAGAGGCGCTAATGGAGTGTGACTACGTAAATCCTTGCCCTCTCATGACATCTTTTGTCACAGAGTATCGCCAGGCAGGCGGGAAGGCAAAGATCATTGGCACTGATGCTCACACTGCCTTTATGGGAATGATCGATGATGCGGAACTCTGGGACGAGATCGACGGAATGCTGTTCCTTCGGGCAGTTAAGTGGTGGAATGAGGAGGGATCACAGATCAATCTGGCCAAGGAGCTCATATATGAAAAACACCCTGACTCAGCCGAGGATATGATTCGGCAAGGTTCCGGATACCTTGGAGGAATCAGCCTGGGTTCCCAGATAATCGAGATCATCGCCGATGCAGTTGAGACTGTCGGCCCGGAGAATTTTGATTCACAAGCTCTCTACAACTCCGCGGGGTCATATTCGCGGACAGTCGATGGTGTTGATCGTAGCAGTTTCGGCGAAACCAAACGTTATTCTCTGGACTATTTCGCGATATATGAGGCCAGATCTGCTGAAGAAGATTTGTTTAGGGTTGATCCTCAGTGGTATCCTTCAATCCTTGAGCCGTAGAAACAGATAATGGTGATACAGAAAAAATGTGGAGATTGGAAAACTCTTTAATCTTATTTGGAGGTTTATTGTTATGACTTATCGTGTTGTTCAATGGGGAACTGGAAACATTGGGTACCATGCCTTGCGCCACATCATCCAACATCCTGATTACGAACTGGTCGGCTTGCATGCGTATAGTCCCCACAAAATAGGTGCGGATGCTGCCGAGGTTGCTGGCTTGCCGGGGAAGACAGGCGTTATTGGAACCAATGATATTGAAGCACTACTGGCGCTCAAGCCCGACTGTGTAGTCTACTGTGTCAATGGTGAAATCCGACCGGCCGAAACGGTAGCAGAACTATCCCGTACGCTGAGCGCAGGGATTAATGTAGTTGGCACGGCACTGGTTTTCTTAATTCATCCGCCTGCTGCTGATGCTTCACTACGCGAACCGCTGGCCGAAGCGTGCAAACAAGGCCAATCGACGTTGTTTGTTAATGGCATTGACCCGGGTTTCTCAGGTGATGTCTTACCACTGGCTGCGCTACAAGTTGCAGATCAGATAGACGAAATCCTGGTACAGGAATTGTTCGATTATTCGACCTATCAAGATCCTGATTTTACGGGTGCCGCCTTTGGTTTTGGCCGTCCGGCTTCGGAAACCCCGTGGTTGGGGGAGCCCGGTGTTTTGAGTGTTGGTTGGGGTACGATGATACATATGCTCGCCGACCGCCTGGGTATTGAGCTCGACGAAATCCGTGAGAGTTTTGAAAGAGAATACACCCCTGAAGCTTTTGACACTCCGATGATGCACGTTCCTAAAGATACTTGTGCGGCAGTACGCTTTCGCGTGGAAGGTATTGCATATGGTCGCCCCGTCGTTATCTCTGAGCATGTCAATTTTTTGCGGGATGACATTACACCGCACTGGCCGATGCCGCCGAAGGGACGGCAAGGTCTTCACCGCGCCACGATCACCGGGAATCCCACTGTGCAGTTAGATTGCTCTATGTCTAGCCCGCATGGTGACCACGTTATGGGCGGTGTACAGGCAGGTGCCCTGCGAGTTGTTAATGCCATCCCGGAAATCTGCAAACACAGCCCGGGCTTGGTTAGCACGCTTGATCTTCCGTATACGCCCTCTACAAATATTAATCGTGCGCGTGAGTAAAGCGCCAAAAGGAACCGCCATGGGCGGCTTTCTTTGAGATGGGTTGTACGGGGTGTTAGGCAACGTAGCGTTGAGCTGCTGCAAACTCGTGAGCGGATTGCATTAGAAATGCAACGAACCTCAACTGGGTGAAGAGAGTGCAGCAAAGGAGATTTGATGTTACTCACTTGGATTGGAATATTTATGAGAATCTTTCTCAAGTGTGCAACGAGGATGTTAAGTCCTCGGAGGCTTCGAAAGATGCAGTACTGGTTTTTCAGAGGGACACTAGGGCCTGTTAACACTAATAGTCACTTTGTGATATAGTGGCTGTATGGAGA
>CAZWIP010000248.1:0-4253 GCA_964634125.1 uncultured Dehalococcoidia bacterium
TCATCTATTTCGCTCTGATCAACGATGCGCTGCTTAGTGTGAACACGCCCTAATAATTCGGTACGTCGGGCTGCAACACTTGGCATACGTGACTCAACTACAGCCCAAACAAGGTCTTCTTTACGGTTGAAATAGTAATTGATGGCTGCCTGATTAGCATTGACTGCACCACAAATTTCCCGAATTGAAGTGCCATCAACGCCCTTATCTGCAAAGAGCTTCTCAGCAGCATGCAAGATTCTATCTTTAGGCGGAAGTCGAGTCATATGTACCTCATTACGATATGGTAAGAAATGATACCGCATACAATGAAGCTTGCTATGGAGTCATTATACAACTTACCATTGTGTGATTCCATTCTGGAAAGTTTTAATTTCACCTTGTGATATGTCGGATATTGAATACCTGGTGATGGTATTCAATTCCAGTTATTGACGGTGATCCCGCAGTGCTTCACATGGTGGCGGAATTGTCAACACACTGGCCTGCGCCTCGGCACCTGAAGTGCAGGTCCACATTTCTTCGGTCTGTAAATCTCTGCTCAACTGACCCTGTCCCGTACATCCACCGTCATACATCTTCAACACAGCTTCAATTGGGTCTTCAGTCTCCGTTAACCAGTCCTTTTGGAGCCCCTCCTGCCTGTACTAGACACTGGAAACTGAGCCGTGGACCCACTTTTTGGAGCGCTGTCGCTCTTGTTATGCAAAGTATATTAGAGGCCAGCTTCCCTCGTGCAGGGCGACTCGGTCTCAACTTATTGACATGGAACGACTATGTACAAGATAGGGAGAAGCTGAGAAAGGAATTACTTCCTTAGTGTCAAAATTAGAAAAGGCCAGCAAACTTATACCAAGATCGCAAGCCTCTTTTCAAGTTCATCGTTGAATTTTTCCCGAATTTTCTTTATAATTCTACCGAATTAATTCCGAATTAACTCCTCGGTGATGCAAAAACTGGAGGTCGGTAGGCCCCATAAAGGTCTGCCTCAGCTTCAAATCGCCGGATTTGTGAGGGCTGCTGTTTCCTAAACCGCGTGTCGGGTGTTCGAGTCACCCCAGGGGTACCATTATTTAACTGCGAATAGGACTCATCTTCTGACCTCATCACCACCTCTAGCTTTGGTAACTCTTTGATTGATTGAATTAGCGGTCTAGCTTATACTCCCTAGTTATGGTAGGATATATGATGCAATATCATGGTTCGTAATGTGTGGGCCTTATGCCTGATGAACTGTTAAGAACCAAGCTATTTATCCCATCCCCCCGGTTAGATTTCGTGCCTCGTCCACGATTGATCCAAAGGTTGGCGGCAGGGCTTCAAGGTAAACTGACACTCCTATCAGCCCCGGCGGGTTTTGGCAAAACTACTCTATTAAGCGAAGTGATCAGCACCCTCAACCACACAGTAGCATGGGTTTCGTTGGATAAAGAAGATAACGATCCTGTCCGGTTCTGGAGCTATTTTATTGCAGCTATCCAGACAGTACATGCTGGTGTAGGAAAAAACGCATTATCAGCTCTGCAGGCATCTCAGATACCTCACATTGAATCTATCCTGACTTCCCTTATCAACGAAACAGCCGAAATGCCGGAAGATATCAACATCGTTCTTGATGACTACCATATGATCGAAGCAGAACCAGTACAAAGTGCCACCGCTTTCCTTTTGGAGCATATGCCATCGCAAATGCACTTAGTCATTGCCACCAGGAGCGATCCGCCATTCCCCCTGCCCCTCCTGCGTGGTCGCGGCCAGTTGACCGAATTGCGAACTGCTGATCTCCGTTTTACAATCGACGAAACGACGGCTTTCTTGAAAAAGACAATGAATCTGGAGCTTTCCGAAGAAAATGTAACAACGTTGGAGGATCGTACTGAAGGCTGGATCGCCAGTCTACAAATGGCCGCGATTTCAATGCAAGGACGGAACGATGTTTCTGAATTTGTCAGTGCTTTCAGTGGCACTGACCATTACATCATGGATTATCTTGCAGATGAAGTGCTTGATCGTCAAGAAGAGAGGATACAATCCTTCTTGCTGAAAACCTCAATCCTGGATCGCCTGAGTGGCCCCCTGTGCAATGATGTCATTGGCCAGGACAATAGTCAGGAGATGCTGGACCGCTTGCAGGCTATCAACCTGTTTCTGGTGCCGCTGGACGGTGAGGGCAAGTGGTTTCGTTACCACCATCTTTTTGCTGACCTGCTACGCGACCATCTAACCAAAGCTTTCTCCGACAGTGTGACATCTGAGTTGCACCTCCGGGCCAGCAAGTGGTTTGAACGTGAGGCATTGATGAACGAGGCTATCCATCATGCTCTGGAAGTAAATGACTTCGAACGAGCGGCAAACCTGATTGAGACTATCGCCATGCCAATGCTCTTAAAAGGCAAACTCTCCCCATTCCAGGGCTGGCTCGACCGCTTGCCATATGAAATGATCACAGCGCATCCATGGCTCTGTTTGGGTTGTGCCATAATCAACCTGTCGGCAGGAAGACTGGATGCCGGAAAATCCTATCTTCAGATGCTGGAATCAACATTGTCAGATGCCGAAGAGGCTTGTTTGTCAGAAACCACTCCGGATCATAATTCAATCCGCAGCCTGGTGATGAGTATTCATGCCATTATGCCATCAGGCAAGGGGGACACCAAACGCACTATTGAGCTATGTCAGGAAGCCTTCAAATATCTGCCGGAAGATGATCCGACTATTCACAGTATGTTTGCCTTTCACCTCGGGGTAGCTCATGGGATAAGGGGAGAGTTGAATTCAGCCAGTCATTATCTGGCTGAAGCAGACACTTATGGCCAAAGCGCGGGGAACTTCTATATCGCTTTAATAGCGATCGGATGCATGGCCGAAATTCAATCCAGGCACGGACAGTTGCATCGAGCGGCTGAGACGAATCATCGAGCGCTTGAACTTGGTGTTGAGAAGAGTGGAGGTGGATCCCTACCGGCAACAGGCCTTGCTCAAATGAACCTGGCGCGAATACACTATCAGTGGAATGACCTGGACACGGCAATTCATCACGCCACAAATGCAGTTGAATTGGCTGAACAAGCCGGGGAATCTATTAGTTTGCTGGCGAGCTGCCTGACCCTGGCAAGAATCTTTTGGGCCCGCGGGCAGATGGAAGCTATGGCCGAAACACTTGATCGGGCACGGCAAATCGTTTCTTCCTGCAACAATACCATGGTATCCACTGTTGCCGACGCATGGGTAGCTCGCTTGTCGCTGGCACAGGGCGATCTGACTGCAGTAGAACGTTGGGCTGCTACTCTGCAAATAGACTTGAATCTACATGAGATTCCTGATTTTTGGTGTGAATTGCCCTATCTTACCTTTGTACGGCTAATGATCGCAAAGGGAGAGCTTGATGAGGTGCCTGATGTATTGGAACGTTTATGCCAGCGAGCCATGTCAGAAGGGCAAATGGAAACCGTGATTGAAGTCTTAACTCTGCAATCGATAGCGCTACACGCACAGGGCAAAGAAGACCAGGCTCTGAACGTATTGAATCATGCTCTTTCTCTAGCTGAACCGGAGGGGTATATTCGTTCGTTTACTGACGAAGGTGATCGGATAAACAAGCTATTGCGAATGGCTGCTGCTCGCGGAATCGCTCCCAACTATGTCAACCAATTGCTGTCCGCGATGGACTCACACGTTGGCCGAAGCACAGTCATGCCCTTGGCATCATCTCGAATACATGATCTCCCTGAGCCTCTCACCGAACGTGAGCTTGAGGTATTGCGTTTCGTAGCTGGAGCTATGTCCAATTATGAGATTGCCAAAATACTGGTCATCGAAGAGAGCACCGTTAAATCGCATATGAATCACATACTCGGTAAGCTTCGGGCAAAAAACCGGCTTCAGGCCGTGGAAAGAGCCCGATCCCTGGGCCTGCTGTAATTCTTTTTTTGGTTAACTTCTTCATTCACCACCTGTTTCTTCAATCCAACTCAAATCCAACTTTAGTTGGATGATTAGCCACCATCCACAACATACACTTTATATTAAGGGTAGAGTTTTAAATATCCACGTTGACAAAGACAGCATTGAATGCTAAAGTAGGCACTCCTTTGCCGACTCTAGCTACGCATACTTATATTATGAGGGGATAAACCATCGAGGTGGAGACGGAAATGAAGAAGCTGGCAATTATGTTGGTGCCATTTTTAGTTTTAGGGTGAAGTGGTCTAATGGAAACGGACACCTGGAAAAGAGTGATAGACTTTTGGAGA
>CAZWIP010000249.1:0-4248 GCA_964634125.1 uncultured Dehalococcoidia bacterium
GTTCTATCGTGAATGTGTTCTCAGACAACTGTACTTGTACGGAGGTGACCGGACCCTCGTCAGTAAGAATCCAGCTTTCGTACCGAAAATGCGTGGCCTCGCTCAGGAATTTCCAGATTCAAAGCTCATTTACCTGATGCGCAATCCTTTCGAGACCATCCCGAGTCTTTTAAAGCTAATGAGCACATTGTGGAAAGAAATTGGCATAGAGTCCGACCATATAGATCGGTCTCTTCGAGAGATGACGGAAGGCAGCATGCGTGATTACCACTTCGCCATGAAAGTACTTTCAGAGCTACCGGATGAGCGCTATGCAATTATCGAATATATGGATCTTGTCGCTGATCCCAAAACAACGGTCGAGCAAGTTTATGATCGGTTGAATCTATCGATGTCTCCTGAGTTTGAACAAAAATTGAGTACCGAACGCTCTCGTCAGAAGAAATTCCAAAGCTCCAATGTTTATTCTCTGGAGGAATTTGGTATTACTGAAAGCGAAATTAATCAAGGACTTGCTGATATAATAGACCAATTTGGCTATCGATCGGAAGATGTACCAGATAATGTAAACCAAGAGCTGCTTTAAGAAAGCGAGGAGACCCTAAAGATATGCAAGTAAAAACACAGAATATAACATGGCATGAAGGACACGTTGATCGAAAAGAGCGTGAAAAGTTGCTCCAGCAAAAAGGGTGTACCATCTGGCTTACCGGCCTGAGTGCCTCGGGAAAGAGTACGCTGGCTTTTACCCTGGAACATGCACTCCTTCAACGAAATCGATTAACATACGTTCTCGATGGGGACAATGTCCGCCACGGATTGAACCAAAACCTTGGTTTCACCGCTGAAGATCGTGAAGAGAATATCCGTCGAATCGGCGAGGTAGCCAAGCTCTTTGCTGATGCCGGATTTATTACGCTAACAAGTTTCATTTCACCGTACCGAAGAGATCGTGCACTAGCACGAAAAATCCATGAAGATGCCGGACTTTTCTTTGTTGAGGTCTTTGTAGATGCCCCTATTGAAGTTTGTGAGATGAGAGACCCGAAGGGACTGTACAAAAAAGCCAGAAAAGGGGAAATGTCGGGTTTCACGGGAATTGATGATCCTTACGAAGCACCACACCATCCGGATATCATAATCAAATCTGAGCAAATGACTCCCCAGGAGGGTGCAATGAGAATTTTAGGTTATCTGGTGGAAAAGGGCCATTTGCTTTTACCAAACGGTGACTGATAAGCAAGGGGTGATTTTATTCATAGCGGAAATGCGAATTATTGGAGGTCTAAGATGACCGGGCAAAATGGATACGCTGTCAGGTTTCTTGGGGGGCAGGGGGATCGGCACAAAGATATACTGGGATGAGGTGCCACCGGATTCCAGACGAAAGCAAAGTTGCACGCATTAAAACTTCAGGATGTCACAGAGGATTTGGAATTGCGAGGACTTTCTGTATAATAATTTAGAATGGTGACCAGATGAATATTCCTGTTTCTGTGTTTCGAATTCTTCGCGAAATACTATGGGTTACAACCGATAACCTAACTGGCTGCCGTGATAGCAAGCTACCCTGCTCAATCTCCGCTATCACTCCCGAGTGGCTCACTGATGTTCTCCAGGCCCACGTAGAAGGTGTTCAAGTAAAATCAGTCGAACCTCTTAGTGAGGTCTCCGGCACAACCACACATGCACGCATCGCACTCACCTACAACGAAGTCGGCGAAAAAGCCGGCCTTCCGGGTTCAATGTTCCTGAAACTTCCACCCCGCGAGTTCGCCACAAAGGTCTTCGTGAGCCTGTTCGATCTGGCGCGAAATGAAACACGTTTTTACAACGAGATCGGCCCTGAGATTCAATCACTAGTTCCCAAAGCGTACTATGCAAAGTCCAAAGATCGTGGAGCAAAGTTCATATTGGTTTTCGAGGACCTCGAAGCACGCGGCTATCGTTTCATCGACGTAACCTCACGGTGCACACTCGATGAAGCCAAATTGGTGATCCGGGCACTGGGGAATATCCACGGCAAATACTGGGAAAGCCCCCGACTCCAGCGTGACCTGGCATGGCTTCCAACGTATCGAACGGACAAGAATGTACGACTCAATCGACTTATGAGAAAATGGGCTCTCAAACGTACGTTGGCAAAGTTTGGTGACATCATCCCCGATCCAGTCAAGGAATCCGGCCACTACATAAACCAAAGATATGATGATCTGGAGGAGTATTGGGCTCAACCTCCACAAACATTCATTCATGGTGATTCCCATGTGGGAAATATGTATTTCAGTGATCAAAATATGGGATTTCTGGACTGGCAGGTAGTGCGCCAGGGGCAGGGAATGCGTGATGTATCCTATTTCATGGTCGCTTCCCTTCCGACCGAGGTAAGGCGTGCACACGAACGGGATCTCATCCGACTCTACTTGGATTGCCTTACAGAGACAGGTGTTTCAAATCTAGATTTTGAACAGGCATGGGAACAACACAGACTTCACACATTCTATACATGGATTGCACAAATCGTTACCGCAGCCGCAGGAACGCTTCAGCTCGAGCCAATAGTACGCGCAGGCCTCACGCGCACAGCCACAGCAATAATCGACCTGGACTCTTTAAACGCACTCAAAAATCTGCAAAACTCTACAGTTCGAACCTCAAGGTAAAAAACCCATAAACTCTAGCTTCGTTTTATATGTAACCAGATTGACACCGTTAAACGTCAATGCTACAATACCAGTCTAACGGCACAGGAAACTGTGTTTTTGTTAGGTACAACTGAATATTGGGGAAGCACTAATAAAGGCAAACCCGCCTAAAGGCGGTGACGCAAAACTACGGGTCTGCGGTCACATGGCCATGACGGCCGAGTTACTGAGTGCAACCGTGATCCAGTTCCACCTTTAAGCGTTGTTTGCTTAAAGGTGTTTTTGCGTGTAATTACTCGAATGACCAATGCATATCCGTCTGAGAGACAATAATCTATGAAATCCGAGAAAGCAGCCTCAACACGCAAACGATCCACGTCGACCTCTAAAGGTAAATCTCAGGGGCACAGCAAACTATTGAAAAAAACCAAGGCGCAGCTTATCGACGAATTGGAGCAAATTCGCTTGAAAGTCGCCGAGCTTGAATCCGCTGATAAGGCACCTAAGAAAACGGATGAATCGCCAAACAAAAGCAAGGTCCATCTTCAGGCAATACTGGAAGCAGCCTCAGAAGTTGGTCTTATTACATTTGACCTTAGACGTAAAGACTTCCCCATTATAGAGTTCAGTACCGGTGCAGAAAACATCTTCGATTATCAACGGCAGGAGGTCATCGGGAAACCGGTGGCCATGCTCTACCCGCCTGACGAAGCTGCCAGATTGCCCACCGTGTTTGAGGCAATGCGCAAACACAAGGAAGGATTCACCGGAGAGTGGGCCTTAATTCGGAAATCAGGTGAGGAATTCCCTACACTCTTTACCACACATCCCATCCTCGATTCCAAAGGTAAAACCATAGCAGGCCTGAGCATTGCTATAGATATCTCTAAGCGCGTCGAAGCAGAACTCGCACTGCGAGAAAGTGAGGAGCGTTTTCGTAGACTTTCCGACGCCGCTGAAGAAGGTATAGCCATCCACGATAAGGGTACAATCGTACAAGCCAATGAAGCACTGGCCAAGATGTTCGGATATGAACTTTCCGAGATGATCGGGATGTACGCTGAGAAACTCGCTACCCCGGAATCATGGCAAATCATCCTGGAGAAGATCGCTACGGGTTACGATAAACCATACGAAGCTGTGGGAGTTCGTAAAGACGGGTCTACTTTTCACTGTCAACTTGTCGGCAAACCACACGAGTACAAAGGGAAGACCCTCCGGGTAGCTGTTTTTAGAGATATCACCGAACGCAAGCAATCGGAAGAACGGATTGAACATTTAAATTTGGTATTACAGTCAATCCGCAATGTAAATCAAATTATCGTTGCTGAAAAAGATCCGGAAAAACTAATTCAGGAAGCCTGCAACAGGCTCACCCAGACTCGCGGCTATGAAACTGCATGGATTATCCTGCTTGACAAATCAGGAAGTCCAATAGCCAGCGCTGAATCTGGTTTTGGCAGTGATTTTTCAGCGTTTGATAAGCAGTTGAAGCGTCATAAACTTCCGAAGTGTGCAAAGACAGCACTAGTGCAAGCAAATATATTGGAATAGGGCTATCCCTTTCGTTGGACTACCTACTACATGTTGTGTTTGGGGTTTT
>CAZWIP010000250.1:0-4224 GCA_964634125.1 uncultured Dehalococcoidia bacterium
AGGACAACTGGCAGCATGAATGATTTGGTGTCCACTATTGCCATCAGGGCTCAAAAGGGGGTAAGGGCATGAATGCCAAATCGATGACTAAAACCCAACTTATAGAACAAGTAGCTGATTTACAACAGCAGGTTACAGAGATGGAATCGGTTAATGGTGCATACAAGCAGATTGATGACACTTTGCAAACGAGTGAGAAGAAATACCACCAACTGGTTGAGACCCTGCAGGAGGGAATCTGGGTTTTTGATGAAAACAATCTTACTTCTTACGTCAATCCATACTTGGCTCAGATGCTCGGCTATACAGAGGAGGAGATACTGGAAAAGCCCCTCTTTTCCTTCATGGATAAGGCGGGTGTTGCTATTTTTGAATATCAACTTGATCGCAGCCGTCATGGTTTCAAAGAGAAACACGATTTCGATTTTATATGCAAGGACGGGTCCTCCATGCATACAAGCTTGGGAACCTCCCCTCTGTTCGATGAAGCAGACAACTATTTGGGTTCTGCTGCCATAGTAACGGATATCACAGAGTACAAGCAGGCGGAGAAGGTTTTAAAGGAGACTGAAAAGAATTACGTGCTGGTTGTCAATACCATGCAGGAAGCCATGTTGGTGGTCGATGCCAAGGGTGCAGTTCTATTTGCTAATAACAAATCCGCATATGATCTGTCAGGCGGTAAACCATCGGATATCATCGGTAAGAACATTCGTGAAACTGTACCGAAGACTCAAGCAAAGAAGCTCATGGCAGTGTACAACGATGTGATCATTTCCGGTCAGCTATTCACGCGGGATGAATGCGTATCCACTAAATCCGGCGAACGCTGGTTCCATAACGTCATTCATCCGCTGAACTATGGTCCGGAACGTGTTCCTGCTGTATTGTCCATGTCCATCGATATCACCGAGCGCAAGCAGGCAGAGGAGGCGTTGCAGGAGAGTGAGGAGAAACTCAGAACGATTTTTGAAAATGTCAATGATGAAATCATCTTTTTGGATGAGCAGGGTATAGTCATTGATGTGAATGGCAGAGTAGAAGATATTTTTGGCTATACCCCGGAGGAGGTAATCGGGAAGAACTTCATTGATTTAAATATATTTGGACCAGAGACAATGCAAGAAGTAATAACCAGGTTTGGTGAGGCGGTCAGTACTGGAGTTGTAGATATGATGACTCTGGAAATTTGCCGCAAAGATGGCAGCAGTGCTTATGTTGAGGTAAATACCGGAATGATTGAAAGTGAAACTGGTTTAAAGAGATTCTTTGTCGTGGTGAGGGACATCACCGAGCACAAGCAGGCAGAGGAGGCAACCCTGCAGTTCGTCCACGATCTCGACGAGCGTGTAAAGGAATTGAACTGTCACTATGGATTTGACAGATTGATCGAAACCCCCGGTATCACCCTCGATGGCATATTTGAGGGAACAGTAAAGCTAATTCCTCCATCATGGCAGTACCCGGAGGTCACCTGTGCCAGGCTAACAATAAATAACGTGGAATTCAAGACGGCAAACTATGCCGATACCGAGTGGAAGCAGACCAGCGATATATCCATAGGCGAAGAGAAACTTGGATTTGTGGAAGTCGGATACCTGGAAGAAATGCCTGAGGCGGATGAAGGGACATTCCTCAAAGAGGAAAGGTGGTTGTTGAATGCCATTGCCGAAAGACTGTCACGAGTAATTGAGCGCAAGCAGGCGAGAGAGGGTTTTAACCTCCGGCCTCCGCGTACTGAACACTAAATTACTGCATGAAATGCCAACTAGCTTTTCAGTTACGCTACGAACATACCTACATGCTCCGAAACCACTTGGTTTTTAGCAGTGGTCTCAAGAACATGTTATAATTCGAGCCGAATTGGTATTCGTTTCATGTGTACTGGAATAGGTTGCGTTTGTATGGGTAGCTAAATCAAACTTCGATGAACAGAGACGGGGGAATTCAATGCCAGAATTTGATAGCAAAAAACTAATCATCGCTTTTGAAAGCGAAAAGCTTACCTACTCCAATTTTGACGTTGACCTCTACAATACGGGAATCACTCAGATCCTGAGTGTTGCTGCTAACCGAGGGCATGAAATCTATCATTTCAGCATGGCGGATCTTTACCATCATGATGACGAACCATATGCCAGAGCCTCAGTTATTGAACTTCCGGAGGGATGGGAAGGGGATCCAATAACATGCCATCAATTAATGCGTAAGACCGCTGACCGCCCTTTGAAACTGGCCGATATCGATGTTTGTTTTGCCAGAGGTGACGATATTCGAAATATTGACACTCCGAATCTTGATATTTTGAGAGAGATAGACAAACGTGGCGCGTTATTCGAGAATCTTGAAATAACCCTAAGAACAATCGATAAGTTGGAACTTTATGAACGGCTTCCCCATATTCCTCAACCAGTTACCTATTCCGCGTCTTCACTGGATGAAGCCAAGAGGGCTGTGAACAAACTGCCGAATAATCATGGTTACTTCATCATCAAAGATAGGTTCGGATTCGGCTGCGGTTTGCAGGTTCATCGGGTAGAATTCGCGGATCCCGAACTGGCTAACATTGTCGATATGTACCTTTCAAAATACAACGATATTCTACTGCAGGAGTTTTGCCCTGAGGTCAAAAACGGGGACATAGTCATCACTTTCTTTGATGGCGTATTGATTGCCCCCATGTTACGGGAACCGGCATTTGGAGAATGGAAAACAAACCTTACTTATGGGGCCAACCAGATAGTACATGTGCTTACAAATGAGCAGGAACATATTGCCAGAACAGTGATAGCTGCTTTTCCTGATATACGCTATGCGTCAGTCGACATGTTGCCCACTGGAAAGGTTCTCGAGATCAATGCCTTTCCCGGGGGACAAGGTCTGTTTAGCATCTATGGTGTGTCCATTGGTACCATCGTTATGGATAAAATCGAATCCGAGATTCTCAATATGAAAGCACCTCCGTCAGACATCTCCATTCCCTTGGTTGAACAGCCCATCACACCATGGAGTGACGTTTACAAGCATTATGAAAGATTTGAGACAGGTATTGATGTCTGGGATGTCTTTGGCCAAGAGTCTTACAAGCTGCAGATCCAAGATTTGATAGATTTTACCCCCCGTTCACACGATTATATCTTGTCCATTCCCCATTCCGGCATCTTGATACCGGAGCGGTTTGTCGATAGATTTGTTCTTGGTAGTAAATGTTTGAAGGAAGTTGATCTGCTCAGTGATGTGTTATATGAGGGGCTTGATGGCCTACAACTGATATCGCGCCTGGCTGCTTTTTTTATCGACATGAACAGGTCCAGGGACGGTATTGAAAGTGACAAACTTCCCTCTCATCTAAGAAACGCGGCTACCGATTATTACACCATTGAAAATGAGATGCTGTTGAAACGTCCGTATACCCCGGAAGAACGGGAACACGTTATTCGGTACTACGACCTTTACCACGATATCTTGGATTACTTAATCCAAACCATGATAAAGGAGCGCGGGTATGCCCTTATAATTGATGCCCATTCTATGTCCTCTATTGGCTGGGGTAGAGTCTATGACAAAGGAGAGGAAAGGAATAACTTCGTGGTTGGCACGTTGGATGACAAATCGGCTGATTCAGAAATCATTCATGCGTTTTGTGATGCCCTGCAAAATGTGGCTATGACTCATAATCTTGGGTTATCCGTGACCAAAAACGAACCCTATTCAGGAGGATTTATAACCAGAAGACACAATGATCCAGAGAACAATATCCATATCATCCAACTTGAAGTGACTATGGACACATACATGTATGAAGCAAATGAAGCAGACAAAACCAAGCGTTATGCTTTGAAGCAACCCCGACTCAAGATCGTGCAGGACATAATCAACCATGCCATCAATTCAGCTAGTTTGGCCGCGAAGGGCATGTATTCATAGTTGAAGTTGATATTGGAAGTCTTTTTTCGACGCGGTTTGGTTTCGATTTGGAGTGAACAGAAATACAGAGCAAATCGTTGGTGACACCCCGATGTTGAAATCTGGACTTCATTGGAGGAAACAGAGAACCGGAGTCAAGAGTTGGAAGGCAAAACAAACCAGGCCGCACAGGAATCGAACCTGCAACGTACTGATTAAGATCTACATCGTTAGAGTTATCAGATCATCATTGTCAATTAATGGGTAAATAAATAAATAGGGCTATCCCTTTCGTTGGACTACCTACTACATGTTGTG
>CAZWIP010000251.1:0-4223 GCA_964634125.1 uncultured Dehalococcoidia bacterium
CGATCATGAAGAAATGGGCCAGGTTCGCTCCCAATATGAGTGGGGACAATATCATCGCCATGAGCCAGGAAACACCACCGGAAATCGAGGTTCGTTTCCCCAACATGCGCTTTGGCGGGATAAAGCACGGCGACTATAAACCGATCCAGCTGGGTTGTTTCCGGCCGAATCAGGATTGTTCCAGCACGGCCACGCCGATGGAAGGCCTATATACCTGTGGCGCTTCCAACTATCCGGGTGGACTGGTACTTGGTGGACCCGGTTACCTTGGCGCGAACAAAGTAGCTGAAGACCTTGGCGCCAACAAGTGGTGGAAACCCACACCAGAGATGGATAAATACATCAAAACATACCTCGAAGGTGGTCCAATCGGAATCGGTGGGCTACCGACAGAATAGACTGGGATCCAACAACCCGGAGGCAAAACCTCCGGGTTGTTTTTCTAGAACCACTAACTCTCTTACGAAGGAGGTAGAGCTTTTGCATCTCCAACATTGAGGTAAAAGAAACTCTACCGTTTATGGTGCTAACTCCATGCACAAAAGATGATGCTCTCCATATTAGAAAACAGATGCTTCCTCGATAGACCCGAGAATCGGCAAGCAGTATAGTCCAATCACTCCTAAAGTAAAACTCACCCAATCTCATAGCACATTAAATCCTGACCGAAAGGTCAAATAGCTATTAAACTGAACATCCGGTCAGTCGTTTAAAACACAAACCTAGTTTGATTCAAAAAGGAGGTCGAAATATGCTAGTAAATCACGTTGGTATCGTTGTCAGGGATATGGAGAAATCCATCGCGTTCTATCGGGATGGGCTCGGACTGACGGTGTTTGTCGATGAGATGGTTTCGGGCCCTGATGTCGATGAGCAATGCGATGTCAAGGATGGCGAATTCCGCCTGGTGCTGCTCATCGATACGGCGGCCAATGCGGTCGAATTGTGGGAGTGGAAGAATCCCCTGCTCGAGCAGACATCTGCTGAGCCCAACCGGTTCACTTCAGTGGGCTTCTTTGAGATCGGTCTAATGGTCGATGATCTCGATGAAGCGGAGCAAAGGCTCATTGAAAAGGGTTACAGCTTCACGAGGCCCGTTTGGGATTTTTGCAAGGGCAGAGGGTTGTTCGGGGGGGGCTTACGGAAAGGTTCGATATGTGCTCGATCCCGATGGGGTTCGGGTGGAGCTTGTCCAACTGATTTTGGAGGATGAGCCTGGGTTATGAAAGCAATCGCTAAGTGATCACGCGGGAGGGATTGCGCAGACTCAAAGGAGGTTGGTCGTGAAGGGACCAACAAAGAAAGGAGGGCTAGAGAATGCTGGTTAATCACGTAGGTATTGCAGTCACGGATGTGGAGAAGTCCATCGAATTCTATCGGGATGCTCTGGGGCTCACACTATTTCAGGATCAAATGATATCAGGTCCTGATGTAGATTTGCACGCAAACGTCAAAGACGGCAAGTTCAGAATGGTCTTGCTCATCGATGCTGCGGGAAATGCAGTTGAGTTGTGGGGATGGGAGAATCCCAAACCTCAAGTCAAACCGCCCGAACATAGCCAGTTTACTTCTGTCGGGATCGTGGAGGTCGGCTTGATGGTCGATGATCTGGACGAAACGGAGAAGCGCCTAAACAAAAATGGTTATGGCTTCAGGGACCCCCTGTGGATTTTCGGGAAAGGGAAGGACTGGTTTGGAGGATCGTACATCCACATAAGGTATGTGTTAGACCCTGATGGCGTCCAGGTTGAGTTGACCCAGATGGTGCCTGAAGACGCTGCCTAATAACTTCTTTTTAGTACGATTCGAATCATAACTGGCAATCAGCGTGATATAACACGCTTTGCAAATCTTCTTAATTTGAAGGAGGTCAGTCATGGAACAGAATCAAGTTGATGAGGCAATCTTTCTGGCAGTGAAGGACCGAGTGGGCTACACAGATGAGCAACTCCAAATATTCAAGAACCATGCATTTCCTCACAAAATCCTTCAGCCCAAGGTGATCGAAGACCTTCTGCTTACCACTATCATTTTTGAGGTGGTAGAATCCCACAACTGCAATATTCAGCATAAAGTTGGTGACAAGTTCTATTTCAATGCTGAAGGATACATGATCACCAGTAAGTGTCCCGACAAAATCTGTCCATTTATAATGCCTTACTTTTCTCGCATGATGTGGCTGATTATGGACCGAGTATACGAAGGACTTGATCCATTGCCAACGTTCCCTTTCGGCCACTGCGACGATGTAGGGGTCGAATGCGGTGGTATGGGTAAAATCCGGGTAGAGATAAAAACTGTCTATGGTTAGGTCTGATTAGCATTCACCAGAGGTCTTATTAAGGAGGAATTCTATGAATATCACAATCCGTCCTGCGCAGCCTGAGGACGCAAAACTGCTAGCCTGGTGCATGTTAATGTCAGGTCGATCGCACCTGGAAATCGGTATTTGGGACCTCATTATCTCTCAGCCTGAAGAGAGATGTTTAGAGTTCCTGAAAATGCTAGCTTTGCAAGAACCTTGTCATATGTGCTATTACACCGAATTTCTGGTGGCGGAAGTCGACGGCAAACCGGTAGCTGCCCTTGAAGGTTTCGATCCTGTGAGTAATGGCGAGGAGACTGTAACGGAGCCATTGATGGCTGTTGTTGAGAAAATGGGTCTGACTGAGGAAGACATGGCTCCGGGCCAAGAGAGCATTGCCGCGTTCTACACGTGTCATCCAGATTTCGCCCCGGGGGCATGGATTGTCGAACAGGTCGCCGCCCTTCCGGAGTATCGTCGTGCAGGGGTGATCAGCAAGTTGATCGAGGCCGTATTGGAGAAGGGGAGAGAGCAGGGATTCAAACTGGCGCAAGTAGGCTTCTATATCGGCAACACTCCAGCACAGCGAGCCTACGAAAAGGCTGGCTTCCGGTATGTAGACGAAAAACGCCACCCGGATTTCGAAGCAGCCATCGGCTGCCCCGGCATGATACGGTTTCTACGTGACATATAACTTAAAAAGGAGAAATCATGACAATACGACCCTGGCCCCGTAAATCGATGTTGTTCACTGCTCCTTTTATGTACGTGACCATTCCCCTGGGTGGATACCTTTTATGGGATAAATCGCTGATTATATTCGGCATCTATGTAGCGACGTGGATCGGCATACTGACAATAGGACGCCACTTTGTCTGCCGTCCGTGCCCTCATTATGGGAAGGATTGCCCCACCGGATTTGGTCATATTGTCCGTATATTCCCGAAGGATGCCACCAGAGAATTCAGCGGTCGTGCTTGTATTGTCGATGTTCTGGTTATTGAAGCAGCCTTCCTGATACCAGCGATCATTTGGATACTGAGCTTCTTTGATACGATTGATAGTTTCAGCACTGTTGAACATGTGTTAATGGGGATTTATTTGGCACTGTTCCTGGGTTTCTCAGCTGCCCACACAGTCAATGGATGCAACAAATGCCAACAAGAGAGCTGCCCGGTAAGCGCAGTATCAAAGGAACGCAGAAAGAAGCTGAAAGCTTAAGACAAGCAATTGTCAACACAACGAAATCGACCCGAAACGATCTTCCATGATGTAGTCTGGATGTGCAGGGGTCAGGACACCACCATGTACATCTGAGAAGAGGTCTGGTATAAATATGCGCAAGCGGTTCTTTGGATGTTCCCAAAGAACTGCATTTTCACAACTTTAAAAGGAGCAAAATGGCAAAAGGATCCCAATTTGATGTAGTAGTAATCGGAGCCGGATTTGGTGGCTCTGCTTGCGCCGGACTACTCACAAAACGCGGACTTAAAGTAGCACTGATCGAAAAAAATGCCAAAGCTGGTGGCAAGGCGATGGCCTTTCAAAAAAACGGTTTCACTTATACGCCATGGGTGGTAATTACCGCCCCAATCATTGAGAATTCGTTTGAGAAGGTCTTGAATGAACTCGGTATGGGGGATCGTGTGGAATTGGTTACCCCGGATCCATCCGGTGGCGCCATCTTCAAGAATAGCAAAGGCAAGTACGTGCCCATGCCTCCCATGCCAGCCGATGATGCGGTCATGGATCCAAAC
This sequence comes from uncultured Dehalococcoidia bacterium, assembly GCA_964634125.1. Taxonomy (GTDB): domain Bacteria; phylum Chloroflexota; class Dehalococcoidia; order SZUA-161; family SpSt-899; genus JABMQN01. Next base: position 4,063 of record CAZWIP010000251.1, read on the forward strand.
GTTATTTTCGATTGGCTGGAGATTCCGGAAGCCGAACGTGAAGCAGCGCTCATGGCTCTGACCGAGATCACCCTCATGAGCCCTGAGGACATCGAAAAACAAGATAATATCAGTTTTGCTGAATTTCTCGCCAAATACAATCTTCCCAAAGCCGCATATGG
>CAZWIP010000252.1:0-4223 GCA_964634125.1 uncultured Dehalococcoidia bacterium
GTTTCAGTAGGTGATGGTATTGCCCGTATTCACGGACTTGCCGGGGCAAAATCCATGGAGTTGCTAGAGTTCCCAGAGAATATAATTGGCCTGGCGCTTAACCTTGAAGAGGATAACGTTGGGGCCGCCATCTTCGGCGATTTCCAGAAGATCAAGGAAGGGGATGAGGTTCGTTGTACCGGACGTATCGTTGAGGTGCCGGTTGGGCCTGAACTTATCGGTAGAGTTGTGGATTCTCTCGGTCAACCCCTTGATGGTAAGGGCCCGATTAATGCCCAAAAAACTCGTCCCGTAGAACGTGTTGCGCCCAGTGTGGTGTACAGAAGCTCAGTTAATACTCCAGTGCAGACCGGAATTAAAACAGTTGATGCAATGGTGCCGATCGGACGTGGGCAGCGAGAGCTGATCATTGGTGACCGTGCTACAGGTAAATCCGCTATTGCGATTGATACTATTATCAATCAAAAGGGTGGAGACCTGATCTGTATCTATGTTGCAATTGGACAAAAAGCCTCAAAAGTAGCTCAGGTAGTTGGCACCCTAGAAAAATATGGCGCTATGGAGCACACCATTGTGGTGGCAGCTAACTCAGCAGATGCTGCGCCTTTGCAGTATCTGTCTTGCTTTGCTGGATGCGCTATGGGCGAGGAGTTCATGGATAATGGCAAGGATGCCTTGATCATCTATGACGACCTTACCAAGCATGCCTGGGCTTATCGCCAGATGTCATTGCTGTTGCAGCGTCCTCCCGGACGAGAAGCCTATCCAGGAGATGTTTTCTATCTGCACAGTCGATTGCTCGAAAGATCTGCCAAGTATGACGAGGCAAGCGGTGGTGGGTCTCTTACAGCACTGCCGATCATCGAAACACAGGCAGCGGATATCTCAGCTTATATTCCTACCAATGTCATCTCAATTACGGATGGACAGATTTATCTGGAAACTGACCTGTTTAACGCCGGTATCAGGCCTGCGATGAACGTGGGACTTTCAGTTTCGCGTGTTGGCGGTGCTGCTCAGTCAAAAGCAATGAAGCAGGTGGCCGGTACCATGCGTCTGGACCTAGCCCAGTATCGAGAACTACAGGCATTTGCCCAGTTTGGTACCAGTGATCTGGACAAGGCCACCCGGGAACAGCTTGAAAGAGGAGAACGCACTGTGGAAATCCTCAAGCAGGGCCAGTATATACCGGCGTCCCTGGAGAACCAGGTGGCTATTCTCTACGCAGTGACAGAAGGGTACCTTGATGATGTTGAAGTAGCCAAACTGGCTGAATTAGAGGTTGAGTTTATTCGTTACATGGAGACCAGCAAGTCGGATATCTTGCATACCATAGCTTCTGAAAAAGCTCTTTCAGATAGCACCAAAGAGACTCTAGGCAAAGCAATTGAAGATTTTAAGAAGACCATGACTCTATAAAAAAGAGAAGATAATGGCTAATATTCGCGAACTCAAAAAACGCATAGGTAGCGTAAAGAACACTGCCAAAATCACAAAGGCAATGGAAATGGTGGCCGCCTCCAAGATGAGAAAGGCCCAGGAACGTGCGCTTCAGGCACGACCATATGCCGAAAAACTGATGGAAGTGATGGCGGATCTAGCTGCGCAACCAACTGGTGCCGAAGCAACTCATCCTCTGCTTGAAAAACGAGAAGTTAACAAAGTTGCAGTTGTGCTGATGACATCGGATAAAGGATTGTGCGGTGGTTTGAACTCTAATATAACGAAGCTGGTAGGAAATTATATTCTGGAATCAAGTACGCCGACCAGCGTGGTAGCTGTGGGAAAGAAGGGAATGGAGTTCATGAATAGCGCCGGAAGGGAAATCAGGGCGCAATTCACTGAAATGGGCGATCGTCCCTATGTTGATGAGGCACTCCCGGTAGCCCGCATTGTCGTTGATGATTACATCAATGGCGTAGTTGATCAGGTGTTTGTGGCTTATCCCAGATTCCGTTCTACGGCGGTTCAGGAACCCGTAATGGAACAGTTGCTTCCAATCGAACCGGCTGATCTCCCGGCCGCAAGTAACGTTGAATACATCTATGAGCCGGATCCGGCAGCAGTATTGGATCAGCTTTTACCACGGTACGTGGAAATGGAAATTTTTGATGCGCTGCTGGAGACAATTGCCAGCGAGCAGTCTGCGCGAATGGTAGCGATGCGTAACGCTACCGATGCGGCGCTCGAAATGATTGACGCGCTTACGCTTAGGTATAACAAGGCTAGACAGGAAGAAATCACAACAGAGCTGCTGGATATCACCGCGGGTGCTGCGGCAGTTAAGAAGTAAGAAGAGGATAGGAACCAAGGAGGCTTCAAAATGGCCAATGGAAGAGTTGCACAAATAACAGGAACCGTGGTTGACTGTGAATTCCCGGCAGATTCGCTGCCGTCACTGTTTAATGCGGTTACCATCGATAACGCCGGTGAACAAATAACTCTTGAGGTGCAGCAGCACGTTGGAAACAACTGGGTACGGTGCCTGTCATTTGCTCCAACCGATGGTTTGCAGAGGGGTATGGAAGCCGTTGATACCGGTCAGCCCATTTCGGTGCCTGTTGGCCCGGCCACATTAGGACGGCTGTTTGATGTTCAGGGTACTGCTCTTGATAATCTGGGCCCCGTTGAGGCTCAGGAAAAATGGCCCATTCATCGCACTCCGCCTCCGCTTAACGAGCAGGAAACTTCGGCACAGATGCTGGAAACTGGAATCAAAGTACTTGATTTGGTTACGCCGTTTGCTAGAGGGGGAAAACTGGGTGCCTATGGCGGTGCTGGTGTTGGTAAGACAGTGGTCATTCTGGAACTCATTCGCAATATTGCTTCCGAGCACGGTGGCTACTCGGTATTTGCCGGTGTGGGTGAAAGATCACGTGAGGGAAATGACCTCTGGAACGAAATGAAAGAATCCGGGGTTATCGATAAAACCATGATGGTATTCGGTCAGATGAACGAGCCTCCGGGGTGCCGATTGAGAATCGCGCTGACGGGTCTGACCATGGCGGAGTATTTCCGTGATGTGGAAGGTCAGGACGTGCTGATGTTCATTGATAACATTTATCGATACATTCTGGCAGGTATGGAAGTATCCGCTTTGTTGGGCCGCATGCCCTCTGCTGTGGGATACCAGCCCACGTTGAGTACTGAGATGGGTGACCTTGAGGAACGAATCACAACCACCAAGAAGGGTTCCATCACATCTTTCCAGGCGATTTATGTGCCTGCTGATGACTACACTGATCCCGGTATTGTGACCACATTCGGTCACCTTGATGGTGTACTTTCACTGGAACGCGCCATTGCTGAAAAGGGTATTTACCCGGCTGTAGATCCGCTAACATCCACCTCGCGAATTCTGGACCCGCAGGTTGTTGGTCAGGAACATTATGATACTGCGCGTGGCGTTCAGCGGGTGCTGCAGCGCTATAAAGAGCTACAGGATATCATCGCTATTCTCGGATTGGAAGAGCTTTCCGAGGAAGATAAGGCAACTGTATCCCGAGCCCGAAAGATCGAACGATTCCTTTCACAGCCTTTCTTCGTGGCTGAGCAATTCACCGGAAGGCCCGGAAAATATGTGTCTACGGCAGAAACCGTCAGGAGCTTTAAAGAGATACTCGAGGGCAAACACGACGATCTGCCGGAACAGGCTTTCTATATGAAGGGCAATATCGATGAGGTAGTCGAAGCGGCAGCGCAGATGAGGGAATAAGGAATTAGAAAATGGGTAAGCTGCAATTTGAGATTGTGACGGCGGAACGCGTGGTTCACTCTGATGAAGTGGACCTGTTAGTAGTGCCTGGTATCGATGGAGAGATGGCCATACTTCCAAGCCACGCACCACTGATGACCATGCTTCAGCCTGGAGAACTCATTGTGCGTAAAGGCAGTGAAGAGAGCTCCATATTCGTTAGTGGCGGTTTCTTTGAGTTGATGAATGATAAAGTAACGATCCTGGCTGATAGCGCAGAACGAGTTGAAGAAATAGATATTACCAGGGCAGAGGAAGCCAAGAAGCGTGCTGAAGAAAAGATGGGGCTACGAACCCAGATTGATATTGATGCGGCACGAGCTGAGGCAGCTCTCAGGCGTTCACTGATGCGCTTGAAAGTTATTGAAAGAAGAAGGACAAGAAGGTAAACTAAAACTCTCTCAGTAAAACAAGGAAGGGGTAAGACCAATACGGTCTTACCCCTTTTCATTGGATAGGATAGAACTAG
>CAZWIP010000253.1:0-4217 GCA_964634125.1 uncultured Dehalococcoidia bacterium
AAAACCCCAAACACAACATGTAGTAGGTAGTCCAACGAAAGGGATAGCCCTAATGGAGAATATTCCTATGCAAAACGCTGACCAGAATCCTGAGAACAAACAGGTCCTGCTTCGGGAAGGTCTATTCCATCGGCCTGAATCGGCCGATGAGAAGCCATACCTAATTGGCAGCAAATGCTCCATATGTGGAAACGTTTTCTTCCCCGGTCGGGCTATCTGTCCCGTGTGCGTTACAGAAGGCACCCTGCAAGAGATGCCAGTGGGTACGACCGGAAAGCTCAACAGCTTTGCCACGGTCCAGGTGGCACCCGAAGGCTTCATCGCTCCCTACACGTTGTCCTTCATCGATCTGCCCGAAGGTCCGACGATCTTCGCCATCATTGCCGGGGGAGCATCCGGTGGGGAAGGACTTGAAAACGGAATGGAAATGGAACTCACAATCGAACCCATCAGCACTGACGAGAACGGAAATGAGGTGATCGGATACAAGTTCCGTCCTGCCCGGAGTGTGAATCGATGAGAGATGTAGCAGTAATCGGTGTCGGCATGCACCCCTTCGGCAAGTTTGAGGACAAGGGGTTGAAGGACCTGGGGCGTGTCGCCATATGGAACGCGATCAAGGATGCGGGAGTATCGCCCAAAGACATTCAGGTTGCCTACTCGGGCAACTCGCTGGCCGGATTACTTACGGGCCAGGAAGGGGTTCGAGGTCAGACCATCACGCGCGATGCTGGCCTCGCCGGAATACCAGTGATCAATGTAGAAAATGCCTGTGCGAGCGCATCCACTGCATTCCGTGGTGCCTGGTTGGAAGTAGCTTCCGGAGCATGCGATGTTGCCCTGGCCGTGGGCGTGGAAAAAATGTTCGTGGGCGATCTGGGTAAATCGATTGCCGCGCTGGCAGCCGATTCCGATATCGAGCTTGCCCGAATGGGCCTGCAATTCGCGGGCATGTACGCCATGGCCCTCAAGAAATACATGAACCTGTACGGTGTGACACCGGAGCACTTCGCGCAGGTGGTGGTCAAGAACAGCCACAACGGCTCGCTAAACCCAGATGCTCAATTTAAGAAGCCCCTCACAGCCGAGAAGGTACTCAACTCGTTCGTCATGGCCGATCCGATCACCCTGTTGATGTGCTCATCAATCAGCGATGGAGCGGCTGCAGCGATCCTATGTGCCAAAGATTTGGCAGAACAGTATTCCAGTAAACTGCCGGTCGAGGTGGCTGCCTGCGCCCTGAGATCAGGCATCTGGCAGGCTCCGGGGAAGGAATTCCTTGAAGACGATATCGTGACCTTAACGGCAGAGCAGGCATATCAACAGGCGGGCATTGGCCCAGCAGATATCGATGTGGCCGAGGTACATGATGCCATGTCTCCGGGCGAAATGATGCTTTACGAAGAGTTGGGATTCTGCGGCAAAGGTGAAGCCAGGTTCCTTGTGGAACAGGGGCGAACCAGGATTGACGGCGACATCCCGGTGAATCCCAGCGGCGGCCTCGTTTCACGGGGACACCCGGTCGGCGCCACGGGACTGGCGCAAGTGGCAGAGATCGTATGGCAGCTTCGTGGCGAAGCGGGAGAACGGCAGGTGGCCAATCCCAGGATTGGGTTGTGCCAGAACACCGGCGGATACGTCGATGGCGATGCAGCCGCATGCTGTGTCACCATACTCAAGGTCTGAGAAACGCAAGAGGAAAGACTATGTTGGCACTCGAAGGCATCATGGTTCTGGAAGTGGCACGAACGCCGCTGGCATCGTTCTGCACGATGACCTTGGGGGACTTTGGTGCGGAGGTCATCAAGATCGATTCCCCGCCGAAGCCGGGCCGGGAGAACCTGGCCGTTTCCAACGTGGGCGAGGAGAATCGGCCGTTGAACGCCCACTGGCATGTGAATCGAAACAAGAAGAACGTGGTCATCGATCTGAGTTCGAAGGAAGGCGTCGAGGTCTTCCTGCGACTGGCCAAGATCGCCGATGTGATCATCGAAGGCTACCGTCCTGGCGTCGTCACTGAGATAGGGATCGACTACGAGACAGTCAGCAAAGTGAATCCGCGTATCATCTATTGCTCGCTGACCGGTTACGGTCAGGACGGGCCCTACCGCGATTTTCCAGGGCATGACCTGAACTACATCGCCACTGGTGGCGCGCTGGGACTCATCGGCAGCACCGACGGGCCTCCGGTCGTCCCGCTGAACATGATCGGGGACTGGGCGGGCGGTACGATGCACGCGCTCTCCGGAATCCTCATTGCGCTGCTGGCCAGGGACCGGACTGACAAAGGACAGCACGTTGATATTTCCATCACCGATGGCGTAGTCTCCTTCCTCAACTTTTTCTCGCCGTTCTATTTCCTCGCAGGAACTGTTCCCAGGCGCGGCGCAGGATTCATGAACGGGAACCTCCCGTACTACAGCGTGTACGAGGCAAAGGACGGGAGATACATCGCACTTGGATGCCATGAACCGTGGTTCTGGGATGCCCTTTGCCGCGAGCTGGGACGCGACGACCTGGCCGGCAACTGCTTCAAAGGGGAACATCTGTACGACCGTGACGAAGGCACGGACTGGGATGGCATCTTCTCCGAACTCCGGCAGATCTTCCTGACCAAGACGAGTGACGAATGGGTTGAACTCCTGAGCCCCAAGAACATCCCGATCTCCAAGGTAAACAACATGGATGAGGTCTTCTCTGATCCGCACGTTGTCCATCGGCAGATGGTGGTCGAGGTCGATGATCCCAAAGCCGGCAAAGTCAAGCAGATCGGGATTCCCATCAAGCTTTCGGACACGCCGGGGAGCATTCGCAACCTGTCACCAATGCTGGGTGAACATACCAGCGAGATTCTGGGAGACGCGGGATTCACTAATCAGGAACTCGATCGCTTGCGGGAATCGAAGGTAATTATCTAGGTACACCAAATCCCGAATCGCTGGATAGCGACATGGAGCTGGTGCCTGAACTGCAGAGGGAACAGTGAAGGAGAGATAGTATGAGCCAGAGTGAGCCTCAGTTTGAAACACTCATCGTAACCGTGGAAGATAGCGTTCAGATCATCACATTGAACCGCCCCGAAGCTATGAACACCATTAACGATGTCATGACGCGCGAGCTTCTAACGGCTCTTGAAATGGCTGCGAGAAACAGCGAGGTGCGTTCTGTCCTTCTGCGGGCGACGGGTCGCGCCTTCTGCGCCGGATTCGAACTCGGCGCGATGGAGAGTGAGGGCGCCGAAGCGGCCTTCGATGCAAGAAACGGCCTTGCTGAGATAAACAAGATATCCCTCGCGATCCTCGGTCTCGAAAAACCGGTCGTAGCGGCAGTTAACGGGGTGGCAGTGGGGGGCGGCTTTTCTCTGGTGTTGTGCTCCGATCTGGCGATTGCATCGGAGACAGCCAGACTTTCCGTGATCTATGCCAAGCGTGGCCTTATGTCCGATCTGGGTATCAACTACATGCTCCCTCGGTATGTAGGCCTTCGCAAGGCGAAAGAATTGATCTTCACCGCCGACATGATCGATGCCACAGAGGCGGAAAGGCTGGGGCTGGTCAATAAAGTTGTCTCGCCGGATACCCTCGACGATGAAGCTCTTGGCATGGCAAAACGCATGGCGTCCGGACCAACGAAGGCCCTGGGTCTCTCCAAGATGGCGATTCATCGTTCGCTGGATACCGATCTGGCCACGAGCCTGGAACTTGAGACCTGGGGACAGGCATTGTGCATTCAAACACAGGACGTCATTGAGGGATGGACGGCCTTCGCCGAAAAGAGAGATCCGAATTTCCAGGGTAAATGATGAGCAAGAGGCGACAGTATGAGGTCTGATCCCTATAAGAAGAGTGCAAAGCAGTACGACAGGTTCGTTGATCCACTCAATAGAGGATTGAAGACCATCGGTCTGAAGATGTTTCCACCCAGCGAAGGGATGTGTGTTCTTGATGTAGGATGCGGAACAGGGACGCAACTCAGCTATTATCAGAAGGCAGGCTGCAAGGTGTTCGGTCTGGACTCCTCACCGGCCATGCTGGAGGTTGCCCGGCAAACACTCGGTGAACATGCGGAACTTCATGCAGGCAATGCATCAGGGTTGCCATATCCAGATGAAATGTTTGACCTGGTTATTGCCGCGTTGACCCTGCACGAAATGCCCGCCCAGATCCGAATGGAAGTAGTCGGTGAATGCAAGCGTGTCGTAAAAGGGGACGGTCGGA
>CAZWIP010000254.1:0-4201 GCA_964634125.1 uncultured Dehalococcoidia bacterium
TTGTAATATATTTTCGATGTTTTGTCTAGTATTTAATTGCCGGGTTAATAATACATCATTTGTATCCTCGGATTCAGCGGCCTCTTTGAGGGTATCCATCTTTGGTGTCATCAGAATTGGATCACGCCACTTCGGGTCGTAGGGATCAGCATCAATTAAAACCTGTTTGCGGCGATCTGCTAAAGGGCATTCTTTCACAGCACAAAAAGCAGACCCCATTGTTACAGCTTCCGCACCCAGCGTCAGTGCACCGAGAAAGGTTCGCGCATCTCCGATCCCACCCGCGGCAATAATCGGGATTTTGAGCTTTCTGGCTGCCAGGGGTATTGTTACGAACGTAGTCAGCATCGTTGGAGTCTTAAGACCAGCACCCTCGACGCCCATCATCACCACTGCATCGGCACCATCCTGTTCCGCTTTTAAAGCATGTTTTACGGTATATGCCTTATGAATCCATATCAGGCCAGCATTCTTGATTCTTTCCCCAAAATCAACAGCGCGAGAACCGGACGTTTCAATAATGGGGACTCTTTCTTGAATGGCGGCATCCAGCATAGGCAATAGTGTTTTGTCCATGGTCGGGCTGAAATTGATGGCAAAAGGTTTGTTTGTCAATGATCTGGCTTTACAGATGGCTTCGCGGAGTTTTTCCGGTGTCCGAAGCGTGAATGCATTGATCATCCCCAATCCGCCAGCTTCGGATACGGCAACAGCAAGCTCCACTGATCCAAGCCCCACCATTGATCCTTCTATAATCGGATATTGGATTCCCAACATTTCGGTGATTCGTGTATTCCAGTTCATCGGTCATTCTCTACTAAGAAAGTTATAATTTTTGAGGAGCACTCATTTGAAAATATAGATGGCTATTCCAGGTAGAAATTAGAGGACGCTTTGGCAGGCCCAAGCTCCGCAGTTCATCAGCGATGGGATGATTTCCCAATTGTAAATCTCCTCCACGAAACTTAATCCCTGTATCACGGTATGTCTGCGTTAAATAGCTGACGTGCGGGTTACCTTCGAATATGGAATAAACCGGGGGGGACATAGTTGCAGGCATTCGTGTGCCCTGGGCTGCTACAGAATAACTGAGTACTATTGTATCTCCGTCACGCCAGGTAAAGGTCGCTCGACCATTGGCATTCTCGTAATCTATTTCCTCAATAGTCTTGGGTAATCCCCACATATACTTACCGGCATCCAACGCCAGTTGTGTAGTAACCGGCAACCGGTACGTATAGCTGGCTATTTGGCCTCGTTGTATATCTAACAAAGTCGAAATATAGGGCAATTTTTTCCCTTGCCCAAATTTCTTCACGAAGAACGATAACGCAATTTCTTCATAGACACCGCAGTCACTATCATCATAGTGAACACAACTTAGTGAAAAGATGGCTTTTCTCGGTGCGATCCTGGCGACCTCGAAACCGCTATCGGCGATCAGTGCATTTGCTGCAGAAGCCGGGACTACAAACAAACCCATTGCCGCAGAGCCATCCCGAAAGTAAGATGGGTAACCAAGATTTCTCCCTTCAAACTCGAAGCGTCGTGTACTATGATCTTGCTGTACGGCCATAACTTACACTCCTATCATTCTTTGTTGGTGTGGTGAATCAACCTCCACAGCAATCGGGGCGTTAATCGACGCAACCAACTCAGGACCTTAGCCTCCGTATTTGGCAACAGGATTTCGGTTTTCTTTTTCAGTCCTCGCTCTACTGCATCAATAATGGAATCGGGATCTGCAAGTCGATTCTTCTTGATGGAATCCCGTATGTTCTTTGGATTTGAGGTTTCCACCGCTTGTTGCAGCAGGGGGGTGTTGACTAATGTCGGGCACACCAGCATGATATGCACACCACTACCGCGGTTCTCTTCGATCAGTATTTCGGTATAGGCATTCACGGCCGCCTTCGATGCACAGTACGCGCCACATTCGGGAACCAATACCGATCCACCCAATGAACCAAAGATAACCATTTCACCCAATTGTCGCTGTTTCATTTCCGCCAGTATGATTTTACTGATGTTCACCATACCACCGTAATTGATCGTCATCAGCTTCTGAATCTGTGCAATATCCTGATCGGCTAGTTTAGCTGTGGGCATAATCGCCGCGCAATGGACCAGTCGATCTACCGGCCCCAGTTCCTCAGTGATCCTGTTAACCACCTGAGAAACCTCATCCAGATTTGAAACATCGCAATGGTAAGAATAGAGATTATCGGACTGCGAAGCTATCGCTTGCAGCCCTTGATCATCCGTATCGAGAATAGCAACTTTGGTGCCGCGGCTAGCCATACGCTGTGCAAATATTTTTCCCATCCCACTTGCCCCACCGGTTACCAAAGCAACTTGAGTATCCACTTATCAAACCTCAATATTTCAGAATTCTGTCTAGATACATCCGTTATGATTAATCGCGGCCAGTGCGAGCCTCAGCACGTTTTTTTAGCGCCATGCCATTGGCTGTAAAGCCAGCAATAATTTTGGCACCAAATTTGCGACGAACAATCGGTGAAATAAACCCGGCTGTTCGCTCATAGGTGTGATATCTGGTTTTCCCGTTTTGAAGCTGCGAGATGTACTGAACTCGTTCAGCCTTGAGATAACTCCTGATATCCGCATAAGCCAGACAACAGTTTTCTTCGAAGATAGTGATAGTTTCGTGTGCAGTCATATCTGGATCGGCAAATTGCCCACTTTCTTCATTATCATAGGGTCCCCATGATGGTCCAAAGGTGACGGTATGGTTTGGCTCGGCTTTCGAATCGAGTCTGAAGAAACGGTTCAAAGGATTCCATTCAGGATAGCGATCAAAATCGGTCATGATTTCCCATACAGTTGTTACTGGCGCATCTATCTCGATGGGATCGGCATAAACGTTTGCTGCGAATATCCCCCGAATTTTTTCCGGTTCCAGCGGATTGAATGGTCCGAAAACTGATGAAGTAAGCATGCCTGACTCCTTGTTTTTCACCCCTTATATTTAACTTAGACAAGAATAATGTGACAAGCAGAATAACCCGCACTATTCCAGATCGAACATAGCAGCTATGCCAAACCGCTTTCCAGCAGTAAAACCACCGTCTACAACTATGGAAGCGCCATTAACAAATGACGATTCATCCGATGCCAGAAAGAGAGCCGCATTCGCAATTTCACTAGGTTTGCCCAAACGTCCCATCTGATGGGCATCGATAATTCGTTCTTTAATGGGTCGCAGTTCTTCGGAACTGTAAAGATCGGTAAGAAACGGCGTTTCAATGAAGCCAGGACAAATAGCGTTGGCCCGAATTCCCTTTCGGGCATAATCGATGGCCATATTTTTTGTCAAAAGTATCACGCCACCTTTTGAAGCGTTATAAGCACCGGTAATTTCCTGTGCCTCAAGGCCATCGACACTTGCAATATTGATAATACTCCCGGCACCTTGTTCCATCATGATGGGCAATACATGTCGACAAGCCAAAAATGTGCCTTTGAGGTTGATATCGATAACACGATCGAATTCACTTACTTCCATCGCGTGCACTGGCCCCACAGCGGCGATTCCGGCTGAGTTCACCAAGACATCGATGGCCCCATATTGCTTATGCGTTAGTTGGATAGCTGAGGCAAGTGCTTTATCGTCTCGGACATCGCCGGTGATGAGTTGGCATTTGGGCTGTAGGGTGACAGCGGCTATCCAGTCACTCTCGGGAGTTTCATTAACATCGAAGCCAACGACTATGGCGCCTTCCTCAACAAAGCGGCGCGCACATGCAGCTCCTATCCCCGAGGCAGCTCCGGTAATGAATGCTATTTTATTCTCTAGTCTCAAAATGTTACCCTCTTCTGTTTCTTTGTTTTGCTACGAGACGGTCATTCCAATTACTTGATTGGCTACCTTGATTGCCGAGTGTACTGACTGGTGAACTCCCATCCCCTCTCCGCCACCGGCATCGATTCCGACTAATAACAGCCCGTCTATTGGCGTTTGGGCCGTAGGTCTGTGGAGACCGCTCTGGCCCACCGTCTGGCCAAGGCCCATGCATTCCCCTCCCTGCCCATATATCACCCGATCGCGTGTGAGGTTACATACTTCTGCCGGGCCGGCATAACGTTTGGATTCCAGGACAGGGATTATTTCGGGCCAGAGTTCAAATAGGATTTTTTCCGTCTTCTCGATCAGCATACTGACCGCCTTCGAATCCCGGTT
>CAZWIP010000255.1:0-4190 GCA_964634125.1 uncultured Dehalococcoidia bacterium
CAGGACAACTGGCAGCATGAATGATTTGGTGTCCACTATTGCCATCAGGGCTCAACTCATCCTTCACTTTGAACATATTTCTATACAAGCACAATTTGCAACTATCAACACACTGGTTTATAATCAAAGCACAATTGAATAGACCATAACCGCTAGAGGTGCTCAAAGCTGAGACCCCCATTTAAATGGGGAACTCTTTGAACCTGACCTCGATAATGCGAGCGTAGGGAAGCGGTGCTATCAGACCAAGAACCGTATCGCCTAGGCTCTTGGTCTTTTTTTGGAGAAAACGAAATTGACACAACTTGAGACAGCGGGGAAAGGAATCATTTCCCCAGAGATGAAAATCGTGGCCGAGAAGGAAGGTATCGACCCTGAGGTTGTGCTTCAGGGTGTTGCCGATGGCCTAATCGTGATTCCAGCCAACATCAATCACCAGGGACTTGAGCCTTGTGGCATCGGGAAGGGACTAAGCACCAAAGTCAACGCAAATTTGGGCACTTCATCCGATATTGGCAATATAGAAACAGAGCTAGCTAAGTTACAAGCTGCCCTCGAGGCCAAGGCAGATACAATTATGGATTTGAGTACCGGAGGTGACATTCCTGCCACCCGCCGGGCTATTCTTGAAAATTGCCCGGTTTCGTTGGGAACGGTTCCTATCTATGAAGCCGGTATTGCAGCTATTGAGAAACGCGGTTCCATCGTTGAAATGACCTCCGACGACATGTTTGGCGCCATTGAGAACCATGCCAGAGACGGTGTTGATTTCCTGACAGTGCACTGCGCAGTCAACCAGAAAACCATCGCCCGATTGAAAGCTGACAAACGGCTCACCGATGTCGTATCCCGAGGCGGGTCATTCCTCATTGGATGGATACTTCATAACGAACGTGAAAATCCTCTTTATGAGGAATATGATCGACTTCTTGAGATTGCTAAAAAGTATGATGTGACCCTAAGCCTGGGAGATGGGTTACGTCCCGGCTGCGTCGCGGATGCATCAGATCGAGCACAATTCGAGGAATTGCTGACTATCGGCGAACTAGTAGACAGGGCTCGTGAGGCAGGAGTACAAGCGATGGTCGAAGGCCCCGGACACATGCCACTGGATCAAATCGCAGCCAACGTACAAATCCAGAAGCGCACCTGTAAAGGTGCTCCGTATTATGTGCTTGGCCCTCTGGTAACCGATGTGGCCGCTGGTTACGACCACATCACCTCGGCCATCGGGGGAGCGATTGCCGCAGCAGCCGGAGTCGATTTCCTATGTTATGTCACTCCATCGGAACACCTGGCATTACCAACTCCCGAGGAAGTGAAAGAAGGGGTAATTGCTTCCCGAATCGCAGCTCATGCTGGAGACTTGATCAAAGGTACTCCACATGCCTGGGAATGGGATTTGGAGATGTCCACAGCACGGAAAAATCTCGACTGGGAAACCCAATTAAAACTCACTATGGATCCGCAAAAGGCGGCCCGGATACGTGCTCGTCAATCGACGGGCGGCTCGGGTTGTAGTATGTGTGGCAATTACTGTGCAATGGAATTAGTAAGTGAATATCTGGGAACAACTAAAAAGGAATGTTAATCACGTAGCATTGGTCCATGCCAGTTACGACAAGGGCTAAAAAGGATGAAGATAGTTTATCGGGAAGTCCAGAGGAGCAGAGCCCCTTTGGCAGGGGTTTGGGGTGTCCCCCAACTAAAACCTCCCCCAAGATTTTGGGGGATCGAGGGGGTTGATTGAAGGCTAGATTCCGGATCAAGGTCCGGAAGGGCATGATGAAACTTATTTATAGTAATGAAAAATTTTAACAGGAGAAAAGATACCAGTGATAGATGAAATCACCATATCCAGAGCCATAACCAAGACTTTCATGGACGATTTTATGGATTGCATGGAAGTGGATGTAGCTATCGGCGGAGCAGGACCGTCCGGCATGATAGCCGCTTATTACCTGGCCAAAGAGGGCATTAAAACCGCCATCTTTGAAAGAGCGCTCCGGGTAGGCGGCGGTATGCCCGGAGGCGGCATGATGTTCAACCGAATCGTCATTCAGGATGAAGCGAAATTCATACTTGATGAGCTTGGTATCCAAACCAAAGAATATGAAAAGGGCTATTTTGTGGCCGATTCCCTGGAAACCGTCTCCACCCTTTGCTCTAAAGCTATTCAGGCAGGAGCCAAAATCTTCAACGCCATCAGCGTTGAGGATGTGATGGTTAGAGAAAACGACCGTATCACTGGTCTGGTTCTCAACTGGAGCGCCGTTGAGGTAGCAAATCTGCATGTCGATCCGTTGACCATCAGGGCTAAGGCCGTCATCGACGCTACCGGACATCCGAGCGAGATCGCCCAGATCGTAACCAGAAAGCTTGGCCCCAAGTTGAACTCAAGCACAGGCGAGGTCATCGGAGAGAAATCCATGTGGGCTGATGTTGGTGAAAAAGCCCTGATCGATAACACCAAAGAGATTTTCCCCGGTCTGTACGTTGCCGGTATGGCAGCCAACGCAGTTTATGGCTCGCCCAGAATGGGAGCTATCTTCGGCGGGATGTTGCTCTCTGGCAAGAAGGCAGCCGAGCTGGTGATGGATAACATTCGATCATAAGGATTCTCATTCTGCACTCTTGTGCAAAAGTCCCCTCCACAAAAGAGGGGGCTTTTTATTTGCGAAAATGACGCTATGCAGAACTGGATTGAGAAACGTGAAGATGCTATAGTGAAAAAGACAGGAGATGCCAGTCAGAGCCGTTTTTAACGGGTAGTGGATATTGCTATATTGATGTTTAAATTGTAGATACGAGACATGAAAGCAGAAATCATTTCCGTTGGCACCGAGATACTTCTCGGTGAGATTACCGATACCAATGCCGCCTTTCTGGCAAGCGAACTGCCTCAACTAGGCATCGATCTTTACTGGGTCACTCAGGTAGGTGACAATCGCGGTCGAATGCTGGAAGTTCTCCATCGTGCATGGGATCGTTCAGATATTATCATTCTTTCGGGAGGACTAGGCCCAACTGAAGATGATATCACACGTGAATCCATAGCCGAAATGCTAGGAGAGGAAACGCAGATAGATCCCGATCTGGAGCGATGGTTGAGAGGTCTGTTTGAGAGGGTCGGGTATGAAATGCCGGAAACGAATCTGAAGCAGGCAACACTTGTTCCTTCGGCAAAGGCTATCCCAAATCCCAAAGGTAGCGCTCCCGGCTGGTGGGTATCTCGTGATAACCGGATTTTACTGGCTATGCCCGGCCCCCCATCTGAAATGAAACGCATGTGGAAAAAGGAGATCAAAGAGGAGCTTCGCTTAGCCCTTGGCGATGTGTTGATTTTCTCACGAACACTCAAGATATTCGGATTGGGTGAAGCAAACGTTGATGAAATGCTAGGCTCTCTGCTCTCATCTGATAACCCGACTATCGGGGTCTATGCCAAACAGACAGGCATCGAAGTCCGTTTGACGGCAAAAGCAGATAACGAAGAGGACGCTAAAAGTATGATCACCCCAATGGAAGAGCAAATCCGTTCCATGTTTGGCGACAAAATATGGGGTATCGACGATGAAGTGATTGAAAAGGTGATCGGTGACTTGCTCCTCGATCAAGGCCTGACTTTGGCTACGATGGAATCATGCACAGGCGGGCTCCTGGCTAACCTTGTTACTGATGTGCCCGGAAGCTCAAGCTATTTCAAAGGTGGCTTCGTAACCTATTCAAATGAAATGAAAATCGATTGCGGGGTGGATGCCGAACTGCTGGCCAGGTATGGTGCAGTTAGTCCCCAAGTTGTAGAAAGCATGGCGAAAGTGGCCAGAAACAAACTCGGTGCCGATATCGGGATCGGTATCACCGGTGTGGCTGGACCCGAAAAACGGGAAGACAAACCAATAGGCACAATCTACATTGGCGTTTCTGACAGAAAAGAAACCCGATCGATCCACGCTGTTTTCCCTCAACATCGTCCTCGTATTAAACGTTATGCAGTAATGAGCGCCCTAAACGAATTAAGACACTTATTACTTGAATCTAAAACAAGCCCTAATCGCTGATAAACATAGTTCTTCCTCTCATGGTAAGATAGCCACAGTTACCTCTAAAACGAGTGGCCTATGCGTATGCCTAAAATAAACATTTTCTATGGTTGGTGGATCGTAATAGCATCCATGATCGTAGGAATC
>CAZWIP010000256.1:0-4159 GCA_964634125.1 uncultured Dehalococcoidia bacterium
AGGACAACTGGCAGCATGAATGATTTGGTGTCCACTATTGCCATCAGGGCTCACCACAGGCCATTGATGGTGTTAATAGTCCAAGAGCAGTTCAAGAACGTCGAGTTCCTGTTCCAGGGTATCGTCTCCTATTTTATTCATCTCGTCCTCAAAATAATCTGCAAATTCTTCGAACAGTCTCTCGTACTCTCGTGAGACACTGAGTGGCTGAGATTGACGTTCCCACTGACTGAGAAATGTATAAGGATCAGGTGGAGGGCAAATGCCTACTTCATAATCGACTCTGGGATGCCACGGTTCGATCCAGTCATCATGCTGACGTTCATCTATGATCCAGTTAATCAGAAGATCAGCATATCTTGAAAGCAGTACGCCCTTCCTTATTCCATCATTATCGAAATAGTCAGGTGATCTTCGGTCGAGGTCGATATCTGTTCGAACTATATCGCTTCTTCCATTTCGATCCTCATACGTTACAACCAGGCTGAGATCATTGTTCGATGATATCTTGTTCAGTTTGAGAAGAACTATGCCTCCCTTGGTTTCCCCACCCTTTGTTTTGGACGGGAACAGCGTATCTATTCGAAGTATTTCCCCAGTCGCCTCGTCGGCTAATGGACTTCCATATACTTGCTCGATCTCCCAGCCCCTCGCTTCCAGTTTCAATTCCAAGTCAAAAACCAGAGGGGTCACCATAAACTCGAACTCATCATCCATGCGCTCACGGAATTGCCTTGCGGAATGTACTGAATAATAGTTTGAGCCCTTGATCTTGGTAATGGATTCAATCAAGTCTGCATTGAAATCTACCCCAATCCCTATAAAAGATGTATAGAGCCCATAGTCTGCATTATCGTCAGTCATTCCGAGAAGCCCATATCGGCTGGTATTGCCGGTGTTGGGTTGAGCATCGGTGAGGAAGATTATGCGGTTTTCATATTCTGATTCGTCATAATATCCCAGGTACTCATCATACATGTCTGTAGCCATTTCAATTCCGGCTTCCATGTTTGTACTGCCCTCTGCCCGAAGAGCCAGGATATGATCCTCAATGGCGTCCATGTCAGTTTCACCCACAAGGTTTAACGGTTTGGCTAGATGGGCACTTCCATTGAAAAGGACCATCCCGAATCGATCATCGTCCTCAAGATGGTCAAGAAGCGCCACGACGGATTCCGAAGCAATTTCCATCTTGGTTCTGCTGAAATCTTTTTGTGATCCTTCCAGTTCAACACTATTCCCATATCGATCATAGTAATAGCGATCGAAAGCAGAATCCATAGAGCCCGATATATCCAGTACAATCACCAGATTAAGTTTCTTCCTTTCGAAATCACTCTGCTTCATTCCTGAATTCAATCCGACAGCCAGATAGTACTCCCTCACACCGCAGAACGGGTCACCCGCTACAGCATAGCTGTAGGCTGGACAGAAAAGGCTATCACAATCCCCGGAATCTCCGGTATCAAAGTAATAATCATAGAACAGTCCTTCATAAGTGACATCTGTCGGTAAAGGCAAATATCCATTTTCGATATTCTCTCTAAAGTTATTAATGTCCTTAGCACCACCGACTGAAAACCCGAGATTCTCTGATTCCTCATAGTACATGGATGCCCCTGCGGATGCTCCTCCTCCACTCATCTTGGCCGAATCACTTACATCCCATGAATAGCTTGTTTCTGGCATCGGGGCTGTCGTCGTAGCTATTGATGGGGTTGCGATCGGGGTTGGAGCAGCCGTTGCATATCGATTATCATATTTCCAATCATCAACCTTTCCAATATTAGATGTAGGCGGGGTGCGTGGTGTTGGCGGGGTTGGTGGCGTTACTGGTCGAATGCTACCATTATTGTATTGCCAGTCGTCTACCTTACCTATCGTCGTACCTGACGTTGGTGTCCCCGATATGCTAACATGACTGATGTCCCTGCTATACTGCCACTGATCATCATCGTCGATTACATCGTCACCTTTTGTGCTTTCTTCGACGCATGCATAAAGCAGCAAGGTATTCAGCAATATGAATAGTATTACAACGCTCAACGTTTTGTGACTTGGCAAATTGCCCTTTATCAAGCCTTTTACTCTTTTCATGATCGCCTCCTTTTGAGTGGTTGTATATAAAAGACGCTCCTTTTTAATATTGTGCTCAGAGAAATCTTCATTAACCGGACTTTTGTACTGGTCCTAACCTTTTTCTTTTTCTGCCGTTATTACTTATGAAACCGCGGTTCGGATTCGAACAAACCACTTTAAGGAGGTATTAAAAATGAAAAAGAAATGGAAATCAATCACAGCAATTTTAATGGCGCTATTGATATTAGCAACAGCCGCAGCACCAGCAGTTGCTGAGATCGAGAATGATGATGGATCAATTAATCAATCGGTGGTAAAAGCTCTCGGTGTTGACGCCCCAAGAAGGTCTATTGTCGGAAACGAAGTTACTATTACGGTTTTTGAACGAGGGACACAAAAACCTGTTTCTGGGGCCGGTGTATGGGCCATCTCTCCAGATAAAACATCTGAATTCCAAAGTGCAGTTGCAGTAATCGATGCTGAAGGCACTACGGATCAAGATTATGAAACGATGTGCAACTTGTACGGAGAGTTCCTCGGAAATACTACAGGCCATGGGGAACTACAGCACATATTCGATGAAACCGGTAGATACCTGTTGGTTGCAACCAAGAACCACTACTATCCAGGATTTTCGCATATTAATATTTATGAAAAACCAAAAGCGCTTGGCATCCGCGCTCCCAGAGTGGCTTATGTTGATACTGATGTAACCATGACGGTATTCGATAGGTTCACGAATGATCCAATACAGGGGGCCGGGGTTTGGGCTTTTTTCAGAGAAAACGCAGAAACGTTTAAGGGGAAAATATCAAGTATTAGAGCTGAGGTTAAAGATACTGCAATTGATTATGATTACGAATCGCTCATGAATATCTATGGCGAATTTCTGGGAAGAACCAATGATGAAGGTCAATTGACGAATGAATTCGAAGAAATAGGCAAATATGTTCTAGTTACGTGGAAACCTGAGTATTGGCCTGGATTTGCTCAAATAACTATTAAAGAAAAGCGCCTAGCCCTGGCAATCAGAGCTCCGAGAGTAGCCTTCGTCGATAAGGAAATCACCATGACAGTCTATGAAAGGCCTGGCACCATCGAAACAGATGTGGCACCCATCACCATTGAAGGTGCTGGAATATGGGCACTTTCTACCACTAGCGCTGAAGAACTAAAGAAAGAAATTGAATCAATGAAGACGGCTGATGAGACATTAGCGATAGAAAACGACTATGAATCACTGATGAATTTCTACGGTGAGTTTCTGGGGCGGACAGATGAAAACGGTAAATTAAAACATGCTTTCACCCAAACAGACGATTATGTTTTAGTGACATGGAAGCAAGGGTACTGGCCCGATTATGCTCGGCTTACCGTTCGGGAGTTACCGAAAGCTCTAGGAATCGAAGCTCACAGAGTAGCTCAGGTTGATGAAGATGTTACAATGAAAGTATTCCAGAGGGGAACCGAGAATCCGGTTGGCGGAGCTCACATGTGGGCCTTCTCTTTGGAACAGACCGATTCTCTCAGAAGTACTGTATCAGATATGAAATCTAAAAATACTGACGCTCTTGACTATGACGCAATAGCTAGTGATGCTGGGGGTACATACATTGGTCAAACAAATAACGATGGCGAATTGACTCATGTATTCGAAGGCGATGGAAGATACCTGCTTCTTACATTCAAAGATGGATATTGGCCTGGATTTGGATGGATCAAAATCACAGAGCTGCAACCAGTCGAACCCATTCCTTTAAATGCAGTTACTGTCGAGTGATCAGGAAACCACCAAAAAACCAATACCTCAATGATGCGGGTCTCCATTCAAGAGGCCCGCATTTCTTAAATACGTGGGGACTTTAATCAGGTTAAATGTTTAGATATTTTTTATCTTGTTTGGGGGTTATCACCATTGTAGGGTTACCTTTGTGTGAGACATAATATTTTAGATATGATTAAAAACACCTTCGCAACCATGTTGTTCCTCATCGGACTTGTTTTTAGCTGGATAACTGTATTTTTTGGTATTTGTGGTTTTTTGATTGCTAAATACAGCGGTGGCAAGGAAGATGGAATA
>CAZWIP010000257.1:0-4147 GCA_964634125.1 uncultured Dehalococcoidia bacterium
ATAAAACAATATAGATTATTCGGGCTGAAACTCCCATTGCAACATAGAGTTCCGTTTTCCAATATCGCTACAATCAGAGCAATTCGCACAGATATTCCCGTATATGAGGGAACAAGCTTAAAAGAAAAGGCCAACCATTCTATGCAATTGTGGCACTTTTCTGATCAAGAGTCATTCGTCGGTCAAGAGCGCAAAGGATTTCGACACGATATCATTATCATTACCAACCAAGGTACAACTATCAGTTTAGCCAGTGGGACAACTACCTGGAGCGATTTAGAAGCTGGAAACGCAATGTCTCCGGGAATTGCAAACCTGTACAAACTTTTACGACAAATAATCGGTAATCATTGACTCTGCTTTTTCGGGATTTCAAATATGAGCAATATCACACTCATTGCGACGGCAACATTCGGGCTAGAAAAGGTTGTGAAACTGGAAGTAGAAGCTATGGGTTTCAGAATTACGAAAGTGTCGGATGGGCGAATAGAGTTCGAAGCGACACTAGATGATATACCCAAAGCGAATCTATGGCTAAGATGTGCAGATAGAGTCCTTCTCAAATTAGGCGAGTTCGAAGCACTTACCTTTGATGAACTCTTTGAAAAGACAAAAGCATTGCCGTGGGAATCTCTCATCACTGTAGATGGGGAATTCACTGTAAGTGGTAAAGCGGTGAAATCTACTTTAGGCAGTGTTAGAGCGTGTCAGTCTATTGTTAAAAAAGCTGTGGTTGAGAGATTGAAGGAAAAATACGATACAGAATGGTTTGAAGAAACCGGGCCGGAATTCCCAATATTGGTATCAATGCTCAAAGATGTTGCCCTTCTTACAATCGATACTTCCGGGGTTGGACTTCATAAACGGGGTTACAGAGAGAAAGCTGTCGAAGCTCCACTTAAAGAAACTCTTGCTGCAGCACTTGTTCTTCTCAGTTTTTGGAACAAAGATAGATTGCTAATTGATCCCATGTGTGGTTCCGGGACGATACTGATTGAAGCCGCAATGATCGCGCGGAATATAGCGCCAGGCTTAAAACGGAAGTTTGCTTCTGAAGAATGGCCGGTGATAAACGAATCAGCATGGCACGAAGCAAGGCTTTCTGCAAACGATGCGATCAATCCTGATCACGCACTTCATATATATGGCTATGATATTGATAAAAACAGTATGGAAGCCTGTAAGATCAATGCCAGAAATGCCGGAGTTGAAGACGATATTGTATTCGAACAGAGAGATATTAAGGATCTGTGGATCGATAAACAGTATGGAATAGTAATATCAAACCCCCCATATGGTAAAAGAATGGCTGAGTTTCGGGATATTAATGACATCTATATTTCATTCCACAAGACATTCAAAAAAAAGCTTGGGTGGTCAATCTATATTTTGACTTCTGATGAAATGTTCCCCAAATACTTCAAACGAGCACGCCCTGATAGAGTCAGAAAACTTTATAATGGCAGAATAAAGACCTACTATTATCAATATCATGGTGAGAAACCAACTGCTTAATATATCACCGCTGTAATGAAAATTCGAAGGTTGTTTGGGGAATCGCCTCAATTTTTGATATCCATCATACAAAACTTGGCGTGTCAACCATAAGCCATGTCGGCCCTCTAATACTTCTGGCAGCAAATTGACCCGGTGATTTTCGTCAGCAAGTGATTTAAATAATCTACTATTTAAATATCATTGAGAGCGTCTGGGGTGGCGCTTGTCACGCCAGGTGTCAATTAGAACGATCAATGTCGGTAATACGAAAAGGGTGCTGACCAGTGCGAAGAAAACGTTGATCAGGGTGACAATACCGAAATCGCGCAGGATAAGGAAATCATCGGCGATGAGTAAGGTTCCAAAACCACAGATGACAGTCATTCCGGATGCGATTATGGCCCGACCGACCATAGTCATAGCTGTGATCATGGATTCGCTGATCGCCGATCCCCTCCGACGCTCTTCGTGGTAACGCATCATCAAAAGGATAGTAAACTCCACGCCTATTCCGATAATGAGCGCTCCGATGGTAGCGGTCATGGGTGTGTATTTTATGCCCAACAGGTACATGATGCCACTGGACCAGCCAATGATCAAAGCGATCGGTAGTACAGCTGTGAAGACGCGAAGTATTTTGAGCCTGAAAAGTACCAGAAGGCCAAAAAAGATAATGACGATGCCAATGAGAGTCATCTCTTCCCTACCGCTGGTCAGGCCATCCATGAGTTTCAATTTAAGTATTGGTTCACCGGTAATGGCAACGCTGACGCCGTCTGGAGGAGGATTATCGGATATGTAGTCCGACAACTGTTCCTGCAGATCTCTGATGTATTCTTCGTTATATTCTTTGAGAGTAAGTACCAAATTAGCAGTTTTGCCGTCCTGGCTCATAAGATTCAGCTTGGTCAATCCGGGTATCGTTTGCAGTGTTTCTTCGATCTGCTGAGAATCCTGCGGGATCGATCCGTCGTTGCGCTCGGCTATATGACCCGCAATGCTTTCGGTTCTCGTGATAAATTCATCTGACTGACCGGCAATATGCTCCTCAAATTGTATCATCCAATGCAAGACCGGCGGAGTGCTGACATCGTCAGACTCGATAAACAGATTCAAAAAAGTGATACCGCTTGCGATCTCCTGCACTATAGAAACATCTATCATCACCTGAATATCCTGGGATATGAATTTCTGCTCATCGGTTTCAGTCTCGATATGGGAATCGGCGATCAATCCCAACACACTCGGAATCAACGCGATCGGAAGAATGATGGCCGGATGCTTGATCACCCAGGGTGCGAGTAGGTGAAGTCCTTCATCCAGCCAGTGTCTGCCTTGCATTAAAGGCTTACTGTTCTTTTTGACTCTAATCTCAAAGCGCCGACGATGGTGCCAGTGCAAAATTGCCAGTAAGAAGAACATTGATAGGAAGTAGCAAGCCGCTACACCAATGATGAGTGTGGATGCAAAATCCCTGATCATCGGCACTGGTGAAAAGAAAAGAGCGGAAAAACCGAGACATGCAGTGATTATCGCGATGCCAATTGTTAGGCCGATGTTTGTTACAGATTCGACTATCGCATCGGCTACGGTTTCTCCCCTGCGCGATTCTTCATCGAAGCGGTTGTGGAATTGGATAGCGTAATCAACTCCCAGCCCGATGAGTATGGGGAAGGCACCCATAGATACCATGGTCAGGGGAATACTGAGCGCCCCCATGGCCCCGAATGCGTAGGTTATGCCAATAAACACCACACCAAGTGGTAACCATCGCCAGGCGAAAAAGCCACGGACTTTGAAGATGACAGCCAGTATTATGAGCATTAAGACAACCGAAAGAATGAACATCTTCTGCATGTTTTCGGCCATCATATCTTCGATTTCAACCATAACCACAGGATTGCCGCTGATGATCACGTTATCAATTTCGTTGAAGTCAGCTTCACCAACGATTTCCTTAAACTCATCGATAATGGCCTTCTCTCTATCTCGTTCCAGCCCCCCCTCCAGAGTGATGAATATCAGGGCATGCTCTTTGTCAGGGAAGACTTGCCGCAGGTGTGGTACGATATTGCCGGTATCCGGATCAGTGACAATATCAAGTATTTCCTGGGAATCGTTTGGTAGTGAATCAAGCCTGTTAGTTTGTTTTATAAAAAAGGCCGGACCTATTGCAGAGATAACATCGGGGTTTGAGCCAGTTTGTGTTTCTATGGCTTCCATTGCAGCAAGATTATCAGGGCGGACCAGTTGATTGAAATCGTCATCTACGAGCAATACCAGGATTACGTTTCCGCTGAATTGTTGGTTGAATTTTTCGTAGTCTTTGTAGACTTTTGAATTGGTGGAAATAAATGTTTCGTTGCCGGTGGCCATCTCTAGCCCCGATGCTCCGAATACAGCTGGTATTATGAGCAACAAACCGATTATAAATATGAGCAAATGTTTGTTTTCAATGAATGTTCCCAGTTTTCTAAAAGCGCGTCTGACTCGCATACTAAACCTCTTTTATGCCCCAATTAGGGTTATCATGCTGACTGTTACGTCTACGTGGTACAAGTGTGTAAATATTCTATATTGGAAATACCGTGGCGAAAAACTGTGCGTCTTCAGCAAAAGTGGGACAAATGGGCCCGATAATTAAAGGACA
>CAZWIP010000258.1:0-4089 GCA_964634125.1 uncultured Dehalococcoidia bacterium
CACCTCCCGATACTACATATTGTGGTTGGTCCAGTCAAGGAGATAGCCCTATTAACCAAATATTCTACCCATACAACTGATAGGTTTAGATAATTTAACGTTAAATAAAGACAGGCTTTTTACAAGCAGCCATATGTCACCCACAAAACAAGCTAGATCTGCTATTCATACCTGAGCGCATCAATAGGATTGAGCCTGGATGCCCGAAAGGCCGGATAGACACCAGCGACGATCCCCACACCAATTGCTACGAAAAAGGCAATTATAATGATATTTGGGGTTATAACCGTTTCAACAGTGGAGAAATTCATAGTTATCGATCCAGATAGAAGTTTCGAAGCCCCTATCCCGGCGACGATCCCAATCAATCCGCCGACCACACTTATCGATGTTGCCTCTGCTAAAAACTGGGTCAAAATGTTACGCCGTTTGGCACCTACTGCTTTCCGAATACCGATCTCACGTGTCCGCTCAGTAACAGATACCAGCATTATGTTCATGATCCCCAGACCTGCAACCAAAAGTGCAATTGCGGCGGTAATGGTTAACAGCATGGTGAGAGTATCACTTGTCTCGGTTAGCACATCTTCCATGTCCTGCATGCTCGAAACATTGAAATCATCTTTGTCTCCCGGCGCAATGCGATGCTCATCGCGGAGCACCTGCGAAACCTGTGCGATTGCCAAGTCATTCTGGCTGTCATCCACCGTTTTCAGGGCTATGGAACTGATTATGTGGTCTCCCTCGGTGGTCCTGTTAGGATTCAGCCGATTCATGACCGATGTAATGGGAACAAATACGGAATTGTTCGATCCCATGAATCCGCTTTCGCTTTCCATGACGCCTGCCACTGTATATTTGCGTTTGTCAATTTTAATAGTCTGGCCAACTGGATTTGTCTCTCCAAAAAGGTCTTCGGCCACTCCGCTGCCAAGAACAGCTACCGAGGCGGTGGTATCAACATCAGTTTGAGTGATGAAATTTCCCTCGGCTACTGTTTTATTCGTCGCCTCCAGATATTCCGGGGTTACACCTGTTACTTGGGCTTTAATATTTTCACCACCGCCAGTCACTGTGACATTGGTGGAGGATTCCGGCGCGACTACCGAAATTGCCGTCACACTCGGGGAATTCTCAATCGCTAATGCGTCTTCAAACGTCAGGGTTTGGGCATTGTCTGACGATCTCCCGAACATTCCGATTGTGATTCCTCCCATCAAGCCGCCGCCAGCTCCGGAATTTACCGTGAGCATATCGGCGCCTAGCGATCCCAGCCTTTCTTCAATAGATTGTTTGGATCCCTCGCCCACAGAAGATAGCGCAATCACCGAAGCGATACCGATTATGACGCCCAGAATCGTAAGCGTTGAACGCAGTCTATTGGCAAATATGCCGCGAAGTGCTATTGCAATTGTCGCAAATTGAGCTATCATCGCAACACCTCTTCATCATAGACCCGACCATCGCGAATATGAATGATGCGATGGGCATATTCGCCGATTTCCCGCTCGTGAGTAACCATCACAATGGTGATACCATCTTTTTCATTCAGTTCGGCGAATAGATTCATAATATCTTCGCCAGTGCGGCTATCCAGGTTTCCGGTGGGCTCATCAGCCAGAATAATGGATGGGTTGGTGATTAGCGCCCGCGCGATTGATACACGCTGCTGCTGACCGCCGGAAAGTTCTTTTGGTTTGTGTTTGACCCGATCGCTGAGGCCAACTCGCTCAAGGGATGCCAGTGCCCTTTCCAGACGATTGGTGGCCCCATTATAAATTAGAGGTAATTCTACGTTGGCCAACGCAGACGTTCGCGCTAACAGGTTATAAGTTTGGAATACAAATCCGATCTTTTTATTGCGGATTTCAGCTAGGTCATTGTCGTTCAATCCGCCCATATTGACTTCGTCGAGATTGTAGATACCGTCTGACTGTTGATCCAGACAGCCCAGGATGTTCATCAGTGTTGATTTCCCGGAACCGGAAGGCCCCATTATGGCCACCATCTCTCCCCGTTTCACTTCAAAACTAACCCCTCGAAGCGCTTCCACAACCACGTTGCCAAGCACATATTTCTTTGTGACATTCTGCATCTTTATCATCGCAATCTCCCCTACTGGCCACTCACGCCGCCACCCTGGAACCGCTTCATCAATTCACCCATGTCGCCGCCCTGGAACCGCTTCATCAATTCACCCATATCGCCGCCCTCAAACTGCTTCATTAGTTCATCCATATCAACGTCCCCGAACTGCTCCATTAATTCATCCATATCGCCACCCTGGAACTGCTTCATTAGTTCATCCATATCAACGTCTCCGAACTGCTCCATCATATCAGTCATCTGGTCGCAACCTTGACACTTCACCTGTTCGCCTTCAGCCAGTCCACTCATGATCTCTGTCTGCCGGCCATTGCTGGTTCCGATTTCCACAAAACGCTGTTCAAACTGGTCATCTCCAATTGATACTTTAACTATATTACCTTCGGCAGTTTGTTGAATCGCGGTACTGGGCACCAGCAATACATCCTGAGTATCCATTGCCATAATGTCGATGGTGGCACTCATCCCCTCTTTTAAATCATATTGGTCCGTGCCCTGGGCTGTTACAGCAATATCATAGGTCACTACGTCGGATTCAATCGTAGCCACCGGTGAAACCGCTGACACTTGTCCTATCAGTTGGGCATCAGGAATAGCATCAAGTGACACTAATGCTGCCTGTCCTACTTCTACACCAGCCACATCAATTTCATCGACCGCCGCATTGATCTCCACCACACTGGTATTCACCAGATGGATAATAACGTGATTTGGCGTAACCTCATCTCCTACGTCGGCACCAACTGAGGCAACTATGCCATCATACGGTGCAACAATTGTAGCTGCTTCAAGTGCATCCAAAGCATCATCGAGCTTGGCTTTAGCATTGTCCACTTTGATTTGTAATAGCTCTATGTCATGACCCGCTTCCACGTAAGCCAGATCATCCTGTTTTTGAGCTAGCGTGGCTTTTGCACTGGTAACAGTGGCTTCTTTCTGTTGGATACTCAACGGTACATTCATTAAAACATTCTCGGATGCGGTGACCGCTTCTTCTGCATTGATAATTGATATCTCGGCCTGTGATTCTGCAATCTCCAGGTTTTCCAAGGCTTTCTCGTACGCCTCCAAAAGATCATCCGCCTGCGCTTGGACACTGCCGATAGTGAGATTAGCTATGTTTTGGTGCAAGTAAGAATTGTAAGTTTGATATGCGCTGTCAACGTTGTTCTGAGCATCAGTGATTCGAAGTGCAGCGTTTTTCTCAGCGATTTCCAGGTTTCGCTGGGCAATTTCCAAATCTGTTTTAGCTTGAGACAATTCAAACATTCGAGCTTCCTCCAACTCCTTCTCTGCCTTCGCCAGAGAAACCTCTGCATTTTCTACTGCTGCCTGTGCGTTGAGCAAATTTGCAGACGAGGTAGCCTGTTCCAGGTTTATTTGCGCCGTACGAAGGTCGGATTCGGCCTGGGTAACCGTCCTCTGTTTCGAGTCTGTATCCAGTTTTGCCATAACATCCCCTTCTTTCACCTCGTCCCCGAACTCCACGTTTACTTCGCTTACCGTCTGCAAATCGTTGGCGCTCTGACCGCTGCCAAACGTCAGATGAGCTTGCTCCGGTAAAGAAATAGTTCCAAAGGAACTAATCTGTGTCATCATCGAACCCCGTGTTACCTCCACGGTCTGACTTTCCTCTGATTCTGAATCGGCATCGGAACTGTCACTGCAGCCATACACACCTAAACTGAATGCCGTAACACCGATGATCATAAACATGGTAATAGCTTTTTTCCATCGATTCATTTTTAATCATTCCTTCCTTTTCTCAAATTGGGATAATGTCTGTAATCTGCTACATGCATACAAACACGTACATATACTTGTTGTTACTTATAAACGCGCCTTATTTTCAGGTGTCTTTACAGTTTAATAAGACATTTGAAAGATAGACCTGCACATGTGCTGTGAGTTGGTCAAATTACCGGGGAAGGTGATCACCACTTATTGCACTAGAGTTCCTATATATTCATCGATAGTCATACC
>CAZWIP010000259.1:0-4086 GCA_964634125.1 uncultured Dehalococcoidia bacterium
GTGAAGGCAAAATATGATTTTGACAAAATGTCTGCCATCTTATGGCACGGATGGCCCTTTAGACATATATCTCCGGCAAAGATTCAAAACAAACATTACGTTTTAGATGAGGATGCCGTTTGCCGGGGGGCTGCTCTATATGCGTCAAGATTAGACCAAAGGCTTCCCACCTACATGGATACTCTGCCCGGGGTCTACATTTTGAGTGAGGTCCGGGAATTGGGCACATATTGCTTCTTTCACCTGGTCAAACCCAGCGTCATTGAGGGCGGCCATACATGGCGACGTCGTAAACCTCTGACGCGGTTTTCGGTACGTAAAGGTATCCGGGAATTTACGGCTGTATTGCGGAAAAGCGACGAAGGTCATTGTCGAAGAATCGTTACCACGCTTCCCCGAACACCTAAGAAAGATGCTCCCGTTCTGATCAGGGCCGAAGCGAAACCGGCCAGCGGCCATGCTCAGGTTACCATTGAGGGCGCCGAAGGCCACCTGGATATTTTTGGAGATTTTCAAAGGGTCAAACTCAACTGGGAGTCCATGGAAGAAATAGAGATCCCCATCGTTTATGCACCTGAAGTGTATCCAGTGCGTGGGCGAATTTTTGATGATGAGGACCCTGAGTACAAGCGAATATTGATCGAATTTTTGAAGGATGGAAATGCCAGGCCATATAAACGGGTTAATTATAGGGAGCACAGCCTGGTCTTCAACAAACTGCTAGAACCATGGGGCTTGAGCCCTCCCTGGCGTCTGGGGTATGGGCAACCGGAAGGGTGGGCTGCGGAACCGGCCAGAGGGATGTTTGGTTCGCTAAGACTGCCGATTGATGAATCCTTGACTGAAAAATTGGGCCAACAAATTCAGTTGATCTTGCATCAAGATCGGGTCAAATTCCTTAATTACATGTTCGTGTATGCACCCGAATCTTTTAAGAACGAGCTGCGAGAGAAATTCAGCCAAGATCGCCCATCGTTTGTCGAAAGGCAATTAAGAGGTAGACCAAGGCCTTCGTGGAACTGGGTCATTGCACCAGGGCGCGTGTTTTCAACTGGTGAGGACTTCGAATTATTTGTTGATTTCATTATTAAACATGGCGAAAGTGGCTATCCCAATTACCCGGACGATACATTTACACGGCACTACTGGTGGTCATTCTTTCGGTGCTTGTGCTACCACGCTGATACAGTGAACATCCCCCCCGACAAGATCCTTGCTGTACTGAAGATGATACATACGTTTATGATTGAGGGTAAAGCCGATACAAATACTCTCAAGTATTGCCTGTGTGCAATACTATTCAGCCTTCGGATCAGGCGTGTGCACCCTGATTTCCTTCAGCCAGATGACAGCTTCTGCAACGAATTGACGTGTGCCATCAGGGAGGCTATACCGAGCATTCCATACCCGCCGACAATGTTGGCGTCGGCCCAGGATCCGCATGGCGAGGGCCTGAACGGGCTTGTCCTGCGGTTTCTCATGCAAACCGCTAGCCAGGATGATTACCATGCCATCGAGGGGTTGACGACCTCAATGGCTTGATTGTGGAAAAGCAACAGTAGCAGATATCAGTTGATAACATCATCAACCGGATCTGGTCCATGGCCAGAGCCTGTCATCGACTGGTGCTGGCTGAGGTGAAGAGCGGGACTTTTGTAGATCAGTAAATTAGGTTAGACTATTATTAAAATGCGGTACCCCAGAGGGCCACACGGTTGTTGAGGCAGCCCATTTGATTCCCTGGAGCCAGAGCCAAAGTGACAGTCCTACAAACGGTATACCCATGTACAATAAGATGCTATAAATTCAGTACCGAAGGTGGAAAAATCATGTCTCAACTTGAAAAGCGATTATCAGGACCACAACAACCAAATCAATCTGCGAAAAATATTAAACCGTAAAATAGATGGTAGACGAAATGGAGATACAAAATATCAAGGGCTCTATAGCAAATTTATTGGGAGAAACGGCCAAGCAGCTCGTCATTTTCCTAAAAGGGGTGCTACCTTCTCTTTTTGATGACTATTGGAACCAGGCTGTTGTCAGCAAGCTATCATTCCAGCAACGACGCCGGGTCGAACAACACAATAACGAATCCTTGGAATCTCTGGACCTTGCGGCCTTAATCCGTGTTCTTGACCAAAACTGGTATCAAATATCCACAAAGCGGAATCTAACATCTGAATCTCGCCATTTCGTCAAAGAAATGCAAACAATCCGTAATCGTTGGGCACATGCTGGAGCCGAAGGATTTCCAGTCGATGATGTGTATCGTGACTTGGACACCCTACAACGCTTTGCCGTAGTCATAGATGCGGACGAGGAATTTATCGAAGAGGTTCAAGTCGCAAAGGCATCCTTGCTATCCAATAAAGATCTTGATCATGATGAGAAGGAAGTTCCTGAGCAGCAACAAAATATGCAGGCTAAGGATAGTGGCACCGCGTTTGAGCCTGGACAAATCGTTTCCCTCAAATCAGATCCATCCATCAAGGGCGCTATTGTGGGGGTTTTACCCGGTAGTCCGGAGAATCGTTTTAAGGTTTTTGTGGATGGGGATACGCAAACTTACTATGCATCTCAACTTCAGTCTGATGATCAACCAGATGATGATTTTCAGTTCCTAAAAATCGATCAATTTCACTCGTATCTTACATCCCTTCAAATTCGATATCCAGGGCTATCGACACTCTATTCGCTTAACGCAGCTCGCATTGACTTCATTCCTTACCAATTCAGGCCTGTCCTGAAATTCATCCAATCGGACCGCCCCAGGTTGCTTATCGCCGATGGGGTGGGTGTGGGAAAGACCATCGAGGCTGGATTGATCCTCCGTGAATTGCAGGCTAGGCGAGACCTTCAGTCAATTCTCGTTATTTGCCCGCGTCCTCTAGTAACCGAGCGGAAATGGTATATCGAGATGAAGCGATTTGAAGAACGCTTCACACATCTCGACGGCAGCACGTTGAGGTACTGCATAAGTGAGATGGAACTGGAAGGGATTTGGCCTGAACAATACCAGCGAGTGATTATCCCCTATTCCTTGTTCGACGAAGTTTTGTTATACGGCTCCGGGCCTGGTGGTAAGCGAAAACGCAAAAGAGGGCTTCTGGATCTGGACCCACCTCCTCGTTTCGACCTCGTTATCGTGGATGAAGCACACCACATCCGGAATCAGGAAACTTTCAGCCATAAATCGGTAAGATTTTTCTGTGATCATGCCGAGGCAGTCGTTTTCCTTTCTGCCACTCCAATACAACTCGGTAACCACGACCTGTTCGTCTTACTCAACACACTCCGCCCCGACCTCATTATCGATATTGAGAGCTTCGAACACATGGCGGAACCCAATCCGTTCATAAATAGAGCGGTGAATTTTGCACGCTCCCAAGAACCCGAATGGACTGCTCTCGCTACCGAGGCTCTTGACCAGGCTGCATCGACTTCCTGGGGCCGGGCCATTCTCAGCCACAACCCCGAGTTCGGTCGAATACGAAACCGACTCATCGGAGATGGCGTGACATTGGAGGAGCGGGTACAGTTAATCACAGGCCTTGAATCATTGCACACCTTCTCGGGAATAATCAACAGGACACGACGCTGTGATATAGGCGATTTTACAATACGCAAACCAGAGACTGTGATTGTTGAATTTACACCAGACCAGAAAAGATTACATGACGATCTGTTGAAAATTCAGGCCGAGATATTCAGCCGACTGCATAATGACGTCAACGTCAAGTTCATGATGACAACAATCAGACGCCAAGCGGCGAGCTCCCTTTTCGGTCTAACCCCCTTCCTAGAAGAAATACTCAACCGGCATCTTGACGAATTGGACTGGGAAGAAGCCGACAATGCTGAGCAAGTTCCCCGGACCGATGCAATTGACAGCATCGAGTCCCAAATCCAGTCCATACTCGATCGAGCGTACACCTTGGATCCTTATGATCCGAAGCTCGATTCTTTGCGGAATATCATCCGTGACAAGCAGGATATGTCAAACAACAAGGTTATGCTTTTCAGCAGTTTCCGCCATACACTACACAAACTTTTCGAGCATCTTCGGACAGATCGTTAACGCTT
>CAZWIP010000260.1:0-4067 GCA_964634125.1 uncultured Dehalococcoidia bacterium
AGAATGTGGATAACTTCATAATTCTCATAGATACACATTACTTTATCCAGTATCCACACGTCTGACTGTTCCCCGCCCTTAGTTGATGCCAAACGTTTACCGCCTAAATATCCAAACGCTGCCTGGATCGGAAACCGATACGGAAAATGTTCTGGAATGGTCTTTCCGTTGGGTGTAAATAAACAGATCCGATGTAAGTATTGAATGATCCATTATTTTTCATTTGTGCCTACAGTGGTTTTCCGAGTGTTAGAATTCTTGCTTTGGGCCGATTGATCCTGTGATCCGATAATTTCAAACTGGTCGGATAGAGAGGGATCAGTTGAGTCGGCCTTCAGGAAGTGCAAGAAGGCATCATTCTGCAATATGATGTCTTTCTCCGCGATTAAGACCTTAACTTTGGGCGGGTGGAAAAAGGATCTGAGCATCTCTATGAAGTTGCAGAGGTTAACGGCTCCCCAGATATTATCCTCAAAATAAATAAAATGCGTAGCCTTGCCGCAAAGGGATTTTGTATAAGCGAAGTATTCATGCTGCTTTTCATGTAATTTTCTTATGACGACTGTCATGACAAAAGCTCCTTATGCCTTTAATAGGGCAGAAAATGAACCCGGGGCGACAGAGTCCTCGTCGCCCCGGGAGTAAGGTTATAGTTCTCTCGGCCTTTCCCTGCCTGCGGCATTATAAATCATCCGGATCAAGATTCGAAGAATCGATGATTTTAATCGCATTAGTTGCCGCATAAAGGATGGACTTGTAGCAAATAGTATTGATCATGCGGGGCATACCTGAAGAACGTTTGTAGATTTCACTTTTTGCATCATCGGCAAAGATGGAGGAAAGGCTACCACATATGCTGGTATGGTGATCGATGTATTGGCAGGTTTCTTCGAGGGACATGCCGTACATTTCAAAGGACACCCTGATACGCTGCTTCAAAGAAAGGAACTGAGAGTAGCCGAGTCTTTCCTTGAGTTCGGGCTCACCTGCGAGGATAAAGGTAATCTTGTTGAGAGAATCGAAATCGAAGTTGACCATGCTTTTAATACTGATCAGAGCGGAATCGGTCAATTCTTGGGCATCGTCGATGACGATAACCGGCTTTTTGGCTTGATCGGGTATGTTCTTGAAGTAGAGTCTTTTGGCAGCCGCGGCGAAATGGGGTGGTTCGATTTTTAAGCCGGCGAGGATGGCTTTGTATAGTTCACCGTCAGAGATATTGGCAGACGGCAAATACACAGGTTTATGTTGATTCGAATCGAGCGATGAGATGAATGATTTTAGTATTACTGATTTGCCGGAGCCGATGGGGCCGGTGATGAGCAGGATATCCTCATTAGATACGCCGAAACCAAGCCGGGCAAAGGCTTCTTTGTAAGACTGCGGCTCAAATACGTTTTTAGGGCAAACATTTTTTGAGAAAGGAATCTGAGCGAAGCCAAAGAAATCAAGCACGATATTATCCATTCTGCTCCTCCTTCTTTTCAAAGAGTTTTGTAAACTTCATTTTGTGGTCTCGTTTTTGCTGCTGCAGGTGCTTTTCCCTGAGACGAGTAAAATAATTGACCGAATCTTGCGACACCTTCGTGCGGTCCTTTTTGGATTCTTCGGGAACCTGGGTAGCCCGATTATTGACCTTTTTCGAAGGCCTGGTGGACTCGAGGAAATTGTTCTGCTGATCATAGATGTAGATCTGATCCAGATCGAAGGGGTCGAATCTGACCTGAACCACTTTGCCATGGGGAAGCTTCTGAACCGGGTACTGGTTGGAGAAGAGCTTCACCTTTCCGTACTTGGTGATCTTTCTGTATTTCCGCCAAAGGAACATGGCGTTGAACTTTTCGATATCCTCAATCCTGCGATGCTCTTTGGGCAGAGCTTTGAGGTATCTTTCATCCGGCGCTTGCCCCGTAGTTGAATTGACACGCTGGTTGTAGCGTACTTCCGCCCAGGCCCAGAAGGCAGTATTGAGCTCTTCGAGTGTTTTAAAGCCGGCCAAAGCCGCTTCGCTTTGAAAATCGTGCTTTATTATTTTCATGACCGCCTCGATTTTTCCTTTGCAGTAGGCTTGATACGGACGGTGATGAATCTGTTTTATCTTCAGATCGGCCAGAACATAGGCAAACTGCTTTGAGATATACACAGCTCCGTTATCAAGATAGCCCCGGTCAGGTATGCCATAGCGCAGAATCATGTATTTGAAAGAATCGGCCATGCAGGGAAGCTTTTCGTTGAGGTAATACTTGCCAAAGAGTATCTTGCGCGAGAAGTCATCGATCCACAGGAAGAGATAGGTTTTCTTCCTGCCGCCCTCAGGCAGATCGAGCCAGATCCCATCCCTGGCATCGCCTTGTACGAGGGAAAGCGAAAAGGGGGCTTCGAACTGGTGGTAGGCGCTTCTTCCGGTCTCAGATAGGATATGATACCTTTCTTTTTGACTCATGCCATTCTCGGTCAAGAAGCGGTAAAAGGATCTGTCGGAAACTTCGGCGATCTTTTCTTTGAACTTCTCATCTTGGTTCAGCAACTCCCGCAGCTTGGGAACGGTTCGGGTAGGAAGCTCGTTTACCAACTGGATGATCTTGTTTCGTAGATCTTCATCGTGAATACGGGGCGATGTTTCTCTCTGACGGTAAAACAAAAGCCCGGCCGGGCCTTTCTTCAGGTACTTCGCACGGTATAGCCTCAGGGTTCTGTCAGAGACAGAGAGGCGCCTACAGTACTCGCTTCTCTTCTCCCGCTTTGTCAGGCTGTCGATACTCTCATCCAGCATGATTTCTACGATTTCAAGACGTATTTGGTACTTCTCAAACTCTTCATCAGGTATGGCTTGCCAATCAAGTTCGCGGCTCATATCAGCGCCTCCTCATCCATGAACTTGTCGCAAAGCCTGTTTTCATACTCCGTATTGACTCTCTCTATAGCGAGCAAACCAGCGGTTTCGAGGATAAAATCCAGCTCTGTGAAAATCTTCTGAACGAAGAAGGCCGTATA
Source organism: uncultured Dehalococcoidia bacterium (assembly GCA_964634125.1). Classification (GTDB taxonomy): domain Bacteria; phylum Chloroflexota; class Dehalococcoidia; order SZUA-161; family SpSt-899; genus JABMQN01. The sequence continues at coordinate 2,995 of CAZWIP010000260.1, forward strand.
CCTGGCGGTATCTGCGGTTTCCCCCTCTGAGCCCTTTTCTCTATCGAGAAACAGGCCCAGTACCAAATCGGATAAGAACTTCACTCTATCTCGGAAATTATCAGTGAGGATTGTGAACTCTCTGAAATCAGAGAGAGTCCCCACGGGAAGCTTGTTGATCAGAGTGAGTATTCGCTCTCTGAGTTTTCCATCTGCGTAGTCGAAAACGCAAAGCGGTTCTTTGCCAAAGGAGATACCGGCAGGTCCTTCTCCTCTGAATAGGCAGAGCTCTCGCCATATTTTGCTCTCACTCACAAAATGTGCTCGACAGTAATTCAGTACCCGCCTTCTTTTTCTCTCCGGATTGTCTTTGCGCCTGAGTAGCTTTTCAAGCAGATTCAGATGGTCCTGTTCTGTTGCCTTTGTGCTGTTTTTGGTGGTTTCCATGAAACCCTCCTTGATTTGATTAGGTTACTCAACTTGTATCAAAAAAAGGGAGGGCCTCCAGGACGAAATTCAATGGAGATTTCAGTTTATTTCTGCATTTTATTGCGACGTAAACAGCATGCACAAACACTATTGCCGGAACCTGCCCAACGCTGCCGCCATAGATCCTCTCATAAGCTGCATTCGATTCATCTACCAGTTTTCCTAGATTTCCATATCCGGATTCCCCAGGCCTTTGCTCGGGTAAAGAGCCAAAACTTGGAATTGCCGATAAGAACTCCGAAACATATAGATTGGTCTGCTCGATGAACGCTTGAGCCTGCCTCAGGTGCCTCTGTATCGTGCGCATACACACGGTGCCAAGGAGCTTACTGACTACCTTATATTCGAACGATCCGGCAGGATAACGCCGGATGCACTCCAATACGTTTGCTAAAGTAATATTGCATTCTGGTATTACAAAAGGCGGAAGGATTCGTTTGGTGTACTGATTCCCTCTATTTTTTGCTGTTTTGCAGAAGATTACGATGATGGTGATTTCTTTGTTTTCGCCATCCTCATTTGAGCGTATCAGCCGGGCAAGATAAGTATGGAATTTTACTTCATGAATTTGTCCACAAAGCGGACAGGCGCAATAGGAAAAAAAA
>CAZWIP010000261.1:0-4064 GCA_964634125.1 uncultured Dehalococcoidia bacterium
AAAACCCCAAACACAACATGTAGTAGGTAGTCCAACGAAAGGGATAGCCCTAATATGTTATTATACATGCAATGTTTTTATTGATTAACTCACTAACGATTGAAATTTTGATCCGTTTTTAAATTAAACACATTATCTTATTTCCGGGTGGACACTATTTAAAAAAACGTTGCACTCCGACCGCCATGGGTAGTATCAATTAGGTTTTAAGTATACATAACGGATGAAGTGCGAATACCAAAGTCGGAGAATCAGCAACTGCCGAAAAGTTAATAATAGGACACTATCACCCTTCACAAATGTAAGACAAAATCGCTGAAAAAACGAGTCTTTCTTGAATGAAACAGTATGGTGGTCATACCAAAGAAAAGATCATTTGGAAGGTTCTGCCTATTGTACAGTAAGGCCCCACCATAAGATTCACTTCAAGCCCATTCTTTCAATTTTCCTTCTATAAACTGAACTATCAATTCATGCTCATCTTTGCCATTACCTTGTATGTGAATTGGATCACCAAAGCATATTCGAACTGGTTTGTTCGGATCGATCTTTCCAAATTCTTTTACAAAACGATCATTGTTACCCCATGCATCCGTTCTCAGGGCTATAGGTATAACAGGCACCCCGGCGCGTCTCGCCAGTTTGACCCCAATTGTATTGAATTGAGTTGGATCGAAGATTGTGCTGCGCGTTGTTTGAGGGAAGACAACTATAGAAATCCCCCTGCTTAAACGCTCCTGCCCACCTTTCATGACTGTCTCGAAATCCTCTCTTGGATTCTCCCTGGTCACAACAACAGGGTCCAGGCTGAGCATAATGTGTTTGAAAACAGGGTATTTTATAAGGCTTTCCTTTATCACAAAAGTATTTGCTCTATCGGGTTCAATAATACCGGGCAAAATAAAAGTTTCCAGTGTACTCATATGATTGCTGACGAACACGCATGGAGATTCAAGTTCCCGAAACGCGGCAAGGTTCTCAATTTCGAACTGTACTCCAACCGATTCAAGTGCTTGTACGATTTTGAGGATTCCCTCAACCCGTTTTTCGGTGGTGAACTCCCCGCTTTTTGCTTTCCTTGATCCCCAGATTACAAGTCGCACCATCTTAAGATAGTAAACCAGGCTGGGGAATTTCCGCGCCAAAAATGGCACCTTATGGTTCGGGGATCGATAGGAGTTCTGAGTTGTTAGGTATTCCATATTACAAGCTTACTGATGTGCATCGCTCTCTCACTTTTCTTCAGTCATAATGCCCACGTACATTTCCTCAAGCGCTGACTGCTGCACTGAAAGGTCAACCAATGCCCAGTTGTTTTCAGATATTTTCTGCAATAACGAAGCAATTTGAGCTACATCTGCTGCACGGACTATATAGTTCTCTTCTTTTCTCTCATAGTCCAGGTCTGCATCAGCTTGAAACACTACTTCATATTCCCGTTTTCCAAAAGTCTCACGCATTGCTTCCACAGTATCGCAGACAACCAGTTCACCCTTTTTGAGAATTGCTACTCTATCGCAGATATACTCCACATGAAAGAGGTTATGAGCGCTGATCACAATGGTCTTTCCCTCTTTGCTCAGTTTCTTCAGGTAATCGATGATGAAAAAAGACGTTAGAGGGTCAAGTCCGGAATTGGGTTCATCCAGTACAAGTAACTTAGGATCATGTAACAATGTTCGGGCGATGGCTACCTTTCGCTTCATTCCCTTAGATAGCTCGCCAGTGTACTTGCCCTTGGCTTCCAGTTTCAATGAATCCAGCAACAGGTCTATGCGTTCTTTGGCTTCTTTCTTGGGCAACTTGTAGAGCTCTGAGAAGAACATCAGGTATTCTTGAACATTCATGTTTTCGTAAAGGGGGCTCTCTTCCGGTAAATATCCGATATCCTTTTTTGCATCCGTGCTATCCTTCGTCATATCATGACCCATTACCTCTATGGTTCCAGAGGTTGGGGCCAATAATCCCACAATCATTTTAAGAGCAGTGGTTTTACCGGCACCATTGTGGCCAATTATGCCAAATATCTCCCCGGCCTCCACTTCAAGGTTCAAATCTTTCACAGCAGGAAAATCTCTATATAACTTGTTAAGCGATTCAAGTTTGATGATTGTACTCATAATAGAATTCGAACCTCTCTATGTAATTCCACTCTTTTTGTAAAAACTTGGGGGATACCACCACGTCCCTGTACGGGTATACCCGCACCCTTCATTACATTCCTTGATGTATAATTATTCAACAAATCTGGGTATAGCTATGAACAACCTTTTGCCCATCTCAAAACGTGAAATCACGCGCCTGAGGGGTCGCTTCACGGGCCGTTCCAGGCTATTCGTCATAGGTATATTTGCTGTCGCTGTTCTCCTCTCCACTGTAATTTATCACCAAGACCCCGTTATAAGCAAGTCTATATACAATATTGGGGTGTTCTCTGATGGCCCTGTTATCACAGATGAACGGTTTAATGTAATCCCGCTGGATTCACTTTCCGATGCATACTGGAAGCTTAAAGAAAAGGAGATCGATCTTTACATTATCGGTGATCGTGTTACCTCCCGAAGAGACGATCGGTCACAATACACTGTAGGAGCTTTGAGCCAATATCTGGAAAGGCAGGAACTGCTTAGAATATCAGACCAGTATGATGTCGATCAAGCGTTCCCACTTCGTATAGAAATCCACCACATGGCAAAAGATTCCGAAGTTGAACATTTCGATGTATATGCTCAACCATCGCTTTCTGACATCCTACTAGAGGAACAGACACCCACAGAATCGAATCCATCAATTGAACTTGAACCACCAGCCTTGCCTGAGCCATCAGCGCCCGATCCTGAGCCAGTATACGTAGAGACAGAGCCCCCAATCCCTATGGACCCTGCTCCAATCCCTGAGCCTTCACAGGGAGCAACTTCGACCGATCCTATTGAGAGAGCATCTGATTCGGCAGTCAAGGAACAACTGGAAGACTTCATCAATGACAATGGTATGCCGGAATTCAAAGCAGAATTCGCTTCAGATGAAGAGATCATTATTCCTTCGCTTCTCAAACCACCCATTCCCGTTTCCCAGGTGCTAATTGCGTTTTTCTACGTTGTTCCGATATTCTTCGTGAGCATTTTCTTTACCAGTAGTTTCATGGAAGAGAAAACAAACAGGAAGCTTATTATTCTGATGTCTGCACCCATTACGCCGTTTCAAATCATTATGGGCAAGATGCTACCTTACATCGGATATTCATTCCTGACCATAATTGCAATCACTTTGGTATTAGGAGGTAACGTATTCCTCGGTCTTGCCATATTCATACCAATAATGCTATTCGTTTTCTCAATCTACCTCATGGTAGCTTTGTTGTACCGAACATTTAAAGATCAGACTTTCTTCTCTATGATGGCAGTGTGGATTGTCACCGCTTACCTCGTCGCTCCAGCTATGTTCACCGGTGTCAATGAACTGAGCTATATATCACCGTTAACGCTGGCAGTCCTCATGTATAGGGGAGAATCCTTCGGATTGACTGAGTATCTTTTAGCCACAATCCCAATGTATCTTGCGTTCTTCGTAACTATGCTTGTGGCGGTTCGAATATTTAATGAAGAGTATCTGATGGGATATAGACCTTTGTATCGAAAGCTCAGTGAGGCCATATTCCTCATCATAAACAAAAGCCATCTGAATATTTCGATGATATATATGAGCTTACTCCTTATTCCTGTAGTATTCATGGTGCAATTAGCTTCTATCGTTATCGTATTCAAATTATCCCTAGGTATTGCACTTGGTATCTTGTTTGCAATATCAATTGTGACTGAGGAAGTAGTCAAATCCGCAGGTTTTGTAGTTCTATTACAGAATCGAATGATTTCTTCATTTAAGAATGTGGTAATACTATCATTTATGGCAGCACTCGGCTTCTGGCTTGGCGAAAAACTTCTGCTATTCCTTACGTTACGAGTAATGTCTGAATCTCTATTCATCGAAGCTCTGTTCAGTTCTGGTGTGTTCCTTATTTTCCCACTTGTCATGCACTTCGTTACAACATGTACCGTATGTTTACT
>CAZWIP010000262.1:0-4045 GCA_964634125.1 uncultured Dehalococcoidia bacterium
CAGGACAACTGGCAGCATGAATGATTTGGTGTCCACTATTGCCATCAGGGCTCAGTTTTCAATAGATCGATGGACCTGGATTCTATTGAGGATGCACTCTCAGTTACACCAGCTATAGAGTATAGGGCTAAATGGCCTGAGGCAGACTTCGTTTTACAAATTGAGCTTGAAGAACCGTTAACCCCGAACACAACATATACTTTCGAAATCGATGGTCAGGCCACTTCGTCCTTTAGTTGGCCATTGGGTCAGAGCTATAGGTTTAGTTTCACCACGCTCGATGAGTGAACATACATATTTTCTAACTAGCTTGCTCCTTTGTCACCTGTGCCAGGTTCAGTCGGTTAATACTGCGAATGCCGGGTACTTGCGAAATAAGCATTATCAGAAGAATTATTCCCACAGTTAACACGTATGTAGTTGGAAGGATCACCAGGTCCATAGAGAACATGTCTCCCTGGAAAAGGCTGAAAAAGTAGAGTGCCAGAATGTAACCCAGGATGATACCGGGGATCAGTCCCGCCACTCCCAGTAAAAGGTTTTCGATAGTAATCATTGCCCCTATCCTGTTTTTGGATTCTCCAATAGTGCGCATGGTAGCTATCTCTCGGCGGCGCTCCAGAATGTTGACGGTGACTGTGGTGAAGACGATGGCCAGCGCCAGGGTAGCACCGAAAAGCAGCATGATATAAAGCATGACCGTGCCGCTTTCCATCATCTTGTCTACACTTTCTTTAGTCTCAGAAGCAAGTTCTACCGAGGCAGCCCCGAACTCATAAGCTTTTTCTCGGATGGTTTTTTCGTGCTCAGTTGGAACTTCCAGAAATACCCCGGTGACCATATCTTTACCACCAACCATCGCTTTGGCTTGTTCCAGACTCACAAATCCGAAGCTGCCCATTGGTTCTTTGGTAAATCCTGTCACTTCGAGCTGTGTCGTTTGGACTGTGAGCATATCTCCTTTGCTGATATGCAGGATATCCTTCAATGTCTTACTCAGCAGAATACCTTCATCAGTAACCGATATCCGATTGCGAGAAGGCGAGTACAAGCCGCGCAATTCACCATCGGGCGGGAGCGCGATGATCATGGTGGTATAGGTATCTTCTCCGTGTTCCATACGTGCTGGAACTTCAATGAATGGTTCTGCTGATTCAACCTCATCCCATCCCTCGATTTCATCAACCAGGCTTGCATCCTGAAGTCCGGCAAAATCGATTCGGACATCGTATCTTTGAATATCGTTGAACTGAAAATCCATCATATCTTTCATGGAGTCTATCATTGCTGCTGAGATAAGTATAAGGCTCACTCCGAAGGTGACGCCGATACCGGTATAAAGGCTGCGGCGACGATTGCGGAAGATGTTGCGAAGCGGTATTTTCCAAAGGGAAGATAATTTGCTCAGGAAAGGGAAAACGCGTTCTAAAAACAGTTTTCTTCCGGCCGAAGGAGCCGGAGTGCGCATTGCCTCAGCTGGAGGAATCCGCGAAGCGCTCCAGGCCGGTACAAGCCCAGCAACAATGCATGGCAAGAGACCAAGTATAATTCCTCCTCCAATGGAAATCCACTGAATTTGCATAGTGGTGTATGGCAGGTTGATCATACTCGCATAGAAGTGTGTAATACCTTCGGAAAGGAAATGGCCGACTATGATTCCGGCCATGGACCCAACGAGTCCGATAACCAGTGCAAACCCGAGATAGTGAACCATGACTTGCCTTCGGGAATATCCCATGGCTCGCATCAGGCCAATTTGTGGGCGCTGGTTATAAACGATTCGTGTGAGAAGGATGTACGTCGCCATTGCTCCCACGATGATGAACAGGAGCGGGAAAAGCTCGGCCAGGGTGGCGAATTGTTCCAGATCCATTTCCAGACCGGTATAACTGGGCTGATCCTCTCTGGGAACAACGTCCATCACTTGATATCGGTTTAGAATAGTTTCAACTTTGGTGATGATGCTATCATAGTCTGCACCATCCTCCATGAGAAAACAGAACTCATTGACCGGTCGATTCAGAACGGTGATCATGTCTTCGGGAACGAAAACAACTCCCCATACTTCGGAAGAGGTCATGATTTCTTGGCGGCTCTTAGCCGGGAAAATATATTCCGGGCTGGCGACAATCCCGGCGATCTCGAAAGGAATTTCATCCTCCTCCAGGGTTAAATGGGCTATCTGCCCGGGTTTCAATTTATGGTGATCGGCAAAATTCTTCTCTATGAGTAACGAGAGACTTTCATCATCAAGGAAGTAATTCCCCTCTTCCACGAGAACATCGTTAACCACATCCGTGCGAGCCGCATCAGAAGGTGGCAGGGATATCACGCGAGCAAGGACCTTTTTTGTTTGGGCGCCAGGAAGAGTAAGAGCGAAATCTGCATTCATCCTGCCAGTGACGGTATCGATTCCTTCAATGTTCTCAAGTTCATCTGTAGCTTCCGAAGCATCTTGTGATACCTTGACGGTGAAGTCGGCGAAACGCAGCTGCTCGTAGGAGTAATCGTATGAATCGTTCAGATTCTGGTAGGCCATGAACATGGCACCGAAGAATGCCACTGCCAGAAAAATAATGATGGTAACGGCAATGAATAACCCTTTGGAGGCATTGAGGTCTTTAACCAGTTTTCGCTGCAGCTTTTTCATGAGCCTACCACCTCAGTTCCTGAGGGTCGATGGGAGATGGATTTTCCTTGATTTCAATTACCTCTCCACTGCGCATGCGGATCACGCGGTCGGCGATGTCACCGATAGCGGTGTTGTGAGTGACCAACAGCACAGTCTTCTGTCTTCCCTGATTGATCTGGCGCAGTGCCGAAAGGATGTGTCTACCGGTATCGAAATCAAGATCTCCAGTTGGCTCATCGCATAGGAGCAATGGGGGGTCTTTGACTATAGCCCTGGCTATAGCAACACGCTGCTGTTCTCCACCGGAGAGTTCACTAGGGAAATGGTTCCCACGATCTCCGAGTCCAACGATCTGAAGGGTTTCGAGGGCATTTCTTGAGTCTTTAACCAGTTCAGCGGCGAATTCGATATTCTCTCTGGCCGTCAAAGATGGGATGAGATTAAAGAATTGGAAGACAAAACCAATATGGTCACGACGATAACGAGTGAGACCTTTTTCATCAAGCGCTGTGATTTCGCTGCCATCTGATATGATTTTCCCAGAAGTGGGAGAATCCATCCCACCGATCAAATTCAGCAGAGTAGTTTTACCGGAGCCACTTGGTCCAAGGATGACGATAAATTCACCTTTGGATATCTCCAAGGAGATGTTCTCTAGAGCTTTCACATCTATCTGCCCCATTTTATAAATGCGTGAAACATTTTCGAGTTTCAAAAGGACATTGTTTTTAGTCATCTTCTCTTCTCCCATACTGTATGAATCTCTCGTCAAGAATTCTCAGTGTTGCTTCTTTGTCAAACATCTCTGGCATCATAACAGCCATGCCCATAAAGGCGTCAAGCGTCAGCCCAAAGAATTTGGCAACGTCCTCGGGGTTTTTCTCCCCGGCCGCCGCAAAAATAGGGGCCACCCGATCAATGAATGGCTTCATCCACTCAGTATATTCGGAGGTGAACATCTCTTTCAACTCCGGTTGAGCTGCGATCTGCCACCCGAAACGGATGACTTCCGGATTGGATTCGGCAGTATCAAAACAGGCTCGTGATAGGGCCCGCAGTTTGTCATGAGGTGGCAAATCATCCTCCATAACTTGCATAAGCGGTTTGAAAAGTGGTCCGGCAAGATACTCGAAAAGTTGATGGAATATCTCTTGCTTGGACTTGAAGTGCCAATAGAGGTTACCTTTGCTGATTCCCGCTTTCTTTGCGATAGCATCAACACTGACGCCGTGATACCCGCTTTTGGCGAATAGTTCAGCAGCGGCATTCAAGATTTCTTCCCGACGGACTGCGGGAATGTCTTTTCGTCTAATCCGCCTTATCATCGTGTTAATAGACCGACTGGTCAGTCAGTATAGCTAGTATATGTAAATATCAACGCAGTGTCAAGTAGTACTAAAGTCAGGGGTGAGG
>CAZWIP010000263.1:0-4036 GCA_964634125.1 uncultured Dehalococcoidia bacterium
AGAGGCCACCCGGTTAGGGGTGACCACTCAACTAAGGTATTCCGTTACCTGAACAATAACAGAATATCAGTATATGGGTGGTTAGTCAAATCCTCGACTGGTGAGTCGGGGATTTTTTTATAGACTTGTAGTAGCTAGGAAAAGGGGGTGATTCAGAATGGGAAGGCTGTCTTCAAATCAAAGAGAAACAATCATTAGGCGACGCGGGTGTAGATCAGATGGAGATGGTAGGGTTCACCGGATTAGCAATCTGGAGATTCACCATAGAGATCGAAATCCAGATAACAACGCCCCGCGTAACCTTAGAGTATTGACCGTGAAGGAACACGATGATCTTCACAAGAGGTCCAGGTAGCAATATTGGGGGCAGGGCGATACTCTGCCCCCAATATTGCATATGCGAATTGGCTTCGAGAGACGAGCTTGATGGTGGCAAATGGTTAAAGAAGTAACAAGATACGTAACACGGGAAGTCGAGCGTGTGTTGTGGGCCCGTTCAGCCGGGCGATGCGAATTTTCCGGGTGTAACCGTATCCTCTATAAATCACCCATCACCATGGAGCTGGTAAATATTTCTGAGAAAGCACATATTTACTCCTTCTCTGAGAGTGGACCCCGCGGCTGGGGACCATTTGCAACTAACAGAAGTAGATCGAGTAATATATCTAATTTAATGTTAGTCTGCCACGATTGCCATAAAACAATCGATCAGGACAAAGATGGCAGTCGATATCCTGCGGATTTGCTGATGGCATGGAAGCGGCAGCATGAGCAAAGAGTGGCGCTTGTCACAAACATTCGTCCCGATCATAAATCCCACGTCGTTCTCTACAGCGCAAATATTGGTGAGCAAGATTCCCCATTGCAGGCAGATGTGGCCATAGAAGCCATGTTCCCTGAATGGTATCCTGCAGAGGAGAGGGCCCTCAATCTCTCGATGTCTTGCACCCATGAAGATCAAAACGCTGCCTATTGGAGTACGGAGGCAGATCACTTACGTCGAGAATTCGACCGAAACATTCGACCAAGAATTGAAGAGTCAAACCCTTGCCATTTTTCTTTGTTCCCTTTAGCGCCGCAGCCTTTGTTAATCTTGCTTGGTACACTCCTCTCAGATAAATATCCTGTAGAGGTGTATCAGCTCCACCGCGAGCCACAGACATGGAAGTGGCAGAGCCATCCTGAAGGTTTTTACTTCAAGGTAAATCGGCCAGAAAACGTAAATCATGACCCTGTATTGATCATTTCGTTGAGCGACCGAATTAATCGCGATCGCATCACCTCCATACTTACTGAAAACGTTAGTATTTGGGAACTGACGGTGGTGGATTGCCATAATGACTTCCTGAAATCTCAAGCACAACTGACAATGTTCAGAGAAACGGTACGGAAGCTGATTATTTCCATTAAAGAGGCGCATGGTCAGAGTTGCCCCCTTCGTATATTTCCCGCGATGCCGGTGGCATGCGCAGTAGAGTTTGGACGGGTAAGGATGCCAAAAGCTGATATGCCTTGGATGATCTACGATCAGAACAACAAGGCGGGCAGATTCATAGAAACAATTCCTATGATAGGAGGACCAAATGAATAACGAAACCGAGAACACGGTAATAAAGGTTCTTGCTGAGTCTATCGAGATACCTGACTCCACTTATGACAAAGCAGAGCGACGTTACAAAGACTTTGGAGATTGGATTGGGAGAGACGACTCAGGTTGTACTCCTTACGATCCTCATGTCTTCTCCCAGGGATCCTTTAGACTCGGCACAGTCATACGCCCTCTCAATGAAGATGACGAATATGATTTAGACTTGGCATGTGAACTCCGGAAAGGTATAACCAAGAATACCCACACTCAAGAGCAGTTGAAGAATCTTGTAGGGACTGAGGTCGGAAGTTATTGTAAATACCGTGGTATCGATGATGAAAAGGAAGAAAAGCACCGATGCTGGCGGTTATCTTATAAGGACCAAATGAAATTCCACATGGACATTGTTCCCTGTATCCCGGAGGAGGAACAAAGACGCCAAAATATTAGGGTGGCGATGACCAAACGGGGATCAGAGGAATCACTCGCAGAGGCAGTCTCTGCATTAACAGTGGCTATTACAGACGACAGAAATCCGGGTTATAGAAATCTTAATGGCGAATGGAATATCAGCAATCCGGAGGGGTATGCTCGCTGGTTCGAATTCCGGATGAAACTAGCTCATCGATTCCTTGAGGAGCGTGTGTTGATCGCAAAAGCGGTAAGTGTTGATGACCTGCCTGCTTATCGATGGAGGACTCCTCTGCAACGATGTATCCAGTTACTAAAACGACATCGCGATGTTATGTTTGTCGATCATCCGGAGGCCAAGCCCATATCGGTGATAATTACGTCACTTGCAGCAGAAGCCTACGCGGGAGAGGGGGAAATAGACGAGGCTATGAAAAATATTCTGCTGAATATGGAGGGATTGGTTTCACGTCAAACCCCTCGGATACCCAATCCAGTCGACCCTGCTGAAGACTTCGCAGATCGCTGGAAAACTCGCGAAGGACTTACCATGAGACTGGCAGAATACTTCTGGATGTGGCTTGAGCAGGCCAAGACAGATTTTGAGGTGATTAAGTCTTCTGATGATCTGCAGTTTGTTACCCGGCAGGCCTCAGAGAAATTTTCAGCATCTCCTGATAGCACGTTACTCAAGGGGGCTCTTGGGGTGGTGGTCCCAGCAATGCTGGTAAAACCTGAAACTCTTCATATAGTAAGCCCTGCGAAGCCCTGGATGAGATGAGTTGATGCCTGGAACGTTTCCTCCGGGAATTCGAGAATTCCTGTTTAAGTATTCCGGAATGGCGATAAGACCCACCCAGGAAGGTTCAGCACTAACATTGAGCGGGATTTTCGATTTCGCTGCAGAGGATGATGAAAACAACGAGATTACTGACTCTTATCGCCTTCAAATATTGGTACCGCCATCATTCCCGAGGGCTCTTCCGGAGGTAAAAGAAACGGAGGACAAGATTCCTCGTACCGGAGATTATCATATCAATGCCAATGGCACACTTTGCTTAGGCTCTCGGCTTCGGCTACTGTATCAGATTTCATCGAAGCCAACCCTAATTGGATTTGCCGAATCATGCCTGACCCCTTATCTTTACGCAATTTCATATAAACTCAAATTTGGAGGCGATCTTTTATTTAGCGAGCTTCCACATGGGACACAAGGAGAGTTACTTGATTACGTAAATCTTTTTGGGCTGGATAAGCCGGAACAAGCAAAGGCTGCCATAAGTCTTCTCACAATGAAAAAGCGGCATGCTAACAAATTCCCTTGTCCCTGCGGTTGCGGGCGTAGATTGGGCAAGTGCTCATTCAATGACAAACTACGATCGTACCGTGACCTTGCCGACCGATCATGGTTCAAAACATTGGAGTCGTAACGTAACCCTGTGAAAGAGAATTCGAGCGACGTTCTGAACATCGCATGTGTAAATATCTCGGCTTTACTTGTTTCCCTTAGTGCTTAGCCACGGATCACCGTATAATACGGGAAACAGGGAGGTAATGGCTAATGAACACGGAGCAGTTATTCAGTGAAATTGACCGTCATTTTCTAGCAAAGCTGGACTACATTCAGCGATTTACTTCCTCAGAGCGTCAGATAGAGGGATGGTTTAAGGGTGAACTGGTTTACCTTTTCGCTTCTCTGCAAGGCGAGGGGGAATTGGAGGGATGGGAACCCGAGGTTTTGGTACCAAGACTCGGTAAAAAGAAGGTGGACTTCAGGGTAAAGTTGGACAACGGCTTTGCTTGGCTGGAACTTAAGAGCTTATATCATGGACAGCAACGAGGACAACCGATTGACCTCGGGATATATTTTTACAAGGATAGTGTGGGTATCTGGGGTGATGTGCAAAAACTGGCGTCTGTTGTTGAAGGCCATGGCTACTGCGTTATGTTCATATACCCTAGGCCGGAGGCGAACCAATGGCAACAACTTCTAACGAAATACAGACAGCGAATTGGAAATTACACGTTCAAAGAAAA
>CAZWIP010000264.1:0-209 GCA_964634125.1 uncultured Dehalococcoidia bacterium
ACAGGGAAACCGAAAAGGAATTCCTTACCATTATCAATGATGAAAGTGATCGATTGACCCGTTTGATTAACGATTTCCTGGATATTTCAAAGATCGAATCCGGTCATATTCAATGGGAATACGTCAGACTCGAGATACCACAGATAATTGAGATTGCGGTTAATGCTACCCAAGCACTTGCCACCAAGATGAAACTTAATATAAAAGTT
>CAZWIP010000264.1:219-3999 GCA_964634125.1 uncultured Dehalococcoidia bacterium
ATATCTTTGGTGATGGAGACAAGCTTGTGCAGGTGATGACAAACCTCATTAGCAATGCAATCAACTTCACTGCTGAAGGCGGGATTATTCGTATATTTGCAGAGCCACTGAGAAGTGAAGATTCACTTGAAAAACCCGATTTTATCAAAATCGATGTTGTCGATGCCGGGACAGGTATTGCCCCAGAGGATCAGGAATATATCTTTGAAAAATTCAGTCAGGTAGGCGACACCTTGAAAGACAAACCCCCAGGTACCGGCTTAGGACTGGCAATCTGCAAGGAAATTGTGGAACATCATGGTGGCAATATCTGGGTAGAAAGTAAAGTTGATGAGGGGAGCAAGTTCTCTTTTACCTTGCCAGTTACTGAAATGGCGGACTAGCATTTTTGTTTCACCGGGTATCTTGATCCAATCTACTCTGTCGAATCACCTTGTTGTTCAGTATCGAGGCTTGGTTTCTTTTTTCTCAGTATAAAGGCTACTACAGCAGTCGCGATAGCTACCAACACAAGAAGTCTTTTCATGATCGTGAGACCGACATTACCTGCTTGCAAACGAATTCAACACAGAATCCACTCGTTTATACAATTCGGTGAAGTCCTCTTTCAGAGTTCGTTGTTCATTTGAATCTTCAACCCAGTTGATACGTTTGCCCACAGCATCGCATATAATCGTTAGGTGGGCATTGTTCATTTGAGTTTGAGAATCAGAGGTATTAACTCTTGGTTCGCCATGAAGATTCGCATTCAACGATAATTTGTATCTAAGTATACTCGCATCAAGAGCTATTCCACCCAGTACGCTTAGAATGATCCCAATGACGATCCAGACAATATCACCAGTTCCAATATTTCCCGGAATCGCAATTGCGAAGAGTGCCACCGCAATTGCGATAGTCAACGCAGCCGTAGCAGTCCTTCGCCCCCGGACATATGCAATTCGCTTATACCCCGCAATATCTGTTGTGAAACTATCGCTATCCGACAGAGTCTCCGGTTTCAAATTCCGAGGATTTCTTTTCATACGATATCCAGTATCTTCGATTGCACCAGATACTGCTGTAAACACTTTCTCAAACGAATCCGTGCGGAAATCCCATTTGTACTTCAACGGGTATTCCTGAACGCCTTTCGATCTTGATCTTCTTACCCATGCGGATCGTTGTCTCATATCCAAAACTACCTATTACAAACGTAATACACTTGCCAAAGTATGCAACAGATTATACGCCCTTGATTTGACCGATGCAACTAGATTCATTGGCAGTCCACCTCTATCAGCATATCAAGAATATACATCACAGATTTTGGAATAATCGTTGGGGTAACGTTACACAGCGTCGTTTGGGCCCAAAAGATTTCTTAGGCTATTCAGTTCTTTCGCAGGATTGAGTGTAAGGAATAGAAAGGCGATGGTATACCTGTATACATAAGTAATTACTTTTGCGGAATCAGGCTCGCCCAGCAATTCGGCGATCCTTCTTCCAAATTGCCACAACAGATGCACCTGAAAACCTTCATCATCCCTGGAACTTGCTTCAGAGACATCATCTTCCGAAATGTAAATACCTGCAAATTTTTCCGTCCGTTCTTTATCGCTAAGGAGAGTTCCGTCAGCGCCCAAGGTGATCTCGTCATCGATTACATTCCCTAGCTCATATTTGGTATATTCAGCACACCGCTGTTCCAGGTTATGAACGTACATCTTGTGAAAAGTATCCATGTTCTCATCGCTGACCGATCCCGCTTTGGCAAACTTTCCTACCAGTGGTAGTTCCAGACTATCCATTATTTTCGCCTTTACTTCTTGCCCAAAGAGTCCCTCAGCATATCTCTCTATCACATGATGAAAAAACAACACGGTTTCGATGGCAATGGTATTCCAGTTCACCACACTCATATCCGTGATAATGCCACTCATCTCATCTTGGCCTCGTTTGGACGTCATGGCAAATGCACCAGCAATGAGCTGATCGGTCAGGTTATCAATAGCAAGTTCGTACGCATTTGCACTTACTTCCACGTCGGCTCTAGCTGCACCACAGGCCATGCACACGTCCGCATGATCGTCCAGTTCAGTGCCGCATTCTGGGCATAATGACAAAATGTTACCTCCTAGTGACGCTCCGTTTAGCGCACATCGCTTAGATGGTATCTGCAAATCAATTCTGAAGAACCATTGTCAATCTAGGATATTTGCCAACATTATAGGGCCAACGATATATGTATGCAAGTCCAAACGCAACCACCTCTAGCATTAGAGGTGGTACAATAACCAAGTGAAGGTCACGCCCATGAAGAGAGCACTGAGATTTGAGGTTACGTTCAATATGGTCATCAACCAGCATTCTGTAATTTTTGTACAATTTGTTTCTGGCAATGCTACATTTATATAGATAGCTATAGTCAAAGGGAGAATAACACTAAGGATGACTACAGAAAACAATAACGATCATGTATTGGAGCTTCTTGAGAAGTATGGTTATCAGTCCCAATCATTCAGTATTCTGGGCAATGACAAGTCATACTTCTTCTCTCCTTCCGACATTGACGGAGTAATAGCATACGTGGTACATACTAATGTCGCATTGGTTGCGGGCGACCCTTTGTGCGATCCATTAGAATTCCCACAGTTTATATCCGAGTTCAAACAATTCTGCAAATCTAAGAAATGGTTCTGTTGTTTCCAGGCTGTTACCGATCGCTGCAAAAACGTTCTTCAAGAAATGGGATTTGGAATGATCAAGATCGGCGAAGAGCCGATATTTGAACTGGACAAAGTCTCCTGGAGCGGCGGCAAGTTCAGTGATTTGCGCAAAGACACAAATAGTGCAAAGAAGCGCGGTTTAATGGTGATAGAATACTGTCCGGCTGTTGAACGAAATTCAGAGTGGGAAAAACAGATGAACGATCTGTCCGCTATGTGGATGCAGTTTAAGGGGTCAGGAGAATTCTCGTTTTTAATCGGAGAGCCCAGTCTTGCTAATCCTGGAGAACGGAAGTATTTTCTAGCACTGCTCAATAATGAGGTTGAGGCATTTCTGGTATGCACGCCCATTTATGCGCGTAATGGTATCTATTTCGATCTGATGCGACGCAAGGAAAAACCGTTGCGTGGTACAAGTCAGTTGTTGATTACCGAAACTTTTCGCCTGCTACAAGAACAGGGATACGCGATGGCCACCCTTGGCACAGCTCCTCTGGCCAACGAACATTTGGACGATTCGGCTCAGAGTCGTATCATTGAAATGACCATGGATTTCGCATTTGATCATTTGGGATACTTTCATCGATACAAACCTTTATATCAATTCAAAGAACAATTCGGCCCGACTTTCTGGGAAGCAAGCTATCTGGCATTCTGGCCGCGTCCATTTAATCCCATTATATTGTACGTGCTGTTGAAGGCATATGATCCAAGCGGTGTAACCGGCAAACTTCAACGCCAAATACAACATGCATGGAAAGGTATCAAATCAATTGACAAGGTGCCCGAGAATCTGCGTGACAAACTGATAGGCCACTAACGCAGGAATAGCATGCTTCAAATTAAACTACTTCACACAAGCGATCAATGTATGGTTATAGTTGAGACACTGGAAATTGACCAATGAATATCAAATTAGATAATGCGCATTGCGCTGCAGAACCTCACAGAATCATTATCTCTCCGCAACGTAAAACCGGTTGGGAAATAATCATCTCGCAAGTAAAAAAAGAAGTAATAAAACAATATAGATTATTCGGGCTGAAACTCCCATTGCAACATAGAGTTCCGT
>CAZWIP010000265.1:0-3949 GCA_964634125.1 uncultured Dehalococcoidia bacterium
AGGAGTTTGCGGAGGCTGTACGTCGACGACGTCAACTGTCGTGAAGACACTACTTAATCTTCATGACTACAAAACACCTCATCTTTCATGCAGAAAAAACCCGGTAGGGACAATGGAAACAAGTCGAGGTTGTGTGTTTGGCTGTACTTACTGTAACAAGAACATCTTCGGGAGAAGTTTCAGGGTAAAATCGCCAGCCAGGGTCGTTGATGAAATGGAATATATGTTAAAGTCTGGATTCCGGGAAATTCACATCAACGACGATGGTTTCACTACCAACCTTAATAGGGCAAAGGAAATCTGCGACCTCATCATCCGAAGGGGGCTCAAGTTCCCTTGGAATTTATATAATGGGGTTAGAGTTGATCGTGTTGATAAAGAATTCCTGTCCATAGCACGAGCTGCCGGATGTTATGGTATGACCTTTGGAGTAGAGTCAGGCGATCAGTCTATCCTACAAAATATTGGTAAGAAGATAACACTTGAACAAGCTAGACAAGCATTTCAATGGGCTCGAGAGTGCGATATAGAGACCTTGGCATTCTTCATGCTGGGACTACCTGGAGAAACAGAAGAAACAATGCAGCGAACATTGAACTTCGCTGTTGAATTAGATCCGGACTATGCCAAGGCGAGTATTTTGTTGCCCCTCCCCGGCACACAAGTGTTTTCAGAATTTGATAGTGACGGTTTTATTAAATCTAAGGATTGGTCTCTTTATAATCAACATGAGCCCTCAGGGGTTTATGATCATCCCAACTTACCATGGGAGACTATCGAACATTACTACAGTCTTTTCCACAAAAAGTTCTACTTCAGGCCTAAAGCAGTGTGGCGACAGTTTAGAAAGGATGCATTCAGCACAAGACTTTTCTACGACCTAACCTATGCTATCAAGACAAAATGGTAACCATAAATCCAACAAAGACAGGAGGAAGGAAAAGAGCATGACACAAAATATATTCATTACCGGAGGTGCAGGGTTTATAGGCAGCCACGTGGCAGAAAAAATGTTGGAAGAAGGCAATGATGTCACTGTCTTTGATAACATGATCTCAGGCAAAGAAGACAATATAAAGCACTGTTTGAATAAAGAAGGGTTTCATTTTGTACAAGGGGATATACTCGACATTGAAGCACTCAAGCAAGCAATTCCGGGGCATTCGCTAGTTTGGCATCTTGGCGCAAATACCGACATAATCAAGGGGAACAATATTACAGACTTTGATTTAAAGAATTGCACCATTGGAACCTATAACGTCCTTGAGGCAATGAAGCAAAGTAACGTAAGTCAGATTATTTTCGCCTCAAGTGCCTGTGTGTATGGTGATTCCGCACCAGGAGTGGCATTCAACGAAAGTTATGGGCCTCTGCTTCCTATCAATCTCTATGGTGCCGGAAAACTGGCTTGTGAGGGACTGATTAGTTCTTATTGCCACCTTTTTGGGATGAGTGCCTGGATATTTCGATTTGGAAACGTTGTGGGCGACAGAATGGGACATGGCGTTATACATGATTTCATCAGGAAACTGAATGACAATCCCCGTGTTCTTGAGATACTGGGAGACGGAAAACAGGAGAAAAATTTCTTTCTGGTTGAGGATTGCATTGGAGGCATGCAGTGCGCCTTCCAAAACGCCAAGAGTCAATGTGACATATACACACTAGGGAGTGATCTTAGCACAAATGTAACAAGAATAGCTGAGATTGTGGTTGAAGAAATGGGGCTCAGTGATGTTGAGTTTAGTTTTACTGGTGGAAGTAGAGGCTGGCCCGGGGACGCGCCCGTTGTGCATTTTGACATCAATAAAATGCGTCAACTTGGTTGGGGGCCAAATTACACATCTGATGATGCCGTTCGAATCGCCGCTCAGCGTCTCTTGCAGGACATGAACGGGAGATCATAAATGTCAAACTTTAAAGTTGCGTGTTTAGGTATCTGGCATCTTGGTTCAGTTTATTCTTCATGCTTCGCCGATTTCGGCTACGCTGTTACGGGATGGGACAAAGATGCTGGGAAAATCCAGGCTCTGAATAAGGGGCAAGGCCCCCTCTTCGAACCAGGGTTGGATGAATTGATATCAAAAACTGTAGCTAGTGGTAATCTTCACTTTACTACTGACCTTCGTGAAGCTTTGGGAGACTCCCAATTTGTCCTTCTCACCTTTGATACTCCCGTTGATGATAACGACGAGGTCGATCTCACAGATATCTTCTCTACAATCGATGAAGCAGCCGATTTGTTAGATCAAAACACCATATTGATTGTGAGCAGTCAGATACCTGTGGGCACTTGTGAGGAGATAAAGAAGAAGATTGCTGAGAAACGACCGTCATTGACCTTCGATGTTGCTTGCAGCCCGGAAAATCTCAGGCTTGGGCAATCTATTGATAATTTTAAGCAGTCAGACCGATTTGTAATCGGCGCTGATAGTGAAGAAACGGTTGCCAAGGTTGAGCAACTATTTTCAGTTACAGGTGCTCCCATAATAAGAACAAACCTCAGAACAGCAGAGATGTGTAAGCATGCACTGAATGCATTTCTTGCTACATCCGTCAGCTTTGCTAATGAGATTGGAAATATCTGCGATGGAGTGGGGGCCAATGCATTAAAAGTAGCTGAAGCACTCCGTTCGGATAGTCGAATAGGAAAGAAAGCCATGCTCAAACCTGGGCTTGGATTTGCTGGTGCAACACTCGCCAGAGATATGAAGGTACTTCAACATATGAGCACCAAGATGAACTATGAAGCACCTCTGGTAAACGGAGTACTTAAGGTAAATGAACGCCAGAATAAGAGCATCGTTACAAAGCTCGAAAAGATATGTGGCTCACTCGAAGAAAAGACTATTGGGGTACTGGGCCTAACTTACAAACCCGGAACAAGCACACTCAGACGTTCAGCTGCCATTGAAATTATCGCAGATATAGTCAGCAAGGGTGGCAAAGTGAAATGTTTTGATCCCAAAGCTGCACCCTCAGAGATCCAAAATCACCACGAATTCCTGTTTTGCAATGATGCATACTCAGTTGCCCAAGACGCCGATGCATTGGTTTTTGTCACCGCATGGGATGAGTTTAAAGATATTGATTACAATCAAGTGAAAGGAGCGATGAGGAATCCGGTCATTCTAGATACTCAAAATATGTTAGACGGTGACTGGCTGGAGCAAATGGGGATCATCTATTATGGTACCGGTACAGGTCGCATAATATAGATACGCAGGCGCATATTAGAGGAGATAGCATATATGATATTGAACAATAAAGTCGCTATTATAACTGGCGCAAGCATGGGTATAGGAAAAGCAATTGCATCAGCTTTTGCAGGAGAAGGCGCACATTTGGTGATTTGTTCACGCACAGAAGAGGAACTCGCTAATACCGCAAAAGAACTGCATGATTCTTTTGCGGTACGGGTTGAACCTGTAATTACTGATGTTTCCAATCCAGAACAAGTGAAACGTTTGGTGGATTTCACTCTGGATAAATTTGGCACTATCGATATTCTTGTTAATAACGCAGGCGTTTACGGACCTATCGGGCCTGTGATTGACTCTGATAGCGAAGAGTGGATAGAGTGTATAAACATCAATCTCTGTGGAACATTTCTTACTGTCCAAGCAGTATTACCTACCATGATCAATAAAGGATCAGGCAAGATCGTCCTTCTCTCAGGTGGTGGCGCCGTATCCCCATTTCCCAGATTTACCGCCTACGGTGCTTCAAAAGCAGGCGTTGTCAGATTCACGGAAACGGTATCTGAGGAAGTGAAAGGTCATCATATCGATATCAACGCCATTGCTCCCGGGCCCGTAAATACGAGACTTTTAGATCAGGCCCTTGCAGCAGGTGATGCTGTAGGTGAAGAGTTCAAGATTAAATCAATTCGTCAGAAGCAAGAAGGAGGTGTACCACCGGAAAATATTGCTGAATTAGTCGTTTTTTT
>CAZWIP010000266.1:0-3942 GCA_964634125.1 uncultured Dehalococcoidia bacterium
TGAGAGTACCACTTTTATTCTTGGTCTTGAATATTGTTAATCCTGTTGAAATTAGTAAGGATTCACCGCTGAGATAACAGAGACCGCTGAGTTTTATGATTCTGCATCTCAGTGTTCTCTGTGCACACTGTGGTTTTTTGTTTCGGTTTTTACAAACAAGAAAAGAATCGCCGAAAGAAGTGCGAGTCCGAGTCCAAAAGCAAACGTTGTTTCCGGGTTTACGTGATCCCAAAGCAATCCTGCGATTATTCCCCCCGGAAGTGCCACCAGTCCTATTGCGGTATGAAATGTTCCCAAGGCTGTAGCCTTTAAGTGATCGGGTGCGAGATCTACGACGAATGCTCTTTGGGCTCCATCGATCATGGCGAAAAATACCCCATATAATCCGAAGAAAATCAGGAGCGTGTAGACACTTGAAGTGAATATCAAACCGGTGCAAGTTACTGCGAACAGTAAATACCCAGCCATCAGGATCGGTTTTCGTCCCATCTTGTCCGAAAGGACTCCCAAAGGTATCGCACAAAAGGTATAGATGATGTAGAAAAAGACGTAAAGCAGGATCGCTTTCTGGTCAGAAAGATCGATGTCAGTTGCTTTTAGAAGTAGAAAAGCGTAACCGAAATGGCCGAAGGCGAACACTGCAGAAACAATGATGAATAATCTTAGATTCATCGGTAACTCTCGTAAGCTCACGTGTAGAGAGAAATTTTTCGTTTCCTGTTGTGGGGGAGCACCTTTCTCTTTGATGAGCAGGATTGCCAACACTGCAATCACTCCTGGGATGAAAGCCAGAAGGAAGATATCTTCGTAATCAAGAAAGCCGAGAAACACGAAAGCGAGAACCGCTCCCAAGGTTGAACCGATACCATCGGCAGTGCGATGAAACCCGAAAGCCTTTCCCCTGACAGATTCGTCACAGGATTCTGCTACCAGTGCATCTCTTGGCGCTGTTCTTAAACCCTTGCCTACCCTCTCGATTACCCTGATGAAGAGTACAAGTCCCCATATGCTGGCGAAAGCGAACAGGGGTTTGGTGATTGCTGAGAGAGAATAGCCGAAAAGGATGAATGGCTTTCTTCTCCGGATTTTATCTGACCAATAGCCGGATATAACTTTTAGCAGAGAAGCGGTCGTTTCTGCGGCACCCTCAACTATACCGACTGCGAAAGCGCCAGCGCCAAGAACGTTAGTTAAATAGAGAGGAATAAGGGGGAAAACCATTTGGCTGCTGAGATCGGTGAATAGACTTATTATTCCCAGAAGGAATAGATTTCGTGTAATGCCTTTGAAGAATCCACTTTGCGGTTTCATTCTTCAAACAGCTCCCCGAAAAGCTCACGGACCTTTTCTTTGGCCGATTCAAGGGCTGTTTCCCCGGCGGGCGTGATGGTGTAAAAGCGACGCATTCGCCCTTCAGAGATCTGCCTGGTGGATTCCAGATATCCCCTTTTTTCCATACTGTGAAGCATGGGATAGAGTGTTCCTGGGCTCAATTTGTAGCCATGTCGAGCAAGTTCCTCAATTATCCATAGGCCGAAAATCGGTCCCTCTGAGGCATGATGCAGAATATGGAGCCTGATGAAACCAGTATAGAATTCCTGATCTGTCATAATGGTCCCTAATTATCGAATAACGATATCGAATGGCGATAATAATACCTGAAAAATACAGTGAAGTCAAGGGTAATCTGAATTTAGGACTTCCCTATTTGATGGTGACAGTTTATAATTTGTAGAAAATTATCCTTTAAATTGACGAGGTAAAAATTTAGTGGTTTGGGAATCGATTTTATTGGTGTTTTTACTTGGTTTGGGGACCTTTCAGGTAATCGCGTCATGGGCTGATTTCAAAGGGATCAGCTTTTTCAAGCATCGGATCGTGGGATACGTTTTTGGCATAGCGCTGATAATTGGTGCATTCGCCTGGTTCTTTATCTCTGTGAAAGTGGGAGAGGGTGGTCCAAAGGGTCAACATGATGATCAAGCGTTGTCTACTGTACTTGGCGGTGCAGCAGCTCTGCTGATTACTTTGATTCTCCCTTCGGTTGTCAAATTCAGTTATCATTACCCATATATTTATTTCCCACGGACTCCTGAACAGAATGAAGACTTAAATGATAGTCTGGAGGGAATTGAAGTTTTTAAGAGAATGACTTTCATTGAAGTAATAAGAATAAAAAGGAATCGCGAGTAATGCCGCCTGATTGGCAGTTATCTGTTTGGATTACCGATTTAGTAGATAATTGGGCGATTCTTGATGGGATAGGAAAAGTTCTGGCCAGCAACTATTTTGCTCCCAAAGTGGCCGCAATTATTCTAGTATGTCTGTGGTTTGGCACCCGCGACCATGCGCGCAGAGAATACAATCAGAAAGTGATTGTTGGTGTTGCAGTGGGCACTGCTCTTGGATTTGTAATTGCCGAATCGCTTTGTTTGATACAGGATCAAACAGGTGATTTTTGGAATCGTCCGTACTTGAACCATGACGAAGCTAAATTTGCAATGGAGAAACTCTATTTCCCGCTCCCGGATTCCTCTTTCCCTTCCAATGCCATGTGTGGACTCGCAGCTATTGCCACTGGGATAGGATTTGCTGATAGACGGGCTGCGATAGCTGTGTGGATACTGGTAGCTTTGTGGGCTTTCGGGCGAATGTATGTTGGAGTTCACTACCCGATAGATATCGCCGGTGGAATTTTAATTGGTGCTACGTGTGCGTTGATTGGTAGATATGGTGTACTCCGCTTCGACCACGCGCTTTCGTGGGTACTTGCCAAGGCCCGGATGATGTACCTGGCGTGAGTACCGTGTGCTATTTTCTGGCTTTGTGAATAGCAGCCACTCCTAGAAACATCCGTTTGAAACTGACCTCTGAAAACCCGGCCTCAAGGATGATATCAGCAAGTTCATCTGCACCATAGAATCGACGCATTGTGTGTGAGAGAAAAGCGTAAGCAACATCTGAACCGGAAACAAGTCTGCCAATAGGACGCACAGTTAACTTGACATAAAGGTGGAATAGCCTACGTATTAGACTGGATCTGGGTTGACTGGTTTCCAGGTTCACAAAAATTCCCCCAGGTCGTAATATGCGATGAAATTCCAGCAGAGATCTCAAAAGATTCGTTTTGCTTGTATTTATATTTCGAGTAGCAAAAGAGATGATGATCGCGTCGAAGGAGTTATCGCGGACCGGCAGATGAGTGGCTTCGGCAAGGGTGAAAGTGATTTGTTTCGATTCCGGTTTGTGTATCGCCTTTTGCATCATGGGGAGGGAGAAATCGGCAGCCACAACGGTTGTTCCATGGCTTGCTTTTCGAGAAAGACTGGCAGCGATCTCACCAGTTCCACTGCACATATCCAGCCATAGTGCCCCACCTTCTGTCACTACAGCATTTGCTGCTCTTTTACGCCACAATGTATCCTGGCCCATCGTTAATGTGTGATTCAGTATTTCATAGGTTCTGGGAACCTCTGTGTAAATTTTTTGAATAGGGTTTTTCATAAATTACCTTCTGAGCTTCTTCGATAATTCTCGTCTCGAAGAGACTATTATTCTATCCAGACACCTTGACAGTTGTATGTTAGTAGTTTAGCATAGCTCACGAGAGTCACAATCTCAAATAGCGGATACGTGATAGTAATCGTGTTCGCGAATAAAGGAGGGTTTATGTTCTGTAGCAAGTGCGGTGCAGATAATCCTGATGATGGTGGTTTCTGTCAAAAGTGCGGTGCTCCGATTGGGGCATCGGGGGGAGCCGATGCCGGGGGTTCCAAAGTGAGCGCCCCGTCTCTGGGGAATGTCTCCGATATGGTCAAAGGATTACCAATTGGAATGATACTTGTGCTGGGGGCAGTGCTGGCGCTTTTCATCTCATTTCTTACCGGTATATTATTACTCCGGCAATTAAATAGTATCAGTTGGTAGCATAGGCAATCTTGG
>CAZWIP010000267.1:0-3927 GCA_964634125.1 uncultured Dehalococcoidia bacterium
GCAAATAGCAGGTGCAGTAGGGGCGGCTCTGATAGCAGCCGAAAAAGCAGCTTAAGGGCTCTTGAACACAAAAAGGGGGTACCGGAATTGGAAACAAATATTCAATCAAAGGTGCTGGATGAATTTGCAGCCATCTCTGAAGTGATGGTCAATCCGCTGGTGCAGGAATGGAAGGACAAAGGCGGTAAAATCGTAGGATATTTTTGCTGTAATATACCCGATGAAGTCTTCACTGCAGCTGGGATACTGCCGTTAAGGCTGAGAGGCACAGGAAGCACAGGAACGGAACTTTCTGATGCATTCTATTCCAGCATCAACTGTTCATTCCCGCGACACGTTTTCAATATGGCGCTCAACCATGAGTTTGATATACTGGATGGACTCCTGGTTCCCAACAGTTGTGATCACATCCGGCGAATATATGACAACTGGATTCGCCAACTGGATACCCCATTCGTCGAGATGTTCAACCTTCCTAAGAAGGTGGAGGAACCCCAAGTCCAGTGGTACAAAGAAGAAGTCGAGATTCTGATAGAAAAACTTGAAAAACACTTTGGGGTAGAGATAACCGAGGAAAAACTCAAAAATGCCATCAAGCTTCACAACGAGAATAAGCGACTCCTGAGGCATATCTACGAACTAAGGAAAGCGGATAATCCGCCGATCACCGGAGCCCAGATGCTAACCGTGGTGGTGGCCGGAACCGCTATTCCCAGAGATAAATACAATGAAATGCTCAAAGAGTTGTTAGAAGACTTAAAAGCAACCGAAGGAATCAAGAATTACAAAGCCCGGTTAATGGTCGCCGGAGGCATTCTCGATGACCCGGAATATATGGATATTATCGAGGACCAGGGGGGACTGGTGGTCACCGATTCGATTTGCTTCGGAACCAGACTTTTTTGGGTGGATACTAGTGAAGAGGGCGATCCTTACGAAGCGATCGCCAGATACCAGGTACAGCAACGGCCAACATGCCCCCGCAGTTATGGGGATCAGCCAAAGAGAGCCCAATACCTTCAGGATATGATCAAGGATTTCAAAATAGACGGGGTTATCGGCGAAAGACTCCTGTTCTGCGATTCGTGGGTTGTAGAGCATTACATGAACGATCAGGATCTAAAAGAAGCTGGGGTTCCATTTTTGAAGCTGGACCGGGAGTACATCCTGAGCGGTAAAGGGCAACTACGAACCCGGGTTCAAGCATTCCTGGAAATGTTGGGAGGCAAATAATGGATACCACTGATCTTAGCACACTTAGCCGGAAAGAAGTTCTGGAAAGATCACTAATCAGATATAGAAATGAGCGTGACTGGTTCCAGATGCTCCTTGACGGGCTCAGCCTGATGCCGGAACTGAGCGAGGAAGACATCCTCCAGCAAAAATTGCTACATATTATGCTGGATTCAAAACAGACGGTGCTGGATTGCGCTGAAAACAACAAACCCTTTATTGCCGGATATTTTTGCAACGCACCGGAAGTTTTCCACGCTATGGATCTTCCCTGGTACATGCTCATGGAGACTCCCTTTTTGGCAGCCTCGGGACCATTCCTGGCGGATGATATCAAGGGAACTGAGGAAATCGGTCTCGGGGCCGATCTGTGTACTGCCATACGCCTTCCGATTTACTATATCGAGACGGGGCAAATGCCCATTCCATCAGCCGTTTTGGGATTGATATATCCCTGCGATGGTGCACCAATGCTGCACCAGGTAATGATGCACAACAAAGCATGGAAAGATGTCCCTGTATATGCCGCGGATCCGCCGTACACTTCGGATGAACGTGCAGTAGACTATTTCGCCGATGAGCTTAAACGGATGGCTGAGTTCCTTGAAAAGCACACCGGACACTCACTGGATATGAAGAGGCTGGCACAGGTTTGCGAAGATGGCAACAAGACGTATTCCAAATGGCAGGAATACAACGAACTAAGGCGCGCAGTGCCTTGCCCGCATGGTTGGGGAATTGGGGGACCGCAGGCCTTTGCCATCAGCCAGTGCTTTGTAGCCGGTGATCCCAGGTGTACCGACTGGTTCGAGCAACTGGTTAAATGCGCAGAAATCCGGGTGAATGCTGGTGAAGGTGTTCCTGGGGTGGAAGAGAAAATCCGCTATTTGTGGTTCGATATTATGCCATACGGATGGGTTTTCGAACTAATGCCCTGGCTGGAAGAGGAATGGGGCGCTATTCTTACAATGGATATGTTCGGCAACTTCCCGTACACCCTGATTGATACTTCCAGCGAAGATAAAATGTGGAAAGGGCTGGCCAAACGGAATCTCATCGATGCACCCATGATCAGACAGGCAAGGGGTACAGCGGAGAATTTCTCTAATGATATTCGCAGAATGGTGAAAGACTACAAGATCGACTGCGTAGTCTGGCCGGGACATATGGGCCACAAGGATGGCTCGGCAGCAGCCGGAATCATGCGCGAGACCTGCCGGGAAATTGGTGTTCCCTTCATGCATATCGGACTGGACCTGTTCGACAGGTCATATACTGATCCGGAAGAAGTGAAGAATGCGTTTTCCAGGTTCTTCAGAGGGATGGGACTGGGATAAACTCGTGCTTCGACCGGGCTCAGCACGAACGGTTGTTTGTGTTAAACTCGCTCATCGTGAGCTTGTCGAAGGATGTGTAGCTCGAGAGTAATCACAGGCGATGGCAAGTAATTCTTATCATCGCCTGCTTTACTATCTAATCTGGAATCAACTCAATATAAAAGGAGGATGACATCTTGGAAACCAAGTTGAAGTCGCAGGCGCTTGATGAATTTATTCAAGTCGCCAGTACCATCGACAATCCCGAGATTCAAAAATGGAAGGATAACGGCGGCAAAATCATGGGATATTTCTGCTCGTCAATGCCGTCCGAACTGGTTACCGCCGCCGGCATGCTCCCCTTCCGGCTGAGAGCCATCGGAAGCACCGGAACAGAGCTTTCCGATTCGTATTTCAGCAGCATCAACTGCACCTTTCCCCGTCACGCGTTCAACATGGCGCTCAAAGGTGAATACGATTTCGTCGATGGAGTGGTCATTTTCAACAGTTGCGACCATATCCGTCGGATTTATGATCACTGGATTCGCCAGCTAGACACTCCTTTTGTAAAAATTCTGAGCCTTCCCAAGAAGTCGGGTGCTGGACAAGTAGAATGGTTCAGGAGCGAACTGGCTATCTTAAGAGAGGATATGGAAACCCAGTTCGGGGTGAAAATAACCGATGACAAACTAAAAGAGGCTATCAAACTCTACAATGAAACACGCCGACTCTTGAGAGAACTCTATGAACTGCGGAAAAGTGATAATCCTCCCATTACCGGCGCTCAGTCACTGGCGGTTACGGTGGCCAGTACAGCCATGCCCCCCGAGAAGTACAATCAGTTATTAAAAGAACTTCTGGATGATGTTAAGCGTGCGGAAGGAAACACCGATTATCGGGCAAGATTAATGATCCTCGGAGGCGAACTAGATAATCCGGAATTCCTGCAGGTTATTGAAGACCTGGGAGCATTGGTTGTAGCCGATTCCTTGTGCTTCGGTTCCAGACTGCTGTGGAAGGATGTGGATGAAAGCATCGATGACCCCCTCACCGCTCTTGCACAATACCAGGTTAACGAACGGCCTTCATGTGCCCGCATGTTCACTGAATATGAAAAGAGATCAGAATACGTTCGCAATATGCTAAATGATTATAAAGCCGATGGGGCCATTTTTGCCCGGCTTACTTTTTGTGAGGTGTGGGGATTTGAGCAGTACTCAATGGTCAATGATTTTAAGGAGTGGGATATACCACTCCTTTGTATCGACCACGAGTATACATTGAGTGGAGTCGGACAGCTACGAACGCGGGTTCAGGCATTTTTGGAAACGATGGGGAAATAGAAATGGATGAGAAGAAAGAAAGAAGTTTATCCAGA
>CAZWIP010000268.1:0-3926 GCA_964634125.1 uncultured Dehalococcoidia bacterium
CAGACCCTATTTATGAGATCTCTCAACCGCCCAGAACATTTAAACGTGACCACCTTCCGAGAACGTAGAGTCAAATCATCACCCGTAGCAGGATTTCGTCCTCTGCGTTCCTTTTTGGATTTCACCTTGAATTTGCCAAACCCACTGATCAATACATCCTCGCCGGAAACAAGCGTGCTCTTCATGCTTTCAATTAACAGATCGACGTATTCTGATGATTGTTTTTGAGACCAGCCGTTCTCGGCAGACACTGTTTCGATGATGCTGGCTTTGGTTAGGGTCATGATGGGGTCTCCTTCCAGTGATTCCGTTTAGCTTTAAGTGGCTGTATTGTCAACTGAATTTGTCCGACAGACGGCGATTGTCCTCAATATCGTCTTGCCATGCCACCTGATCCTTTAATAACATGATCGGTGAAGGCATCCGGTAATATGGGATATTTCAGCCATCATGGAATGTTGTGAATGCAATATCCGATATCCGAGAGGTGATGATGTTTTTGCAGTCCCATGGAATCAGCACTCTTTTCGGTTCAGAATTGAATTTCTGTTGCAGGCTATGGTACAAACGGGTCTGACATGCACGAAAGAAAGTGCCCCGAGTGTCAAAACGGGACGTCCGGCATCAGGTACTGGCAGATTATCAAGAGCTGAGAACTTTTAGAAAATCGGGAAAGAAAGAGAGCCAAATCTTAACTCATCATGGCAAAGCAAAGACGAAAACTCACCGCAGCTGAAAAGGCAGAAAGGAAGCGCCGGCAGAAAGAGTACGTGACCATCTTCATCAACGGAAAGCAGAAGCGAGTCAAGCGACCTCCAACCATTGAAGGTATGGATGTAGACGAGTTTATCCGAAGGAATGCAGATCCCATCTGGTTACACCAAAATGAGATGTGGGAGTATATGACTGACGACGAAGAATCATGAACTCCCAACAATGGGATGAACTCGGATTTTAAAATACTGGCGCATTTTAAACCCTGTTATCCCAGGCGTTATAGAATATGATAGATCTTAGCAACAAAGCAGCGAAGCGTTTCCGAGTTAAGTGGTCGAGCCTCGAGGAGCGATCCGGAGACTTCTGGAAAGTTGACGTTCAGATTCTCGATCGCGTGCCGATGCTGCTTATTGTCCACGAATACACACTGTTTACTCTCGTTCGCAGAAAGACTCAGTTTCGCGATCCACTGCACATTGCCGGCGAGATCAAAAAGGCTTGCCCCTGGTATCGATACAGTGGTGAGCCCACGTTAGGCAAGAATAGCAACCGGAAGGTAACAGGCAGCATAAGCGAGATGAAGCTGATGACGAGAGGGTTGTATTCACCTGAACAGATAAACGCACTCGAGATGTTCATAAACGATTGCATTTACTCGTATCTTTCGCCCGACAAGAACGGTTATGGGCGGCCATTCGAGGCTGTAGAAAGCTACGCGAAGGGCGAGACCCATTGGCTATAACCATCCGGATTAACTTGACCGGGATGGTAGAGTCGCCACGCAATCTACACATTTTAGCCCACTGTCGGGTTCTCGACCGGCAAGTTATCCGGTACGTTCGGACAGCAGATGATTCAACCTCGAGTAACAGCAATGCGCGTTTTCCTGACAGGGGTCGGTTGCGTTGGCAAGACGACCGTGGGGAGAGAATTGGCAGAGCTTCTGGGCGTCAATTTCTTCGACCTGGACGACGAGATAGAAACGTTCTTCGGCACCAGTATTGAGCGACTTCAGAACAAGTTCCGCACGATCCATTCCTACCGCGACGAGGCAGCGAAAGCGTTGGCGCATCTGCTGAAGCGCCCAGCGAGCCAACACAGCGTCATAGCCCTGCCACCGAGCGGCCTGATGGGAGGGTATCTACGGGCCATAAAGAAGTCCACAGGCATCACCGTGGCACTCAACGATAAACCGGAGAACATCCTGACGCGGATTACTTTCTACGATATCGATTCAAACCTAATCGAGAAGGACCTGACGGTCGAAGAGAAGCTCCTGTCCCTGAGAGAGATCAAGAAGGACATCACCTATTTCCGCAAAACATACGAACGTGCCCATTTGCGGATCGACATTTCAGACCTGGATCCCAAGCAGGCCGCCCGCCGTGTGAAGGAGGCCGTAGACGTGTTCGAGAGGTCGCGAAGAGAACCGGGGTTAGACTGAACATGAAGAAGACCAATCCAAGCCCAGAAGAACTAATCGCACCTTGCGGCATGAATTGTGCGGTTTGTAGTCGGTATCTTTCCTATGTCAATAATCTAAAGCGGAGTCAATGCGCCGGTTGCCGGACTGGCAACAAGAAATGTTCATATTTGTTTGAAAAGTGCTCTGGAATTAACGGTGCTCTAAAAGGTAATTCAACCGCTATCTTTTGTTTTGAATGCGACCAGTATCCTTGCAAGCAAAT
Source organism: uncultured Dehalococcoidia bacterium (assembly GCA_964634125.1). Taxonomy (GTDB): domain Bacteria; phylum Chloroflexota; class Dehalococcoidia; order SZUA-161; family SpSt-899; genus JABMQN01. Next base: position 2,406 of record CAZWIP010000268.1, read on the forward strand.
CAATCGTATGGACGACAGGTATAGAAGCAATTACGAAATGAGTGTGAAGGATAATTTGGAATGTATCAATAAGATAGGGGCTGAACAATTTGCAAAAGAACAATACGAAAAATACCGTTGTTCAAAATGCGGTGGCTTAATCTCTATTCACAATAGAAAGAGCTTCAAATGCGATGCAATAACGAGATTAGTGGAAAAGCGTAATAAGAAATATTAGCAGGATGAAGCAGCGTCTACACCCGCATCAATTCGGACTGGCAATTCTGCTGCGCTTCATTGCCAGCCGGTTATGCGGAGCGTTCAACAATAAATTATCCAAAGCAAAACATCCGGAGGCCCTGGAGATTTCTACAATACCGGATGTATGTTTAATCTCCTCAAATGGGAATCTTGGCTATCTATTGGGTGACATTCTTGTACAGTTGGTAAATTCTTCATGCAAATAAATACCGTTACCCCAAACTTATAACAAAGCGGACCCAATTCGATACAGATTCTTTCGAGGAAATCATCTGATCCGTCATCCTTTATAGAATTGATTATCACTATATCCAATTCATCCTTTTCGATTACATCCCGGCATTTGGCATCAATATCATCCATTGACATATTGGACATATGGTCAATGGATATTTGAGTGGATAAAAGCTTCCCGACAGAGGCCATTAGTTTTTGCCTATCCCTCTTGTTCTTGTTGTTCTCTATGGTCGCCGTATCCAAATTGGCGCTATGGATCATAAGCTCCAACGCCACCTCATCAACGGATTGTTGTGATGACAATATCAACACCTTTTTCCGATATCGCTTGCTTGCCGTAAGGGCTGCCTTGAACGGAGCCTTATTTATCGGGTAATCTGGAAAAGTATAGTTTATATGCAGTTCCCCGGCGTGTATGAAGGTCTCTTTATCACCGATTTTGTAAGAAGCCACACGATCATCCGGGCTGGATTCATCTGTCATTTTTCACCTCCATCAATCTTTCTTGCCAACCGAATGAGCACACCTTAGCCCATAATGTTACAATTCAGGACACAAAGCACCACGGTCTTCGATGTTAAGGAATGACATTCCTATCCGGTTGCTCATTATTTATAATGACAAGTACCTCTATTTTAAACTCATGCGCAAGCGCAGCCGCATCGACACATGCATTTCTGAAAACATGGTCCGATCCATCATCCTCAATATGATCTATTATCAATAAATCCAATCCATCCCTTTCAATTATCTTCTGACATTTCTGCATAACTTTTTCCAATGCCATATCCACCATATACTCAACACCTATTTGGGATTTTTGAGACTTGAAGGCGGCTTTTAATTTTGGCCATATGTCCTCCAGACCTAAAAACATTTTGTATGTAAAAAGCCACAATGACACCCTATTTAGGGGCTGTAATGACAGTATCAATACCTTCTTTTTGTATTGGTACCCAGCTGATAGGGCCACCAAGTATTGAATTGGAATCATGTTATAATCACCAGAGCTATACACGACACGATATTCAGCGTGGTCCGTGT
>CAZWIP010000269.1:0-3907 GCA_964634125.1 uncultured Dehalococcoidia bacterium
TTTTGATACCTGTTCAGTTAATTTAAATCAGCATATAAAACTTTTCATCCTCGGTTATCTTCAACATATAGATAATATCTCTAATCCTCTACAGTTCCGTCCTTTTTAATTAGGAGAACAAGCTCGAATTACATTATCCACCATTTTAACTCAATCAAAAAAATGTATAAATGCAATATCAAGATATAGAACATAGATCAAGCAATTAGATGAGATTGAAGATGAAAAGAAAGGTTGAAGCAAAAGACTTAATGCAGATACGGTATGTTTCGAGTCCTCAAATATCTTCAGATGGGCGTACGGTTGCATTCGTTCACTCCAAGATGGATCATGATAGAGACGAGTACCTCAGCAACATCTGGATGGCAGACTTGGAAGGCGAAATTAACCAGCTCACCTTCAGGGGAGGTTCCAACAGATATCCTAGGTTGGCACCAGATGGAAAAAAAATTCTTTTCATCTCAACACTTTCCGCCGAAGGGGGGAGTTCATCCCAACTCTACACGATACCTGTTTCAGGGGGGGAAGCAAAACAACTAACCGATATTGAGGGCGGTGTCCACTCCCCAAGGTGGTCCCCGGATGGTACGCATATTCTCTTCATCTCTTCCTTCCGAGAAGAAGAACCCAAAAGTGATGTAAAGGTCATCAAGGGCTTAAAGTACAAGTTCAATGGGGCAGGTTTCATAGAGGGAAGAAGAAACCACGTTTTCATCTTACCTTCGAATGGTAACAAAGCGAAACAGTTGACCCTAGGAGACTTCGATGTCGATGCAGCTGAATGGCTAACGGACGGTGAGAAGATAGCGTTCATAAGCAACATTGATGAAGATGCAGACCTCACCACGGACAAATATATCTATACGCAAGGCCTCAAAGGCGATGAGCCTACTCAGATTACTGACGGCCCCCGAGTAATCACCGCACTAAGGCCCTCACCGAAAGGAGATATCATCGCGTATATTGGACACGATTATCGACGGCGCCTATGGAGCAACCAAGACATTTGGCTTGTTCCAGTAAAAGGAGGAGAATCACGAAATATGACAAGGAAATTTGACCAGGATATTGGGTATAAACTCAGCTCTGATGTTCAGCCTTGGAGAGGGAACCCTAACCCCCAATGGTCCAGCGATGCTAAATTCATTTACTTTACATCGACCTATGGGGGAGCCGTCAGGCTATATAAGACCCCCATCGAGAGCGGTGGAGTTGAAACGGTTGTAGGGAAAATAGATCACAGCATTGAGGACTGGAGCATTTCAGAGAATGGGGTGATTGCCTATAACGTCGTTAAAACCACATCACCTATTGAATTGTGGGTCATCAATGAAAATGAGCAAAGACAGGTCACCGACTTCAACAGGGGATATGTGAATAAAACTAAGATTAGTGACCATGAAAGGTTTGTTATAAAATCGTCTGGTGGACACAATGTTGAGGGTTGGCTGATGCGCCCCCCTGATTTTGATGTTGACTCCAAATATCCGATGATTCTGTATATTCGAGGCGGGTCTGCAGGTTGTTTCGGCTATAGCTTTATGCATAGGTTTCAGGTTCTAGCAGCAAAAGGATGGGTTGTCCTATACCTGAACCAATGGGGCAATGGGGGATATAACGAAGCGTTTCAGGGTGAGGCTTCCGGCCATTATGGCGAGCAGGAGTACCGGGACCTGATGGATGCAGTGGATCACGTGATCAACAATAACGGATTCATCAATTCAGATATGTTGGGGGTCACTGGGATCAGTCAAGGTGGTTTTTTGACGAACTGGATCATAACCCACGACGATAGGTTCAAGGCAGCTATTCCCCAAGCGTGTGTCAGCAATTGGCATAGCTTTCACGGAACAAGCGACATTGGATGGACCTTCGGCCGTTATGACATGGAGGGGACGCCGTGGGAGAATGAGGAAAAATACCTGTCAATGTCACCTATAAGGTACGCTGATCAGGTGAAGACCCCAACAATGATAATTCATGCTGACGAAGATTACAGATGCAGTATAGAGCAAGGGGAGCAGTGGTTCACTGCCTTGAAAGTTTTAGGCGTCCCCACGGAACTGATTATTTTTCCGGGTGAACCCCACGGAATACGTAAGCCCCAGCATAGAGTGGAGATGCTTGGCCACATGGTACGCTGGTTCGAAACATATCTACAATAAACTTTATCAAATTATTTTAAAAAAAAAGAACGTCTAGCGATACACAAAATTAAACAATATAGGAATTTCCACTTGTTAGGGCATCATAAACTCTCGATTTGAAGATGCGCGAAAATTGTTTTAAAATTTACTTTTTAAAAATAAGAAAAAAGGTCGAGATTAGAATTTAGTCTGGTTTCTTCGTCAAGGTAAGGTGCTAGAGGTTTCCTTGGAAACCCCTCGAACTCCACATTTTGTCTTGTTCTGTGTACTCCATCACAAAGTAGTGTATTGGATTTAATGAGTCTTGATCACGCTTGACCCAGTGAAGGGCTCCCTCTTCTACGTAAACAAGGGTTCCAGGTTTGAAATCGAATATGTCGTCACCAGCGCGCATTTTACCTGAACCCGCCATGAAATAGGCGGTTTCTTCAGGATTGGTATGTTCAGAGACGTCATAGTCCTGTACGTCCAAAGCATGGAACCTGTGGGCTCCTACCAGACCATGGAACTCCTCGGTCATGAGCTGTTGCTGGGCATTGGGGAAAGTTAACTGGGCAGTTCTAGTTTTACACCATTTATGGCTTGGGTGTGGGGTGGAGTAGGAATGCGAGATAATCCGAAGCTCTGATTCTCCAGCGTGTGTGAATGTATGCTTCTTACCGGAAGGAACGAACATAGTGGTGTTAGCATGGATATATCCCCGGCCACTACGAGCTGTGCCGCAGATGATATAATCCTGGTATTCGACATTGGGTTCATCAAGAGTCAAGGTTCCCCCATCTGTCAGAGTATAATGGGTAGCAGTTAAATCTCCAGGTGGACCGCGACCGGTGTTTTTCGAAGTGAGGAGCACTCTCTTCAGGACTCCTGGAGAAATTTCTTCGGGTTTGACATCATCAATATTCGCTGAATATCCCATATTGAATCGAGGTAAACCGACTCCGATGTCATATTTGAAATTTATTATAGCCACTATGAGTCCATCGACTAGGTTCATACGCGCGAGTGTAAGCTGTTTTCCTTAACTAACGAGGACTCAAAAACGTTATTTTCTAGTTGAGATCACAGGCCCATAGTGAGGTTACATGAGGTTAGATGAGATCGGAGCTGTGAGATACGCGTTAAGCCGCGTTCGAACCACCCTTTACCCAAAACAATATCCATATGAGGAGATCGTGTCTAGAGGGCGCTTATCTGAGGAAGATTATACCGATGAGACTCTAAAAACCCTGATGCGAGTCCGACAAGAGATATTACATGAGATGGAACAGAAAAAAGATCAAGAATACGCTTTCCTGCTCTTGTTAAGCCGGGACATTGACTCTGTGGTTGACTTCCTCTCTCAAAATTCGGTGGACTTTGGGGATATAAAAAACAGGCTAGAATCCTACGCAAAGGATACGATTGTACCCAATCTCCGTAAGAAGCTTGAGGTCGAATACGAACCACCTCCAATTAACATTGTAACTTCTATGCCTGGGGCCCAGAGACCTGGGAGAAAGGGAGGTGGCTTTGGCGCTGATCGATGGCAGTCTGAGCGATATGGTATGCCCGAGGGGATCTATATCCATGAAGCGTCCTTGGTACCTGAAAGTGAGACCCTTCTCGTGCACGAACTCGCCCACCCAGCCATCGAGGCTTTCCCAAACTTTGTACCTTGGTTTGATGAGGGACTGTGCAACCTAATGGCCTTCATAATCTACGGAGAGAGCCGAGGGGATCTAGGCTTCAGGCGTAACATGTTACTCCGTCATGAGTTT
>CAZWIP010000270.1:0-3891 GCA_964634125.1 uncultured Dehalococcoidia bacterium
TGAGTTACCCTGAGAATGATTGACAGGCTGAACTTGCCACCCCAAACCCCTCACCCCTGGCACGAATCCCTGTCCGTGCAGAATGCAATTAAATTGATTGTCAAAGCAAAGCTGATTCGTAGGTGGAGATCTCCCGGCAAATTTATTACTTTGCGGTAGGGAACCCTCCCATCAACCCTTTCTTTCATTAATTGATACCGATTTGTAACCGAAATTCTACCATCAGGTCAGAGCAAAGCATCCAACTACAAGCGTCTTCTATATATAAGGACATTTAAACGGAGGCGTAAAATGACAGTGTTACCCATACTCATCATATCAATAACCTTGGCCATAGCACTGGCTTGACCTAAGGGGGAACTATGAAAGCGTTAGTATTTGTCGCAGTGTTATTGTTACTCGCTACCATAATTGGAGTAAGCACATGTAACAATGATGGGGGAACTGATACTCCAACCGAATCTCCAGAAAGAGAAATATCAATCCCTACACCTGAATGGCAACTTCCTGATGATAAATATATACATGTTGAACATCAGCTTCTTCAAGTTCAAGATAGCCGCCAGGACTGCAAAGAGATGCTTCTATTTCAATGACCTTCTCCAGAATATCCATAACTCTTATCCTCGGGTAATTTCTAAGCCCAGATAACTTCGGCCGCGTTGTTCAGCCCCAGTTCCAGTAATTTGGATTTGCTGGGTTTTCCAGTCTCGTTGTCCCAGTCCATTTCCCGGAAATAATCCTGACGCATTACCTCCAAGTCGATTTCCTTGCCAGCGGTCGGACCGTCCGGTAAGGGCGGTTTCCCAAGGATTCGATCCGGAACTTTGAAGTCTTTTGTGGTAACTCCCTCCCTGATATTGAAGGCCTGGCGAAGGTTGGCGATCCTTTCCCCAATTTTGAGTACGTCATCAATGGTATAGTTGGAACCAGTCACCAGATTCAAGAAATCGTGGACAGCATTCGCATCCATGGCCAGATAGCCAAACATACAAATACCGGCTGCGTTGGCTGCATTGTTCAGATTGACGGATATCTTATGTATTTCGCCCCGCCCAGCGCAGGAGGCAGGATCATAATCAACTGGTGGCATCCCTGATAAAGGCGTCAGTCCTTCACCCCCCTGTGTATGTCGGCCGGGTGTGGCATCAATGAAAGCACTGGCATATGGCGGATTTGCGCGAGGATCATGAAGTCCCGGTTCCTGACCACCGACGTGCATGGCATACTTTTCGGATCCCTTCCCGATCTTCTCAGCGGCAACCTTCACCCCATCGGCAAGAACATCCCCAAATCCTTCGCGGTTGGCTAGCTTTTCCGTCATGGCAACTATTGATTGATGGTTGCCCCAGGTCATTTCAATGCCGTCGGTATCATCCTTGGTAAGGATGCCATTCTCATAGCATTCTATAGCAAAGGCTATTGAGGTTCCGGCGGATATGGTATCGATGCCATGGCGGTTGCAGATATCGGCTGCCGCTATGACAGACTCAGGATTATTGTTGAGGCACATATTGCCGAAGCTGCCCAGTGTCTCGTACTCCGGTCGATGTACGCCGGCGGCATATTTGTATTGGTCGGTACCGGCTTTCATCAAGGCCCCACACGAAATGGGACAACGCCAGCATCCGTACTTCTTCTCGCTCAAGTCTTCCATGGGTTGACCATAGAACGGACTGGCATCGGCAAAGTCGACCAACGCAGCTCCTCCCCAGTTTTTGGCAGGTGCCTCTCCGGTAAGGTGCAGGAATTCCATAAATCCGGCGGTGCCTCCGATGCCGATGGAAAGGTACAATATCGATTGATGTATCTCATCCAGATGTCTTTTTCTCGCCTCTATGATTTCAGCTTCGTGAGCTACTCCAACAGATCCCTTTCCATTGACGGCTATGGCCTTGAGTTTTTTCGAACCCATCACCGCACCGAGCCCGGAACGCCCAGCAGCCCTTCCCTTGTTATTCATCACACAGGAAATGAGAGAGAGTTTTTCTCCTGCCGGGCCGATACAGGTTATTCTGGTATCTTTTCCCAACTCATCCTGCAGTATATCCTCTGTATCATGGCTGTCTTTGCCCCACAGATGACCTGCATCCTTGATTTCAGCTTTACCTTCGTTTATGGAAAGATAAACCGGTTTTTCACTGGCACCCTGGATAAAGACCGCGTCATAGCCAGCGAATTTAAGGTGAGGGCCAAAATCACCACCCGAATTGGCATCTCCCCATCCACCGGTCAAGGGTGATTTACCGACAACACAATAACGGGAGCCGGTCAACGCAGGGCTGCCGGTAAGTGGCCCGGTAACAAATCCCAGTATCGCTTCGGGTCCCAGGGGATCTACCTTGGGTTTTTGTCGATCAAAAATGATTTTGGCTCCCAGCCCATATCCCCCCATAAAATCCCGGCACAAATTTTCATCCAGTGGTTCATCCCATGTTTTTCTTTCCGATAGATTTACGAATAGAATCTTGCCAACATATCCACCTAGCATTTGTCTCTCCTTATATCTGATTCACAACTTCAAAGTCCGGCTATGTTTACACTGACCATACATTCACTGGGTTGACCTCCCATACAGGAATAAACGTGCTAATCTATGTTCCACTTACAAAGTGAAGATTTCACACTCCCGGTATTAGGCAAGGGCTATGCGATAAGCAAGGCAGGTTGTTTATCTACATGCATATCAATACCAAATGCTATCGCAGGCACCTTCTATTCATGGAGTAAAGACTTGCTCATGCCACTCGGGATCGGCCCTGAATAGGTCTTCGCCATCAGATCTTGCTTCATATATCCCATAGTAGTTTTGCACGTATCGTTTGGTCTCATCAAAGGTGGCAAAACCTTCGACGCCATCGAGATCGAATGAAAATGATATTGCGGCATCGTACAAAGCTTGGGAGTCAAAGTTTTCCGGACCCACAGTCTCTACCGCATCCTTGATTATTTCTAACATCAAATAGATTGACTGGCCTGCGATATATCCGGAACCCATCCGACGGATATCATCGGCACTGTTCGGATTTTTCTCATTCAGGAGTTTGTTCGTTAAATCGATTATCAAACCCTCCTCGTTATACCATCGGGATGATCTACTAATCAGCATACCGTCAATTTTATCCCAAAGCTCAGCCTTATCTACCATCCCAAGAAATGCTGTTTGAACATCAGATCCGAGGAATTTCGCCTGCGTGTATCCGGCACGCCGGTAGCCTTCCACAAAATTGTTAATTGGACTGGGCACGAAGACATAATCGCAATCTTTAAGTCCTTCTATTTCAACATCCCAAATAAACGAGAATTCGTTCAGATAACCCTCAACCCATTCAAATTGATCCGGGTGAACTTCAGCATAATTCTCTGCTGCTGCGAACCAAACGATGCCGTAGCCATCAAGCCATGATCCTCCGCCAATCCTGGCCGGTCTGTCTTTGGGGAAATGCGGATCGTTTTCGGAGATCCACTTGAGTAGCGTATAGGCCTCATATTCAGGTGTGATACCGAGGCTAAACACATATCCACCTTCAAGTTCCTTATTAGCAGCAGCCGCAAATAGCATGAACTGATCATCATTCACTTTGGTCTGAAGTGTTTCAACAGCTGGTGGTACAGGGGTCCAGATCAAATCTGCCCCTTTCCCCCTCAACCATTCATAGCCCGGTATGTCTTTGGAGGGATCAAATTGTCCATCATAGCTTTCAATATCTAGCTCAACCCCAGGGATAATATTCTGCTCATTGGTATAATTGACCATATCCTCCAAGGCCTTATCGATAGCACTGAGAGCATTTGATGCTACTCCGGTTTTGTCTGTGAGATTGCCGATGGTGATCTTTGTTATTAACCCGGCAATTAAATACTAGACAAAACATCGAAAATATATTACAA
>CAZWIP010000271.1:0-3887 GCA_964634125.1 uncultured Dehalococcoidia bacterium
TCACCCCGAATTTATCCTGGGCAGAAACATAGTAGCGTTCAAATCCTTTACCAAAAGCCCTGATATCCATATTGAAAATGGTAGGCTGTATTCTCTCATCGTGTTCACGAGCAATAATGGCTTGCTTAGTCGCGTACATGCAGCACACTGATGAACAGTAGTCTTTGCCAATCTCGCACTTCCTCGATCCCACACACTGGATCCAGGCAATCTTGACTGGATGATGCCCATCCGAAGGCCTGATTATTTGTCCCTGATATGGGCCGGAAGCAGATAGAATCCGCTCGAACTCCAGGCTGGTTACTACATTCGGCATGCGGTTATAACCATAGTCGCCCTCAATGAAATTGGGATCGTAAGGCTTAAATCCGGGGGCTATTACGATCGAGCCAACATTAAGCTTGACAATCTCTTCCTGCTGATCATAATTTATGGCACCTACCTTGCAAACCGTCTCGCAAGTACCACAGGCATCAGCCAGGAAATGCATACAAACATTTGGATCGATCACCGGTATGTTCGGAATAGCCTGAGGGAACGGAACATAAACTGCAGCTCGCGTTCCGATGGCAGTATCGAACTCTGACTGGATCGGTCGCGGAATATTTACTGAGATATCCTGAAGATTAATAGCGCCAGTTGGGCAGATAGATGCACAGGCACCACAGGTTCGGCAAATGTCTGACTGCTCATTAAACGGCATTTCAATCCGACGCTCGACACCTCTACCAGCAATTGTGATAGCACTCGTGCCCATTCTTTCAGCACACATCCTCACGCAGAGACCACACAGGATACAATTGTCATCGCCGATCACTTTCAATCTTGTTGTGTCGATACCGTAGTCTTTGGCCATATCCTGCAACATTGGCACATTAGGACAACGGGCAAGAAAAAACTCCACAATCATCTTGCGGATATTAAATATCTGCGGGGAATCAGTTGTTACAATTAGTCCCTCTTCAACCGGATAAGTGCATGAGGTAACCAGTCGCGTTCTTTTCCCTCTGGTTATCCCCACTATGCACAGCCGGCAACCACCATATGGAGATAATGCTTCGTGGTAGCACAAGGTCGGAATTGTAATACCAGCAGTACGTGCTGCCTCAATGACAGTCATGCCTTCTTCAGCAGCTACCGCCCTACCGTTAATTTCCAGATTAACAATGCTCATAACTATCCTCACTTACCTTTTTGAATGCCTCTTTCTTCAAGTGGAAGTGCTGCAGGCACAGTTCCTGAGACCTTTGTAACTGCACCGAAACGATCCGGGCACATGTCAAAGCAGGTACCACACTTGGTACATTTATCCTGATCGATGACATGAATCTGACCTTTTTCTCCAATAACTGCTTCAACTGGACAGTTTCTCAAGCAGATCATGCATGCTTTGCACTTATCCGGATCAATATAGTACGAGAACAGCGCTTTGCAAACTCCGGCCGGGCACCGCTTCTCTCGAATATGTGTTTCGTATTCATCTCTGAAGTACTGTATCGTGGTCAGCACAGGATTAGGAGCAGTCTGCCCCAGAGCGCATAACGATGCTGCCCTGGTCACCTCAGCAATGGCCTCTATTAACTCCAGATCGCCCTCTTCCCCCCTACCCTCACAAAGGTCGGTCAGTATTCCCAGCATCTGGGTAATCCCCTCACGGCAAGGCGTACATTTACCACAGGATTCGTCCTTCAGAAAGTCAATGAAATACCTGGCCAGATCAACCATACAGGTATCTTCATCCATCACGATCATCCCACCGGACCCCATCATAGCTCCCAACTTGGTCAACTCATCAAAATCCACGGGACTATCAATTAGACCCTCTGGAATACATCCACCAGAAGGGCCACCGGTCTGTACCGCTTTGAATTTCTTTCCCCCGGGAATTCCGCCGCCTATCTTAAAAACAATATCCCTAATAGAAGTTCCCATGGGGACTTCAACCAGCCCTGTGTTGTTTACCTTACCCACCAGAGAGAATATCTTCGTCCCGGTACTGCCCTCTGTTCCAACGGATGCATAGAAATCAGCACCTCCGTCTATAATTTGGGGGACGTTGGCCCAGGTTTCTACATTGTTCAAGACACTTGGCCTATCAAACACTCCCTTGACCACTGTGTGAATATGCTTCGGTCGGGGTTCTCCCACCTGACCTTCTATGGCCGACATCAAGGCACTCGACTCCCCGGATATAAAGGCTCCAGCCCCCCGATGTACCGTGATTGTGAAATCAAATCCTGAACCGAGAATATCCTTCCCTAAAAGTCCGTATTCCTCGGCTTGCCTTATTGCAATGCCCACGTTCTCCACTGCCAGTGGATACTCAGCCCGTACATAGATGAACCCTTCATGAGCGCCCACAGCATAAGCGCCAATGATCAATCCCTCCAGAACAGAGTGAGGATTTCCTTCAAGAACACTCCTGTCCATGTAAGCCCCGGGATCCCCTTCATCAGCATTTACAATGACATACTTGATATCTGAAGAAATATGAGCAGCCTCTTCCCACTTCCGACCGGTTGGAAAGCCTCCCCCTCCTCGACCACGCAGCCCGGATTTTTTCACTTCCAGTATAACTTCTTCCGGGCTCATTTTGAAAAGGGCTTTCGCCAGAGCAAAATAGCCACCCAGGGCAATATAATCATCTATATTTTTTGGATCGGTTTTGCTGTTATTGCCAAAGATAAGTCGGTCCTGATACTTGTAGAATGGTATGTCCTGTTCATGTGCTATCTTCTCACCCGTTTCCGGATCCACGTAAAGCAACCTTTCTATTACGTTGCCATTCGTGATGGTTTCTGAAATAATTTCCGCAACATCCTCCGGCTGCACCTGCAAATAACAGATATGTTCAGGGTGAATCACTACCAGGGTTCCCTTTTCACAGAAGCCATGACATCCGGTTTGTCTTAAATCAATCTTTTCTTGTAACCCCTGGTTTTGAAGTTCCTGGATAAATACATCAGCAACTTTGCTGCTACCACTCGCCAGGCAGCCGCTACCTGCGCATATGGTGATGCAAGGTTTATTCGGATCTCTTTTTCCGGAAATCTCGTCCCTTAATTTCTCAAAATCTGAAAGCGATTTCAATTGTGCCATACTACATCTCCTGACAATTCCTTACTCGTACCCCTCGAGTATTCCGTCTATATCCTTCACCCCGAGTCTGCCATGCGCTTCTTCATCAACTGTTATCACCGGCCCCAGAGCACAACACCCCAGACAATTTACTCTCTCCAGAGAATACTTCTGGTCAGATGTCGTACGACCGGCAGTTATATCCAGCGATTGCTCCAGTTTCTCCAGTATTCTTGCCCCTCCCCGAACATGGCAGGCGGTACCTAAGCACACATTCACCAGATGACGCCCTCTCGGTTCCAGGCTGAAAGCAGTATAAAATGTAGCTATGCGATAAGCCCGACTTATAGGAATACCCAGCTTCTTACAAACACGAACGATGGCATCTTTTGGCAACCACCTGTATTCATTCTGAACATCCTGCAATATCTGGATGAGCATTCCCTCATCCCCATTGTACTTGTCAACAACCTCATCTACCTTTGCAAGCTCAATTTCCATATTATTACCTCTTTGCCGTTTCTTCCTGCTCAATATAGGCCTGGAATTTTACGGGACAATTAGTGTAGCAAAGACCGCAGCCAGTACAAATGCTCTGATTAACATATCGGGGACGTTTCTTTACTGACACAGTGAAATTACCTTCCTCCCCCTCAACTGATTCAACATCCGCGTAGCTGATTATTTCGATGTTGAGATGTTTGGAAACCTCTATGAGTTTAGGAGAGATCATGCACATGGAACAATCATTGGTGGGGAAGGTTTTATCCAGTTGAGCCATCCTCCCACCGATTGATGGATTTTCTTCT
>CAZWIP010000272.1:0-3838 GCA_964634125.1 uncultured Dehalococcoidia bacterium
AACCCCAAACACAACATGTAGTAGGTAGTCCAACGAAAGGGATAGCCCTAAAATACAAATATCAAAATTTCAAATACCAAATGACAAATGTCATTCCAATACTGGAAGAACGGAATCCAGATGGGGAGGGACCGTACTGATAACTGACCCCCGACACCTGACAACCAGATCGTAGGGTGGGTTTCAACCCACCAATTCTGAGGAGTTTATTAACCACAGAGAGCACAGAGTAAAAGAACGAAAAAGCTCCTCGCTCTTGCAGCGAGAGGACCAAGAATCGTAGGAGGGGTTCCAACCCACCATTTGCCAGTTCATTTAACGGATTCCTGCAATGCCATCAGAATCAGGAGCCATTGTACAGAACAAGATAGCTAACTATCCTGCTGATCCGGCGGGAATTTCGTAAGGACGAATCTTCTTCAATTGTTCTGCTTCATCTTGTTGAGCATAATACAGATCCCATCTTGACTGAAGATTCATCCAAAAATCTGCTGACACGTTGAAAAACCTGGCCAACCGAAGTGCTGTTTTAGGAGTCATACCCCTGCGTTCGTTGATGATTTCGTTGATACGCTGATATGGCACATTGAGAGAATTGGCCAGATCCCTCTGAGTTAATCCCATAGGAATAAGGAATTCCTTTAACAGCATTTCCCCCGGATGTGTCGGCGCTCTATGAGTTGGAACACGAACCATGTTAACCTCTTGTACTTTATTATAAATCAATGATAGTCAGTTATTTCAACCTCGCCCGGGCCTGTTTCGGTCCAAATGAAGCAGATTCTATATTGATCATTGATCCGAATGCTATGTTGTCCTGCGCGATTGCCACTAAGCGATTCAAGCTGATTGCCTGGCGGAATCCTCAACTCCGCAAGTGAAGTGACCGAATCAATTTGATCAAGCTTTCGAGCAGCTATCTTCCACAGTTTTTCCGGGCATGTTTTGCGAGCTGTCTTTGTGTTTTTACCATTGAAAACGTCTTCTTCGCCCGAATCCTTGAATGACCGTATCACGTTATCATAATAACACGGATATCATGCTATTGCAATACGTTTGACCTCGTTTCTTGTTTATTCTGTAGGAACATCTGATTATCCCCCTTGTGCAAAGGGGAAAGAAGGGGATTGAAGCTGGGAGACACCCCCAAATCCCTGAAGTCACCCCTTGTTCAGAGGTTCCTGTACAACTTATTATTGCTGATACCTGACTGCTTGTTTTAACCGCAGAGGACGCGAAGAGCACAAAGTGAAAGAATGAAAATATCCTCGCCCTTGAAGGGAGAGGCCTAAGCCTGTCCTGAGATTGTCGAAGGGGTGAGGGTGAATTCTTGTGTCAGGGATCGGGTGCCGGGGATCAGATCGTATGGTGGGTTTTAGACAGGATAACAGAATTGCAGGATAAATAGCAGTGAACTTCGAACCATCGAACTTCGAACTTTGAATATTGAACCAGTAACGATAAGCTTTTTGGGCAATAATCCGCCATCCCTCCACCTCCAGTATTTTTCATTTATACATTTTTCACAGGATTTCCTCAATCGTATGTTAGCCAAATCATTTATATCTGTATTTTATCTTATAGACATAACGCGACGCGTTTCCGTGACAAAAAATCATCATTTTGTCTACATGAAATCAATATTCTGTTGACAGACAAATTCCGAAATTTATGCTCTAATTACTAATGCGCATAAAGTAAACGAAAAATAAACAAACGGCGACCTAATATAAAAATAGTATAAACATGTGGCAATGCTCTGGATTTCTCCAGGAAAAACGAACCCCAAACATTTGCGGCAATGTGACTGAAGAGGGCATATCTCCTCTAGCCCTCTTCAGTCCGGCGCCGAAGTCAGTTGTGTTATACCAATGTCGATAACCATCTCACGAGACAACATCAAATTCGCGGTCATAGAGCCGGACCCGGCAGTGACCAGCGCTCTCTGTGTCGGTTTCGAGCTGCGCTGGCCGGAGTGTCAGATCTTCACAGCAACCGCGGGAACGCCGGGCGTCGCTATGGTACAGGCCGAGTTGCCACAACTGGTGGTCATTGAGACCGATCTGCCCGATATCGATGGCTACGAAGTCATCCGCCGCATCCGGCTCTTCTCCGATATGCCCATCATCGTCCTCTCTACGAACAATGAGGAGATGCGTGTGGTCAAGGCCCTGGAACTGGGAGCCGATGATTACATATTGAAGCCGCCCAGTCCACTGGATTTCCTGGCGCGGGCCCGGGCCGTGCTGAGGCGCTACTCCTCTTATCCAACCAGTCGCCAGGACCTGCCCTCTTTTGTTGCCGGCAGTCTCATTATCGACTTTTCCAAGCGACAGGTGTTTATTGATGGGGAATACGTTCACGTCACCCCCCTGGAATACCATATTCTCAGCCAGTTGGCGCACAACGAGGGCCGGGTGGTGGCCATTGATGCCTTGCGCTGCCCGAGCAGTGACCGAAAATATAATACCAGTCCGGATACCATCCGGAAGTCGGTGTGTCACCTTCGTCAGAAACTGGATGAGTGCAGTGAACACTGCCAGATCCTCAACGAGCGGGGCATAGGCTATCGCTTCATGGGACGGCAGCAGCAAACCGGTGTAGAGGCTGATAACGTACTGGCCGAGGCTTTATAAATGACGGTGATTATGGCATCCCCGATCTCTGGAGGGGCTTTTCTTCGATTGGTAACGGCATTATGACGGCTGTTGATATATTACGAAATAGTTTGAAGAGGGACGCGAAATAGCGTCCCTCTTCTTTTTTCTGAGACGTCTTTTACCAAATATTTACCAAAATTCAACTTTTCAGTAATACTTCGGTAACACACATGCTTGCCAGGGGACCTCAGGAAAACAATCTATTTGATGGTCTTGGGTTCATCCGTTAGGCAAGAGCAGGTGGCCTTTTTCTACTAAATAGCCGAGGATTTTCATAGCGCCCATTTGCGGGGTCATTTCGCCGGACTTGATTACTATATCCGGCTTTTCAGGGGGTTCGTATGGATCATCGATCCCGGTGAAACCGGTTATTTCTCCGTTTCGAGCCTTTTTATACAGTCCTTTAGGATCCCTCATTTCACAGACTTCAATAGAGGCGTCAACGAAAACTTCCACAAAGAAAATGCCGGCTTCATCATGAATTTGTCGGGAGAGTGCACGATCCTGGCGATATGGTGAAATGAAACTTGTTACCGTAATATAACCAGCATCGGCGAACAGCTTTGCCACCTCACCGATACGCCGGATGTTTTCTTCGCGGTCTTCTGCCGAAAAACCGAGGTTTTTGTTCAAACCGTATCGTACATTATCCCCATCAAGAACATATGCCAGTCTATTCCTTCGAATCAACTCATGTTCCAGAGTGAAAGCCAGCGTGCTCTTTCCTGCAGCGCTAAACCCTGTGAACCAAATTGTACATCCCTTTTGCCGGAGCAGCTTTTCGCGCTCCTTTCGATCAACATGCCCCTCATGCCAGGTAATATTACTCTCTTCTATTGCCATCCGTTATTAACTCCTGTCTTAAGGAGGGGAAATCCGAGCATCAGGGAATTTCGTCTGAGGAAGTTCATAAGCGGTTTTTAAAGTGGAAACGTCACGACCTCTAGGGGCGATTCATGAATCGCCCTTACGAACCGCCCTTACCTGTTCAGAGGTTCCTTAGCCCGATTGAAAAAATATGCGTTCGAGATCCCCAGTTCCATCCTTATTCATTAATGAGGGACAACCCGCTTCCCGCCCTGTATGTATGATAATAATGTAGTGTTTTTATTTGTCAAGTCGCCGCATTGTTTCCGTAAATATCCGACAATCCATAATAAAATATGGACATGACGAAT
>CAZWIP010000273.1:0-1483 GCA_964634125.1 uncultured Dehalococcoidia bacterium
TCAAACAGCTTGGCGGCAAGGGGCCAATAACTAGTGAAATTCGGTAATCCTGTATCAGCCTGCATAATCCAAGCTCAAGGGCCCCCTCTGCCGAAGCTGAGTCACCAAGTGTTACGTTATTCACTGGTCCCACTACAAAGCTTGATATCCGTGCCATCATACGGTATCATGATTCACCACTAGGGAGGTCTTAGGCTATGCCATCAACGATGACTCTTGTGTATTGGAAGGGTGATAAATTTTGGCTTGGGAAGTTACTTGAACACCCTGAAATCATGACACAGGGTGAAACCATGGATGAATTAGAGCAAAACATTAAAGAAGCTTTTCTCCTCATGGCCATGGATGATGTTCCCGAGCAGTACGAAACCAAAATGATCGCCATATGAAACGCAGGGAACTAATTCGGCAACTAACGAAAACTGGATGCGTCCTATTGTATTCCGGAGCCAACCACGATATCTACCTCAACCCATCTACGGGCCAGAAGCAACCGGTTCCTCGCCACACCGAGGTTGACAATGCCCTAGCCGGGATAAAACACGCATCCGTATATTTATTGTTGTATTGCCAAATTTGAAGCTCCCACGAAAAGGCATCACAAAATGGACAAAATGAGATATAATATCGACATGAGTAGCAATACGATAAAAGAGGGGAAATGCCTCGTATAAGTGAATTTTTTGGCATTGTAATCCGAATGTTCTATAATGATCATTCACCACCTCATTTTCATGCACAATATGGAGAGCACGAGGCCATATATTTAATTGACTCCATCGAGATTCTCAGGGGAGGACTTCCTCGTCGAGCTCATGCGTTAGTTGTCGAGTGGACGACACTTCACCGAAACGAATTGACTGACAACTGGGAAAAGGCAAGAAATGGTCTGCCAGTTGGTGGTATTGAGCCACTCGAATGAAAGGGAGGCTGTTATGAAGCAATTGATACGAGTTCAATCAGTAGTTCCTTTAGAGAATCATAAAGTGATTATTACGTTTGAAGACAAAACTCAGAAAGAGATTGATCTTAGCCCATATCTACACGGTCCCATTTTTGAAGTAATACGCAAAGATAACAAAGTATTCCAGACGATGAAAATTGAGGATGGGACCATAGTATGGGAAAATGGTGCTGATATAGATCCTGATGTTCTTTACTATGGACTTACACCTGCTTGGATGGAAGAGCCACAGATAGCAAAATAGAAAAAGGCAATACGATAAATCATTCCCCCCGATTTCAAGGCGCGCTCCCTTTGGGCCTGGTTCCGCTTCCGAAATTAGTTTCTATTTAAATTGCGGCAAAGGGGCAATAACAGGTGAAGTTTGGTAATCCAGTATCAGCCTGCATAATCCAAGCTCAGGCGCCCTCACCTCCGAAGCTAAGCCCCCCCATTTTACGTTTGATGGAACCCCGATCAAGCAAGCGCCCCCGGTACCCCCTCCGAAGGCGCCGGTCGCCCCCTCCACGAGCAGGACCC
>CAZWIP010000273.1:1493-3814 GCA_964634125.1 uncultured Dehalococcoidia bacterium
AAGCGCAAGCGCCCCCGC
The DNA here is from genome assembly GCA_964634125.1 of uncultured Dehalococcoidia bacterium. GTDB lineage: Bacteria > Chloroflexota > Dehalococcoidia > SZUA-161 > SpSt-899 > JABMQN01. The sequence continues at coordinate 1,512 of CAZWIP010000273.1, forward strand.
CACCAAAGCGAAGTCCCCGAAGGTCCCGTCTGATTCAAAGGCATATGTTTCTGGGTCTGGAGGATATTACAGGATTAACATCTTGCATAACCAGTCACCTTAGAAAAGGTCGTACTGCCCGAGTAGCACTTCAATTTGGTTTGAATCACAGTGTATGTTTCGGAATGCCAGTTACATTCGTTACGGCCTTCATAATGCCCAGTGTTGTGTGACATCAATAGATCATGCCTGAAAAGAGCATGCCGCAGGGGATCGGAGTTCACACAGTTGCTACTTGTCTATTTCAACTGCAAGAATTCCTCGATTGTCAAACCAATATCTTTCGCAATTTGACGAGTGAGGACGGGTGATATATCTCTACCTTTATGGAATGGGACTGTAGTATTACGACCATCGGGATGTTTGAATTGTTTGTGCGACCCACGTTGCCTGACTTCTGAAAAGCCAAGTTGAATTAATTTGGATACTATATCCTGGGGTTTGAGTACCGGAACATTCCCCATCTTATGCTACTACCACATTTTGAATTCCAATAAATTCAGTATCAAGGTTTGGCTCACCATCTTCCAAGAGCATTTTAATAACTTCGCATAAATTGCGATTCAATTCATCTAAAGTTTCGCCCTGCGAATGTGCCCCGGTGAAACCGGGTACATACCCAACATATAGACCTGTATCTGGACACTTTTCAATTACTGCTTGATAACTTTTCATTGTTACCCCCTTGGAAATCAATCTACATCTTGTTTGTTACATTTTAACCCAGATGCTATGATTTTGCACGGTAAAATATTCTCCCCATTGCTTGAACTTGACATACACAAACGATCATGACTTCATTTCAAATGATGCCTTTTGGAACGGTTGAGAAACCGAATCGATGAATCTTCATCAATTCGCTCGAGTTTCCATTTGATCGCAGCTCAAGAGACCTCAGTGTTCAAGCTGATCCTTCAGTCATTACGTACGACATGACCCCGTTAAGCAAGCGCCCCCACTCTCCGTTTATCGATAGTATCAACTTCATCATCTCCCAAATCAGGATTGATAGTGGTACGGAACAAAAAGAGGAGAGCCAGACTGCGGTATCTGACCCTCCTCAACCACCGTGGTCTGAAAGGCACCGCACTGATTCCCCAAGAGTCACTTCTTCAGTAGTCTCTCAACGTCGGTGGCTTTCAGATAAGCAGATTATAGCAGTATGAAGTAGTTTTTCAATTGTGGGGAATACGGGTTTTTGAGATGAAATTCTACTACGATGTCAGGTAATTGTGTAGTATGCCCCTCACTAAAAATCTTAGACCCCAAAAATTAACCCGCCCAATCCTGTATTACCGCATTATTCGTGGTATAATGCCGCAAGCGTGATAATAGTCATTCTGTGTACGAGATTATGGAGGTATTAACCGTGTATGGAGAAGACGTCAAACTGGAAAATCCTGCTTTTATTCATCCTACCGCGCAAATATACGGAAATGTGAAAATATCAGAAGGTGTCTCCATATGGCCTTATGTTGTAATACGTTCAGAGGCTCATGAAGTTGAGATATCGGAGAAAACAAACATTCAGGATTTCGTGATGATACATATTGGCGCATCTCACGGAACCTATATTGGTAATCACTGCTCTATTACTCACCATTGCACCCTACACGGATGCAGGATTGGTGATAACTGTCTTGTCAGTATAAATTCAACGATTATGGAAGGTTGCATTATTGGCGACAATTGCATTATTGCGGGGCATACATTTCTCAAAGAAGGTACAGTCATTCCTGATAACTCCATAGTGGCAGGTACTCCCGGCAAGGTCATCAAAGAGAAAAACTGCCGCATTGAGAATCGATTAAATGCAATCGGATATTATGAGAATGGACTGGGTTACGCTCAGGGAGACTATCGTAGACTTTCAAATGATGAAGTGATAGAAAAAATTCAAAAGCTTGTTTTTGAAATGGAATGAGCATGTAGGCACTCAGCAACAGCTTCCCTCGCAGCCAAACGGCGAACCGCTGTTCCCTGCACCATTTTCCATCCTAATTACCCTATTATCGTGGCAAAATACTGATTTCTGCCGCCCATTTGCCACGGCAGTAACACCACAGCAAAGTCATACCAGTCCCGGCATCCGGTCAGTAAAAGATTGGCTTCTGCATCGGTCAATACGTCAGCCTTCGCTGATCTCAGCCGTTGCCTCACGCTGGGCATAATCCCCTCTGATGATTCTTGTACTTCCTGAGTGACTTTTTGCGTTTCTTCTCCACTAGGTCCAATAAGACCTCAAGGTGTAGTTTGTTCTTGGA
>CAZWIP010000274.1:0-3814 GCA_964634125.1 uncultured Dehalococcoidia bacterium
GCACGGTCCTTGATGATTTCTCATTGGATGCCAGCATTATTATCGGCTCCACCCGAGAGGTACTAAACATCATCGAGTGGCTTGAAGCTGGTGCACATTTGGTAACTGTGGTCCCGAAATTGCTGGAGGGAATGATCGTTCATCCATACAGTAAAGAGACAGTACAGATGTTCCTGGATGATGCTGCTAAATCAGAGGCCATCGGTTAATGATCAATAGGCATAGGATTCAGGTTGTCCAAAAAGAGATGCAGGATTCTTCCTGCCGGGGGTTACCGGGGGTGTCCCCCGGTGCTTACACTCCCCCAAGATTGGGGGATACAGGGGGTTGAAAAGGACTTCTTGGACAGCCTTTTAAGGATATAGATGAACAAGGCTATCTTCCTTGATAGAGATGGGGTAATCAACGAGCTTGTTTATTACCCCGATCACGGAATCGTTGATTCCCCTTTCAGTGTAGATCACCTGCGTATCTACCCATGGACCAGCGAAGCTATTTGCACGTTGCATGAGATGGGTTTTAAAGTTATACTCGTTTCTAACCAACCAGGGGTAGCCAAGGGGTTTTTTCCTATGGAAACGTTCGAAGTGATACGAAAGACGATTGTTGATAGGCTCACTCAGGATGGAGCAGTGCTTGATGGGGAGTACTACTGTATGCACCATCCAAACGCCACTGTCGATGAACTTCGGATCAATTGCAATTGTCGCAAACCTGAATCTGGTTTAATCCTTCAGGCAGCAGAAGATATGAACATAGATCTGGCTTCCTCCTGGATGATTGGTGATGGACTTACGGATATTCAAGCGGGAAAAACATCTGGATGCAAGACGATTCTTCTAGGTAGAATAAAGTGCGAACTATGTGATTTAATGGATGAGATGGACGCTAGACCTGATGTTATCGCGTCAAATCTCTTGGAGGCAGTTCAAGTTATTCAGAAAGAGTATGTGTGATCATGAATAATAGTGAGATGATCAATGTCTAGAATAGTTTTGATTAATCCGCCACTTAGGTGGTCATTTTATAAAACACCGTGCCTAGGCTTAGGCTATATGGGAGCGAGCCTCAAGAAAGCAGGACACGATGTGACGATTATCGATGCTTGTCTTTCTGATATGGAATTTAGCGATGTGACAAAGTTGACAGTTGGATTATCCCCCGATTATGTTGGGATTACTGGCTTTACAGTTCAATATTCTGGAGCAAAAAGACTTTTCTCGGAAATCAAGCATTTGAATCATAACATCATCACGGTATTTGGCGGACAACATGCATCTGCACTGACTGAATACGTAATGAATGATGTGCCTGAGATAGATTTTACAATACGAGGAGAGGGGGAGAATGCCTTTCCCGAGTTAGTCAAAGCATTGAGTTTGGGTAATGATCACTTCAAACAGGTAGCTGGGCTCGCCTACAGAGCAGATGGTCATATTGTGGTCAATTCTCCTGTTATGATTGAGGATCTTGACTCCTTGGATTATCCGTGGCAGGTTATAAATCCGCTTGATTACCCCAGTGGAATGGGCCATGGCTTCATGGTCAAGAGGCGGCCAGTGGCACCGATCATAAGTTCGAGGGGTTGTCCCTATCAATGCACTTTTTGTTCGGGGGGATTGGTGCTTGGCAAGAAACTGCGGCTACGAAACCCAAAGAAAATTGTCGATGAAATTGAATATTTGATGAAAACTTATGGTATTAGAGAAGTCAGTATTATTGATGATAATTTCACGTTTCATAGGACGCACGCTGCAGAAGTATGCGACGAGATTCTGAGAAGAAAACTGGATATTGCGTGGTCTCTACCCAATGGAGTTAGAGCAGATGGGGTCGACTATCAGCTTTTGAAGCTGATGAAAGACGCTGGATGCTATTATCTGGCATTTGGTATTGAGTTTGGCTCCGAGAGAATGTTAAAAATAACAAAAAAGCAGCTATCTATGGATAAAGCTCAACACGCGATCAAACAAGCGGCAAGCCTCAATCTGATTACTCAGGGTTTTTTCCTCACCGGGCATCCAGAAGAGAAAAGGGAGGATACACTGGCCACCGCTGAATTAGCGAGGAAACTGCCATTCGACCGTATTTCGATGAATACCCTGGTTCCCCTTCCCGGATCTGAAGTCTTTGAGTATTGCCTTGAAATGGGTTATCTGGATTTAGATAGTGTAAATTGGGATTCGTTTGAAGGCCCACTTTATGTACCCAAAACTGAATTTATCTCCCACAAGGAATTGATGTCTTTGTTACGGACAACTTATATTCGCTTTTACGGCAACCCTCTTCGCATTTTACGTTATATATTAAAACTAAGATCAATAGACCAATTACGAGGAGCTTGGTTTGGAATGAAGACTCTGTTTCGTTCCACAGTACGGAGGGGAAAATGGATTCAATCCCACAATTAAAGAGATTACCACGTTCACGTGAAGACACTAAAATATCTATCATAATCCCGACTCTAAACGAGGAGGAAAACCTGTCTCATGTATTGCCAAAATTGTTGGAACTGCCGGACATTCATGAGGTAATTCTAGTAGACGGGTGGTCCACCGATCATACAATCGAGATGGCCAAACAAATCCTGCCAGATATAAAAATAGCCTACCAGCAGGGACGTGGCAAAGGAGACGCCCTGCGACATGGGTGGAAATGCGCCTCCGGTGACATCGCAGTAACTCTTGATGCAGATGGATCTATGGACCCGCAAGAAATCCCTAGCCTTGTTAAACCATTACTCAATGGCTATGACCTTTCCAAAGGTTCCAGGTGTATGCCTGGTGGTGGAAGCGTGGATTTTTCATTACATAGACACATTGGTAATCGTATCCTAACCTCCACTGCAAACATGCTAATTGGAACTAAATATTCTGACCTCGTATACGGTTATCATGCTTTTTGGTTAGACCTTCTCGATAAGGTAGATATCACCAGTTCCAGTTTTGCGATAGATACTGAACTCTATCTCAAAACAAAAATGGCTGATTTGGAAGTTTCAGAGGTTCCTAGCTTCGAAAGTAGAAGGATTTCCGGTATATCAAAGCTAAGCAGTATAAAAGACGGATGGCGCATCCTGACCACCATTCTCAGGGAGCGGTTCAATAGAAGAGCATAGACCAATTGTATCGATAATCATATCTTCTTACACCATGGAGCGGTTTCAAGATATTACTGAACTGCTCAATTGTCTCCAGCCTCAAACATACCATAATTTTGAGACCATTGTAGTCGTCGAAAAGTCCAACGAATTATACGAAAAACTTCAGTCGCACGTCAGTGTGGAGGAATATTCTAACGTTGGCATATTTTTCAACAACGGACCCTCTGGACTTTCCCAGGCTAGAAACCTAGGAGTAACAAAATCAAAGGGGGATATCATAGCCTTTATCGATGATGATGCTCTCCCTTTTTCCGATTGGGTAGAATCGATGGTGAACACCTATAATGAAGAATCCATCATAGGTGTAACCGGCTTCGCTTCTCCTCTGTGGGAGAATGAATCCATGAAATGGTTCCCAGAGGAATTCTATTGGATAATTGGATGTTCCGCTTTCAGCAATATGACTGAAACCCAGGATGTTAGGAACGTCTGGGGAGCAAATATGTCTTTTTCCAAAAAGGCATTCGACCTCAGTGGACTCTTCGATGAGGGTAACTTCGGTAGTTCGGTATCACATGAAAAAGGTAAAAGTGGTCTAATAGGAGACGACACAGAATTCTCCTTGAGAGTAAAACGTATAACAGGAAAGCGAATTGTTTTCAATCCCAATGTCAGGATATGGCACCGGGTTCACGGATTCAGATTAGATGC
>CAZWIP010000275.1:0-3810 GCA_964634125.1 uncultured Dehalococcoidia bacterium
CCCAAGATTGCCTATGCTACCAACTGATACTATTTAATTGCCGGAGTAATAACACCTCAACCAACTAAAGATTCTGCATCCGGCTCTCAATCGTTGCCAAACGAGGATCATCACCAACATCCACGCCCATAGCACGATAAAAGCCGAAAAACTCCTTATCACTCACAGGAGCTGCCTGCGCCCACCCGTCGGCGAAGCGCAGGGGCTTTACTTTCTTGGTGAGTTGGGTTCCCAGTTCCACGCCCTCTTTTTCCCCGAACGTGACCTCCGCCCCCACATCGGGCCAGAGAAAAGCCACGACACAATCGGCCATCGCAAGATTGATATGCTGTCCTCCTGCTCCACGTTCGCGCGCTAGGAGTGCCGCCGTAATCGCCTGACTCGCAGTAATGGCAGTTATTTTATCGACAAAGATCTGGTAAAACTGCACAGGTTCGCCCGTCACAGGATCGGCTTGCGATTGCGCAACCCCCGAAAAGGCCTGCATCACGTTGTCCCAGGCAGGCTTTTTCGCATAGGGCCCTTCATACCCGAAGCCCGTTACCGAGACATACACAATGTTCTCTTTGAACGCGCATATAGAATCGTAGCCGACACCTAACCGCTCCGCGACGCCGGGGCGGAAATTATGAAAGAACACATCCGCGCTGGCAGCAAGCTTCCTTACCACTTCAACGCCGCGGGCGGATTTCAAATCAATCGCAATCGAGCGTTTCCCCCGGTTCACATTCTGGTGGATCGCAGTTACACCATTGCGACTTGGCCCAATGAAGCGGAGGAGATCGCCTATCCCCGGTACTTCAACCTTAATGACGTCTGCCCCCTGGTCAGCCAGGATGCGGGATGCACCCGGAGCCGCCAGCGCTGTTGCCAGCTCGATTATTCGAATTCCTGACAAAGGCCCCTTTTGCACCATTGTGTTCTTCCTCCCACAATTGAAAACCTTTGCAAACGTCCCACCGACCGCCCGACAGGAGTACAAATGCTTTTTTCGAGTTCCTTTTTCCAGATTGAATCAATCTGAAGTGGTTATTCATCAAACTCTTTATGCATTCGTTCACGGCTACCAGGGCCACTGTAAGCCATAGTGTATCCAGGTTCTTGCTTAAATTCGATATTCGGTATCGTTGATAACGCCTTTCGCCACGCTGCAATCAAGCGGTCTTCCGTTTGGTAGTCAAAGGGATCTTGCAACACCATCTCCTCAAATCCCCCGGATTCAGGCCGATGATCGGCCAACCAGCGAGCTGTGCGTGCCAGGGCTTCTGCCGGTTTGACTACATCACAATAACCCAGTTCATGACGTATTTTGCTGATATCCATTACTCGATGCGTGGGTAGTAACTGTCCAATCAGGGGCCGCGCCGGTACAGCCAGTTCCCAGGGCATAGTGACCACTTCCCAATCGTGCTGCATCGACTTCGCGATGATATCCACTACCTGCCGCAATGTGAGAGTTTCTTGATCGGCACAATTATAGATTTGTCCTGCTGCAATCCCGGGCTTTTCCACGGCTAATAACACTGCATGGGCGAGGTTCTCGGAGTAACCGTAACTGTGCAATGTCAGCCCTGCTTCCGGCAGAATAATATGAGGACGTTGATCCAGAATCCGGCGCACGATACACCATTCCCTTGGCACAAATTGATATGGGCCATACACGTAGGGATATCGAAAATGAGTTGCTCTTGGATGGGCCTCAAACACCTTATGTTCGGTACGTACGATGCGATAACCTTTCTCATCCTGATCCGGGCCATTTACTAATGGGGCATCTTCTGGGGTCGGCACTGGTAAACCCGCAGGTTCGAGCAGTTCGGGATTCATGTAGCCCTGATAAGCGGGCTGGCCGCCAACTGAGATGAAATGATCAACGATATCTTTGGTGATCTCAGCTATAAGTCGCAGCCGTCCATACATGGCAATACATACATCAAAACGGCGTCCTTCCAGAGCTGTGGCCATTGCATCGGCATTGTATGGATCCGTATGGATGTGCTCAATCCCTTCGGGTGTTTCGGGGATTTCATGACCGCGGTGTAGGATTGTGACGTTGTGTCTTCGCTGGCACAATCCGCTCACAATGAAATGTCCGGTGGTACCTGTCCCGCCTATCACTAATACATTCATTGCCGACTCATACTCTGGTTTTTGAAAGACTCACTGCCCATACTAGTAACTGTTGCGGAAATGGCCACCAGCGACATCACTATGGGCAGGTTACTAATTCCTCTGCCCCTCCATAAGCCAATTGCTGGAACTAACGGTGGCATCTATTCCTGTACCGTCACTGACGAACTTGAGCCCCGTCTCTTCTAATACCTTCTCGACGGTATGGTAAGTAAGCTCATGAGATCGCCAATTGTCATAGGCAGCTTCATAGGTTGTCTGAGCAACCGCCACTATCCCTACCTTGTCTGCCATGCAAAGTCCTCATCAATATATGTTCGTTTTCGTAGTAATTACCTTTTCTAAGGGGTGCACCGTTGAAGATACCATTCGGGATCTATTCTGAAGATATCTCCCCGAGTACCGTCAGCTTCATATACAGCATAGTAATTGGTTGAGTACCTTTTCGTATCACTGAAGGTGAAACGTTCAAGACCATCGATGGTAACAGACATTGCCTGAGCCGCTTCGAAAAGTGCTTGTGAATCGAGATATTCCGCTCCAACAGCCTCTACCGCATTCTGAATGATCGTTAGGGCCTGGAAAGCGTTTGCCATCGCAATGTACCCCACACCGGAACGAATGATTTTGTCAGCCTCGTCAGAGTGATTTTTGTTCAGAATATCTTTAATCAGATCGATCATTTCACCTTCATCGTTCCACCACTCCGTTGATTTCAGGAACAGCATCCCATCGATATCATCCCAAAGTTGCGCATCACTAATCAGACCGAAGAACGCACAATGGTTATCAGTTCCGATAAACTTGCCGGTATGTCCTGCGGTTCTGTACTCCTTTACAAAGTTGACCATGGGATTGGGTGTAAACACATAGTCACAGTCCATCAGCGAATGAACTTCCGTACTCCATGCGAAAGTTCCATAGTTGGTGAGATGTCCTTCTACCCATTCAAATTGATCCGGGTGTATATCCGCATAATCTTTCACGGCTTCGAAGAATGTGGCAAAGTAGGGATCATTCCAGCCTGCACCGCCGATTTTAGCCGGCCCCTTTGATTGGTAGTCCCAATCATTATCGGCGATCCATTTGAGGAAAGTAAATGCCGCAAACTCAGGAATGACACCCACACTAAACATGAATCCAGGGGGGACCAGTTCCTCTATATTGGCGGTTGATACAAAGAGGGGCATTTGATCCTCGTTAGCTCTGTAATTCAGACTCACAGCGGCTGCCGGAACGGGCGTCCAGATCAAGTCTGCTCCGCGTTCTTTGAGCCATTCATAGCCAGGGATATCTTTGGATGGATCAAACTGACCATCATACGTAATGATTTTCAGCTCCACACCAGGGATAAGGTTGTTCTCATTGAAATATCGAATAAGATCTCCAAATGCCATATCAATTATCTGCATTGCAGCCGCTGCAGGTCCTGTTTGGTCGGAAAGGTTGCCAATGGTAAAGATAACGTCACTCTCAGGTTCATCGATCGGGTTTGTTGTGGGAGTAATTGCGGATGCAGTTTTTTGCCTACTATCGTTGCCGCATGCAGCGGTTACCAGAAATGTTGTCAAAACAATGATCATTGCAAAGCATATGGGGTTTCGGAATGAGACTTTCATATTGTCACTGTGCGTCTTCAGCAAAAGTGGGACAAATGGGCCCGATAATTAAAGGACACAT